>JAYKIB010000080.1:0-7639 GCA_035285005.1 Prochlorothrix sp.
ACTTTCGCAGATTTACCCTCATCCCCCAACCCCTTCTCCCAAGCCGGGAGAAGGGGAGTGAGACTTCTTAAAGTCCCTCTCCCAGAACGGGAGAGGGATTTAGGGTGAGGGCCATTGCTGTAGGGGGGTTCTAGGGGGTTTTAACAAATGTGGGATGCTCCCCGATCCCATGCCCAAGGGGAGACGGGACTTAAGCCGTAGTCCACTAGGGGACAGCTCGATTAATGAATGACACGCCCTAGAGTGCAGCCCAATACCAAGAAAGCAGGAGCCGAAACTCCTGCTTTCCTGAAAACGGATCAGTTGGGCGATCGGCCAACCGCTAGCTTTTGCCTAGTAGGTTTCCACATGCCAACGGTGGGCACGCTTCAGGTCTTTTTGGTAATCCTTCCAGGTGACGCCTTCCTCAGCAGCCACCGCCGTCATGGCTTCATCAATGCCGCCTTCCATACCTTTAAGACCGCACATATAGGTGTGGGTATTCTCCTGCTTAATCAGGTTCCACAACTCCTTAGAGTGCTCAGCCACCCGGTGCTGGATATACATCCGACCGCCTTCGGCATTCTGTTGCTCCCGGCTGATGGCATAGGTGAGGCGGAAGTTGTCGGGGAACTCCTTCTGCATCGCCTCTAGCTCTTCGCGATAGAGCAGGTTCGGGCTCTTGGGTACCCCAAAGATCAACCAGGCCAAGCCCTTAAACTCGTAGTCAGGGTTAAGCTTGCGTTCCTCGGCCTTAAACATGCGCCAGAGGAAGGCACGGAACGGTGCGATCCCAGTTCCGGTGGCCAGCATAATGATGTTGGCGTTGGGATCCTCGGGCAGCAGCATTTCTTTGCCGACGGGGCCGGTGATTTTCACCGGTGTGCCCGGTTCCATGTTGCAGAGATGGGTGGAACAGGTCCCGTAGACCATCTCATCAGTTTCGGGGTGCTTGTACTCCAACTGACGCACACACAGCGAGACTGTTTTGCCATCCAGGTCGTCCCCATGACGGGTGGAGGCAATGGAGTAGAGGCGGAGCTTATGGGGCTTTCCCTTGTCGTCTGTGCCATCGGGGATAATCCCAATACTCTGGCCTTCCACATAGGTCAGGTCGCCCTCGGAGAGGTCGAACTTAATGTGGTTCACCAGACCAACGCCCCCTTCCCCGACCAGGGGTTCATTGGAAATGCACTTGCCCACGAAGGGACTGTTGGGGCGATAGGTGTTGACTGGAATTGCTTTCTTGGCTTGCTCTTGTGCAGTCGTCATGGGCTAACTGGGTTAGGGAATAGGATGGGCAGGCTGCGATCACTGGGGCCAAAGCCGCAGCAGATGCTAAAGCACGTTTACAGTCTGTTAACCGATCAATTTAGCAGAAAACCTCGCAGAACCCATGGGGCAACCTGGGGGACTCGCCTCTAGATCGGGCTTGGGTTATGGATTGCTGGTAGTTGGCAATACTTCGAGATATCTTGTAACATTTCGTCAGACGAAGTACATCTTGCTTCACCTCAGCGTTGGCCGCGATACCGGGTACCTCGACTCATCCAGATTCTTGGGGAGTCGTTCCCGCCAGAATTAAAGTTTAGGGCTGGGCGGCTTCGCCGCCCAACCGGGCACCTCGATTCATTGGGTTGCGCGGCTTCGCCGCACAACCCAACCCTGCTTCTTACGTGGGCCACTGGGCAAGAGCTTTGATTTTTCGAGGTGCCCACAGGTCCCTACTGTTTGATTAAAACCACCACTGCCACCGCCAAGACAAAATAACCAAACCCCTTTTGCAGTTGATCGGCCCGTAACCGGCGGTTCAGATAAGCACCCACCAGGGTGCCACCACTGGCCGCAAGGGTAAAGGTGACGATCAAACCCCAATCCAGGGTGACCTGGTTCATGTAGCCTAAAAAGCCTGTGACAGAGTTAATGGCGATAATCACCAGGGAGGTGCCGATCGCCTCCTCCATGGCCACCCCAGCCACCAGCACCAACGCCGGGATAATCAAAAAGCCCCCCCCAACCCCCACAAATCCAGTGACAAGACCCACCCCGATCGCCTCTAGGGGAATCGCGAGCCAGGTGGGGAAAGGGATCGCTCGAGGGTCGATCGGGTCGGGGAGAGGGGAGGAACGGGCGGAGAGTTGTGAGTCCGGGGAGAGCGCTGTGGGATCGGCTGCCTGGTGCAAGGGCGTTGCGGTTGCAGGGCGTTCTGGCGGGGGAGTTTCCTGCGTGAACGGTTCAGGTTTGAACGCCTCTGGCGCAAGCGATGGGTTAGGCTGGGGCGCCGAACCTGGCGGAGGAGCGGGGGGAGCTTTTTTGCGGGATCCCTTGCGAATCATGAGGAGACTGGCCACCACCATCACCGTGGCGAAGGCCAATAACTGCGCCTGCTCGCTCACCTGGGGCAGGGCTGCGACCTGGGATCCTCCCCAAGCGCCCACCATGGCGAAGGGGGTAAACTGCGCCGCAATTTTGACATTCACATTGCCCCGTTGTCCGTGGGGAATCGCACCGATGAGGCTCACCATGCCCACAACGATCAGGCTCATGGCGATCGCCGTTTTTGGACTCAACCCCAGCACATACATCAAAATGGGGACGGCTAGAATCGAGCCTCCGCCCCCAATCAGGCCCAAACTGAGACCAATGCCAATGGCGAGGATATGGCCAACGATCGTCGCAATCATGAATCTTGATCCCCCAAAATCCCAAAAAAACAGGGGGTCTCCCCCCTAGGTGCTTAACGGATGCTCCGCCAGTGGTCAACCAATGCTCAGCTCGCCAGGTTGAGGGTTGCTCGCTCCACTAACGTGAGCGGCTTCACCACCCAGGCTCACCCCCATTATTTGCGCGGATCACAACGTATCGAAGCGTGTTGACCGTTAAAGCGCATTGGTTAAGGCGCATTGGTTAAGGCGCATTGATCGAGGTGTCCACTTCTGTTAACGCTGAACCCGGTTGTAGGGGAGCTTAGCCAACAGAATCGCCATGCCACAGGTGTTGGTCACCCCCGCAAAGATGAGACCAGAGCCGACAAAGCCACTGAGGAACAGAAAAGCAGGATTGACAAAGGCACCCAGCAAAGTACCCGCTACAACAAGGGATCCCGCCGTAATTTGGACCTGACGCATAATGCTAATGGGAGCCGTACGATCGACCACAGTGGGTAACCCCGCCTGTTTCCAGGCTTGCAGACCCCCCTCCAGATGGACCACGGTTTCATACCCGGCAATCAGAAGTTTACGGGCCGCTTCCCCCGATCGACCGCTGCTATTACACATGAGAACGCGGGTTTGGTGCGCTTCCACGGGCGGCAGTTGGGCTGCATCAAAGCTCGACAAGGGCAGGGAGATAGCTCCATCAATGCGTTCACCTCGGTATTCCACCGGCTCGCGAACATCCACCAGAACCACATTGCCCTGTTGCAGCTGGCTTTGGAGGGTGGGGGCATCGATGGTTTGCAGACCGCTAGCGGCAGCAGAGTTGGGGAAAGCAGCAGTAGTCATGGTGTTAATCCTTAGAACAATTCAGAATTTGAAAACACGATATGGCGGCCCTCGGTTACAGGCAGTACCGGGATCACGATGTACCGGGATTAAGATGTGCCTCACCGGAGGCAGGTACAGCCCGTTTCACCTAAGCACTAAACGCTATAGACAGCAGAGCACCTCGGGCAGCGGATTTCGTTACATCGGTTGCGGTTTGCCACAGCCCTGATTCGCCGGGACCGCTTCCGCAATTTTCTTGGGGTTGGGCAAGTTGAGGTTCCCCATCAACCGGATGAAGCTGTCTCGGGTTTGGCCCACAAACCGAGGATTGTGGCGCATTTCTTCACCGATGGTCGAAACCGTGCGGCCTTTGTAATCGTGGCCGGGATAGACCAGGGTCTCCGACGGCAACGTGAAAAGACGCTGGGTAATGGCATCGTAGAGCAAACCCGCATCGCCGCTTTGGAAATCCGTGCGGCCACAGCCTCGAATCAGAAGCGCATCCCCCGTCAGCACCCGATCGCCATTGACCTTGAAGGCAAGATGGCTGTCGGTGTGACCGAGGGTGGCGATCGCCTCGATCGGGATGCTCCCCAACATCAGCACTTCACCGTCTCCAAGCTCCCGATCGGCACAGGCAACATCCGCATTTTGGGGCACCAGTCCCTGACAGCCCGTACGCTCCCGCAGTTGCCCCGTCCCCGTCACATGATCAGCGTGAACATGGGTTTCCAGGCAAAACTGAAGCGTCAGGTCCAGCTCTTGGACCAACTGTATGTCCCGCTCCACCTGTTCCAAAACCGGATCCACCAAGGCTGCTACACCGGCGGCAGGATCTGCAATGAGGTAGGTATAGGTACTGGTTTCAGGATCAAATAGTTGGCGAAAGAGCATGGTCAAGTCCTCGTGCGCTGCCAATTCATTAGTTGACCACATAGTAATATATAGATCAACATTCTGCAAGATCCCAGGTTGGGGCGAGTGACACATTCAGATCGGTGCCGTATCCATCTGCCTGACCTGACCTCTGCGGTCCAGTTTGCTCCAGTGTTGATGGGAAAGGCCGCGTCTCGTTAGGGTCCCTCAATTGTGGCGGGCGGCGTTGCCGCCCGCCACAATTGAGGGACCCGTTACTGATTGTCGTCCTGGAGCAGCTTATAGGCTGCGTCCTTGTTCAAAACAATGACCTCCTCCTCTTCCTCGCCGGTGTAGGAGTTGGGGTAAATACAAACCACGCTCTCCTCTAAGTCCTTTGCGGCCACCTGATCGAGGGGGACAGGACGGGTGGGAGATTGGAGGGTCTGAAGGCGCAGGGTCTCGTAGGACGGCAAGTTGTGGGTGCTGGTGTCGCCGGGGGTATAGGACATGGAACGACGCGGTGCTTGCTGCTGGAGCAACGCCCACAGGTGGCGACGGGCCTGGGATTGGGCTGAGGTTGAGTCTGGCTCACCCTGGGACCCTAGACAGTAGGCTTCATCCAGAATCAACCGATTCAGATCACTGGGGTTCACCGTAAAGGTGAGGTGGACATCCGGCGCCAGGTCAATTTCATCGCCTAAACAGAGAATATGTTCCTGGACCCGATGGTTATTAACCCGTAACCCATTGCGGCTTCGCCGTTCACCGCCATCTCCATCTAGTAGTTCGTAATAACCTTGACCATTGCTTTCCCACGGTTCATCACAACGGTACACCAAGGTGGCGTGCAGGCGAGACACATAGGCCGATCCCAGAGTGATGGTACACAGAGGATCACGACCCAGGGTGTACAACTCCCGATCGAGGGGGATGGAGAACTGCTGGGCACCATCTTGCACCATCAGGACAGGGGTACAAGTAAAGGGGACAGAGGGCTGCATAGACATAAATTTGGGAGGGGAAACCCCTGAGCAGACTGTTAAGGACTTGCTGGATGAACCCAAAAATAAGCAGGGCGGGAGAGGGGTTTACCCCATGGGCCGCCACCGTCTGAACAAGATCCTTCACACAAGAAGGCTAGGCTAAGGATCGGGATCCAACAACGTGCGTGGATTATCGGTGTCAAGCAATGTAGTGCCACCGGGGGCCTCGATTTATGATGGCGATCGTCATGGCAGCGATCGTAATTATGACAAGCAGCGGCAACTGCTCAACTTGATCCTGACTTCCGCGCCAGTACTTACTTTCCGTTTCCGCGCCACTAGGACACCTCGATTAATGGGGTTGGGCGGCTTCGCCGCCCAACCCAACTCTGGCTCTTGCGTGGGTCACTGGGGGAAAACTTTGATTTTTCGAGGTGCCCAGGACTTAGAAAAAATTTTGAATGTTGCGAGGCGCCTAGAGCGACTAACGCCTAGGTAAGGCTGGATAAACACCGTCGGCTGCGGGGCGCATTGTGATCCCCGTACTTTATATGACCGATCATTGCTATACCCTCGTTTGAAGTGTGTTATTGCACAACGCCTAGGGGCTGTCCCGAGCATAACACACTGTTCAAAAGGCGATCGGGCACGGGGGCGCGGTCGCTCTGGATTGTGCCACTCCAAGTAGTTTGCCCAAAATGAGTCCAGGGGCAAAAGAGGGCGGGTGTTTGATTTTGGGGGGGTATACGGAAATTCTGCATTGGGCGCGAAAACCGGGCGCGAAAACCGCGCCCCTACGGGAAATTTGGCAATATTACGGTGTAGGGGCCGGTTCTTCCGGCCCTCTTTGGGGTTTTGGGGTATACAGGACGGTTTTTGAATAAAAGAGGGCGGGTTTGGGGAGGTTTTGGGTGGGTATCGTTGGGGTAAACCCGCCCCTACGGAAGGATTGGTGTTTATGGCCCGGAAACCGAGGAATTTACAGCAAGGCTACTGCTATCACATTACGGTGCGGTGCAATAACCGGGAGTTTCGGCTGACGCGGTTGGAGTGCCGGGAGGTGTTGCTGTATGCGATCAAGAAATGCCAGGAAAAGTACGGCTTTAAGGTCTATGCCCTGTGCATTATGAGCAACCATGTTCATTATTTGTTGGCACCGGCTGATGCGGAGGAGTTGCCGAAGATTATGCAGTGGCTGAACTGGCATACGGCGATGTGTTTTAACCGGATGCTGAACCGGACGGGGCATTTTTGGGAGAAGCGCTATCACAGTACGGGCTTCCCGCTGAGCGACAAGAAGCGGGCGCTGAATACGATCCGCTATATCCATGCCAACCCGAAGGCGGCGGGTATACAAGCAGGATTTTTCTATGATTTCAGCAATTATGGGAGTTATGCGCGGTTAACCCAGGATGGAATTACGGAGTGGCATCCGGCGTTTCTGGCGCTGGGGGTGACGTTGGAGTTGTGTGCGGCGGCCTATCGGCGGTTTTGTGAGAAATATAGGCCCAAACCCAAGCCGGAGAAGCGCAATGCTTGGGGGAGCAAGGTGTTAAAGGGGTTGATCGGGAAGCTGAAGCCCCGGCGCAAGGGCAAAAAAAAGGAGAGTCCGGGGCAGTTGAGCTTGTGGGAAGACTGGCAACCTCCCGATGAAATCCATGAGGTTGCGGCTCAGTTTATGCGGGCCAATTGCTGGGATCCCCAGTATTTTGACCAACATCTTGATCCGCGCATTGTTTAAAACCACATCACCCCAATCCCGCATCCGGTGTAGGGACAGGTTTACCAGACAATTTAGGATACCCACAAGAAATTAAGCCAAACCTGCCCTCTTTGGGGTTTTGGGGTACCCGGCGTGGTTTTTGAATAAAAGAGGGCGGGTTTTTGGGATCTTGGAGTTGAGATCGAGAGATAACAGGGTAAACCCGCCCCTACGGAGGTTGGTAACGTCCTGTTACCTGGCACCGGATCGCTGGAAGGCTTATTCTTCCGTGTGAAAACACAGTATAGAAAGTTTTTAGGATCGCCGGGAAGCCTTACCGATTACAATCTACAAGTCTCGATGCAAAAGAAGATAGAGGCCATCCATAAGACGATCCTCTAGATCCCACTGTAATAATATAAGGCACGACTAAAATAGCACTATAAACGGAAGTCCCTGGACCACCGAACAAACCCAAGACCGGAAGGTGTCCGGGTATAAATGCCAGGGTAAGCGCGTCTGGAAAGCCCTTGCCAGCGTGAGTCTAGTGTGCAGAGTTGAGAGGGAAAGCCTGGGTAATCAGGGTTGTCATGTAAGCATCGTCCATCGCGGCCCGCTTACTTTTCTGTCGC
>JAYKIB010000081.1:0-13905 GCA_035285005.1 Prochlorothrix sp.
TAACCGAGTCTGGGCTTTCATGTTGATGGTTTATTTTTTGATTCTTCTTCTCCATCAACCCAGACTTTCCCTCTTTTGAAAACCCTGCTATGACTGCTCCTCAGCACTTCTGTCAGTCAGTCAGGCCTCGGCCTCCTCATCAGCTGGTCTTAAAGAAACGTCCATTGCCCAGGGAACCCGCCATAAAACCCGCTCCAGGGAACCCAGCCCAGAAAATCCAGCCCAGAAAACCAACAAAAAACCAACAAAAAACAGGATGAGATGCAGCGGCTTTGCGACCCAATTCCAGTCATCAAGGCACCCTTTTGTAACAATGGCCACAGAATCCGCCATTTAACTGATGTGGGTTGGGGAAGATAAAGCTGATAATATAAGTAATTGGAGAAACATCTAGGAAGCTTCAGTCCGTCCCTCGGGGCGGACTTTTTTTGTTTAGACCGCTCTCAACTTCTCTAGAGCACCTGGATTAATCTAAATTCTCGGGAGCTAGCCCACGCAAAAATTAGGGTTTGGGGTCGGTGGCTTCGCCACCGACCCCAATTAATCAAGGTGCCCTCTAGGGGCTGCACAGAAATTAGGACTTTTCCGGGGTGCTGATGGAGTGACCCTTGCAGCAGTGCTCCAATTGGATCCCCACAAAGCTGCTAGAGACGAAGATTGTGCGTGGAACCTCAGGCAGGAACCTGCTACACCATGGGAATTATTCGCCCGTGGGCGGAAAATAAGTCTAATGGCGGATTGAACTCAAAAAGGAAGCAATTTACTATAATGGCCGGAGAAACATCTAGGAAGCTTCAGTCCGTCCCTCGGGGCGGACTTTTCTTTTGGATTTTTGCCCCATCATCGCCCCACTGTGATCGACCAGCCCGATCGATCGACTCCCCCGCCACAATTCAATCCCCAGATCAATCCTCAGACAAATAGGTATAGGCCCGGAAGCCCTCCTCATAGCGCTGCAACAGCTGCTGGGATTCTTCCAAGGTCATGTGACCCGCTTGGATCGCCCGCTCCGACTGACGACGAACCCGCTCCACCATCGCCCCACTGTCATACTGCACATAACCCAGCACTTCACCTAACGTATCCCCCCGCACCACATGCTCAATTTCGTAGCCCTGGGGCGTGAGGTGGATATGGACCGCATTGGTGTCGCCAAATAGATTGTGCAAATTCCCCATAATTTCCTGGTAAGCGCCGCCCAGGAACATCCCCAAATAGTACGACTCATCCGCCGCCAGGGGATGTAGTTCCAACATTGGCTTCGTATCCCCGAGACTAATGAATCGATCGAGCTTACCGTCACTGTCACAGGTTAAATCCGCCAGGGTCGCCCGTTGGGTTGGCTCTTCGTCTAGGCGATGGATGGGCAAAATCGGGAACAGTTGATCGATCGCCCAGCAATCCGGCGCAGACTGGAACACCGACAGATTCATATAGTAAATCGACGACAGAGCATGGTTGAGAGGACTCAGGTATTCCGGCACATAGGCTTGGCCCTGGATAATCGCCTGAATTCGCTGGCAACAGGCCCAGTAAATTTGCTCCGCCCTGGCTCGCTGCGCCAAACTGAGATAGCCCAAACGAAACGCCGCGATCGCATCCTCTTTGAACTTTTCTGCGTCGTGGTAGCGCTCCTGGTAGTTTTCCGGTGTCAGGGTACTGTAGGCTTCGTAAAGATTACGAATAATCAGGTCCTCACTATCCTGGACCGGATCCGGGGCTAAGGGCACGGCTTCGCTACTGCCCAGGATATTAAATACCAAAACCGACTGATGGGAGGCGATCGCCCGCCCACTTTCACTCACCAGGGTGGGAACCGAGATTTGATGCTGGACACAGGCATCCTTCACCGTCGCCACAATGTCATTGGCGTAGTTCTGCATGTTGTAGTTTTTCGAGGCGGAAAAGCTGGTTTTGGACCCGTCATAGTCCACTCCCAAACCTCCTCCCACATCCAAATACTGCATATTTGCGCCCATTAGAGCTAACTGAGCGTAAATTTGGCTAGCTTCCTGAATGGCATCCTTAATGACGCTAATATCCGAGATCTGGGACCCAATGTGGAAGTGTAGAAGCTGTAACGACGACAGCAACCCCGCCGCCTTCAGCTTTTCCACAGCCTGGACAATTTCCGGAATCGTTAGACCAAACTTAGCCCGATCGCCCGCCGAAGTTCCCCAGCGGCCACTGCCCTTGGCATTGAGTTTGGCCCGCACCCCGACGATCGGCTCCACCCCCAAGCGCCCATAGGCCGCCAGAACCAGATCCACCTCATCCGCCTGCTCCAGCACGATAATCGGCACTTTCCCCAACTGCCGTGCCAGCACCGCCGTTTCCACATAGTCCCGGTCCTTATAGCCATTGCAAATCAGCAGGGATCCCGGCGTATCCAACAGCGCCAGGGCAATCATCAGTTCCGGCTTGGATCCCGCCTCCAGCCCAAACTGGTACGGCTGGCCGAACCGAACCAGATCCTCCAGTAAATGCCGCTGTTGATTGCATTTAACGGGAAAAACACCCCGATAGCCACCCGGATAGCTGTAACGGGCGATCGCCTTGGCAAAGCAAGCATTGAGGCGCTCTAGGCGATCCTCCAAAATATCCGAGAACCGAATCAACAACGGTAGGGCCAAATTCCGCTGCCGCAGAGACTGCACTAATTCGTACAAATCTAACGACCCCCCCCGATCGCCCCTCGGGGACACGGTGAGATGACCGAGGGCGTTGATGCTGAAGTAGGGTTCACCCCAGCCCTTGACGCGGTACAGCTGTTCGCTATCTTCGATCGTCCACGGGCAAGAGGACTGCAGGGGAGTGTGGGGGTCGGTCATGGAATTTGAGCCAGGATTATGCAACAGCGAGGGGGATGGAGATCAAGATAAACCCCGCCAGGAGCAGGGTGCATCCAGCCTCACCTGGGGCGTGTCATCAATTCACTGTAGGAACCTTACGACACCAGCGTTACACGCCCACCCCAGTTGGATGAGTGAGGGGCTAGATCCCTGATTCTGAGAGCATTTTAGGGTTAAATGATGACGGCCCCTAAGCGTGAGCCGCGATACGGCCCAAAATAAAAGGGTGAGCAGTGCTCACCCCAAGTTCATCATTTGGCACGATCGCCCACGCCAGGATTGGCCCAAGTAATCGGCACCAGTGGTTGGTGCGATCGAATCGCCACCAGCCCTAGTCCAGATATCCCATCAAGACCACCGGCTCTTCATCAATTTGGTTAGAAGCCACCGGACGGGCACCAAAAGCATTCTCCAGACGATCGATCTTCAGGGTGCTCACCATCACCGGGCGAGGACCATAGATCGTCTCAATTCGGGCGATTTGCAGCGTATCCACCGCGATCGGGCGTTGTTCCGGGGCACGATACGTATTCACCACCTTCAGCGAACTGGCTTCCACAGGGCGCAGGGCCAGCCCACCCCCAAAGGTCGAAGCCACTTTCAGGGCACTGGGACCGACAGGACGGCGCTCGGGCAGGCTCGACCCACGGACAGCCAAGGTTGAGGCTGAGGTCTTTGTAGCGGCCTCGGGCTTAGCCGGAGACGGAGCCTTGGACTCGTTGGAATCTTTCGACTTTTCGGGGGTGCTAACACTCATGGGGGTTCCTCCATCCCAGATATTCCAAAGTCAGACTTCCAGCAACGCCACTGTCATGGCTCCTCAAGTCATGCGTCCCCAGCAGTACAAGGCTCTAGGGGGAACATGGCAAAGGCAGGACTTAAGCAGGGGTCAATGCGGCAGAGGTCTAGCAATGGTTCGACGAATTTTAAGGGTTCGATTGTTTAAAAATCCTTAACCCTAAATCTAACATTAGTCACGAACCTCTGAACTCAGGATCGCAAAACCTTGGGTTTTGAAAACTTAATCGACTCCCCAGGGGAGCCGCCACCAGCGCACACCACCACAACGTTGCAGCACCCCCAATTGCAGCGCTCCGCGCCATCGCAACCCAGAACCTCACGGAACACAGAACTTTACAAAAGTTGGCCCTCAATAAGCTGTCCCAGGAGTAGGTACTCACCCTCATCACCCTACGGATTTTCACCGCAGTCCCCACGGCAGAATTAGGGTTGGGTTGTGCGGCTTCGCCGCGCGGCCACAGTCAATCGAAGTGCCCTGAAGGTAAGGGCACCCAAGATGAGGGCACCCAAAGTGAAATACCGCACCCAAACCAGGAGCCTAAAAAAGCCCCCAATGACCTGGGCTAGGCGTAACCGTTAGGCGCAATTCGGTGGGTAGGAAACTGGGCTGGCGTGATTATTGGGTTGGGCGTGATTGGGTTGGGCGTGATTGGGTTGGGCGTAATTCAGCGAAACAGCTTCGCCGCCCAGCCTAGATCCCGACTCCTGTGTGGGTAATCTGCCAAAAATTTTGATCCATCGCGGTGCCCTCATCAGACCGATCGAAGTGTAATAAATAGATAAACACCGATCGAAATCAGATTCGGCATTGACTTCGATCAATGCAAAGCCTAAAGAAATCCTGAAAGTCAAAGTTACACAAATTTACATAATGTAATAAAATAGAAGTTAGTTGAGTATATTTGCTCAGTTCCCCAGCCCCCGTGGATCAGTGTTGGATCCCTGCCTAGCGCTGTCTTCTACATCGGCAACTCGCGATGGTGACCATGGAGCACCGGAGACTTCAACCCGTCTCCCCTAACGCTCGTTTATCCAGCCCCCCATCATCCCCGTTGCCTCGGGTTAAATCTGTAAATATGCTCGCCCCGACCTGACGAATCCTGCTGTCTCCCTTGTCGCCTAGTGGAGCCGTGCTAGGGGCAATTCAACTCTCCACCTCGCTTCCATCCGCAGTTTTCGCAGGCAATTCACGCCACGCATGTAGGTCAATTTTCTGATGGCAACCTTTGACTTTCCCTGGTTAACGACGTTAGTTCTGTTCCCCCTCCTCGCTGCCCTCCCCATTCCCCTCCTCCCCGCCAAAGAAACCAAAACAATCCGCTTCTACGCTTTAGGCGTTGCCCTCTTTGATTTCGTCTTGATGATTGGAGCCTTCTGGAGCAGCTACGATCCCCAGAACTCCAGCTTCCAACTTGTGGAACGCTACGCCTGGTTACCCCAGATTGGCCTGGACTGGTCCTTGGCCGTGGATGGCCTCTCCATGCCCCTCATTGTCCTCAGCGGTTTCATCACAACGCTGGCAATCTTGGCGGCCTGGGACGTGAAGGAAAAGCCCAGGCTCTTTTATTTCCTCATGCTGGTGATGTACAGCGCCCAGATCGCCGTATTTGCGGCCCAGGATCTGCTCTTCTTCTTCCTGGTCTGGGAATTGGAATTGGTTCCCGTCTACCTCCTGATCTCGATTTGGGGAGGCCCCAAGCGCACCTACGCCGCCACTAAGTTTATTCTCTACACCGCCGCCGCTTCCCTCTTCATCCTGATCGGCGCCTTTGCCATGGCGTTCCATGGCGATACCTTCACCTTCGACATGCAAACCCTGGGCCTCAAGGAGTACGCCCCTGGTTTTGAAGCCTTACTCTACCTCGGTTTCCTAGTCGCCTTTGGGGTCAAGCTTCCCATCTTCCCCCTCCACACCTGGCTCCCCGATGCCCACGGTGAAGCCCCCACCCCCGTTTCCATGATTCTGGCCGGCGTTCTGCTCAAGATGGGGGGATATGCCCTCATTCGCCTCAATGTGGAAATGCTGCCCCATGCCCACATCTTCTTTGCACCGATGTTGGCCATTCTTGGGGTCGTCAACATTGTCTACGGTGCCCTGGGTGCCTTCGGCCAAGGCAATATGAAGCGCCGCATTGCCTTCTCCTCGATTTCCCACATGGGCTTTGTGCTGCTGGGAATTGCCGCCTACAACGACCTCGGCATGAGCGGGGCCATGTTGCAGATGATTTCCCACGGTTTGATTGCAGCCGCCCTCTTCTTTACGACGGGGATCGCCTACGATCGGACCCACACCCTGGTTATGGATAAGATGGGCGGCATTGCCAACAAAATGCCCATCACCTTTGCCCTCTTCACCGCTGCGGCAATGGCGTCTTTGGCCCTGCCGGGGATGAGCGGCTTTGTGAGCGAACTGGCTGTATTCATCGGCTTCGCCACCGACGGCATCTATAGCAACGGCTTCCGCATCTTGGTGATTTTCCTGACGGCGGTGGGTTTGATTCTGACTCCCATTTATTTACTCTCGATGGTGCGTCGGGTCTTCTGCGGCCAACAAAACTTCAAGTTCCCCGAGTGGCTCCATGATGCCAAGCCTCGGGAAGTGTTTGTGGCCACCTGTCTGCTGCTGCCGGTGATTGGAATTGGTTTTGCCCCGAAGCTGGCGACCCAGTTCCACGATGCCAAAACAGTGCAGGTTGCGGCCCATGTCCAGCAATTGCTACCCAATGGCAACGATCGACTGGTGGCATTCCGCAATCAGTGGACCACCTGGCAAGACAGCCAAGATCCGGCTGGGTCTGATCAATTCCGCCTGGATAGTGCGATGACGGTGGCTGAGACCATGACTGAAGTCCAGGAATCGATCGTCATCGTGGACTAGATCCCAAATCCATTTCTGGTTGGTTGTGGGGGCAGCTTCGCTGCCCCCACAAATATTTTTAGACGAATCTCCCAGGGAAGCCCCCCGCGACGCGGGGGGCTTCTTCAGCTTTGTGGGGCGCGGTTTTCGCGCCCAATGCAGGATCTTTTGGCAGTCAACTCGGTAGGGCACCTCGATTCATCCAGATTTTCACCGCATTACCCACGGCAGAATCAGGGTTGGGTTGCACGGCTTCGCCGTGCAACCCAATTCATCGAGGTGGCCGATCGACCCCTTGCCTGGATCGGGCTATGAAAAAGCCCCGGCGTCAGCCAGGGCAAGCATGTGGATGAATCGGTAGTCTCAATATAGAGTATATGTACTATAAAAATTTGTCCAGGTGAGTTGTCGCAGCTGGCACCGATCGCCCTCTCCCCCATCGCAACCCAGGTCAGGAAAAGGAGGATCGAACTGGCGTTAAACTGGGGTGAACAAAACTGGGGGATACCTCGATTAATCGGTGTGGGCGACGAAACCACCCGACCCAACCCTGATTCCTGCCTGGACAATCGTCCACAAATCTAGACTAATCGAGGTGTCCTGGGGTAAACCACGGACAGATATCTTGCACGGACAGATGTTTTGCACGGGCAGATATCTGGCACAGGACTACCCCTCCCTTGAGTACGGGATCTCGATCGGAGCCTATGGAGAACTTTCGGAACTACTACAGCATCCTCGGCCTCAGCCGTGATGCCAGCGCTGACGACATCAAAAAGGCGTTCCGTCGCCTTGCGCGCCAGTACCACCCGGATTTGAATCCCGGCAATCAGGAAGCGGAGGATCAATTCAAAGCCCTAAGCGAAGCCTACGAGGTTCTCGGCGATCCCGATAAACGGGCCAAGTATGATCAATTCAGCTTTTTCTGGAAAGGCCAAGGATCCGCCGAACAGACGCGATCGGGTCAGGATCCCTGGGGCGTTGGGCCAGATCCCGAGCCAGAGGTGGACTATAGCCAGTTTCCCGACTTCAACACATTTGTGGAAGACTTGCTGGGGCGCAAACCGATGCCGGTTCCAGACCCCTATCCCAATCCCATACCCCGCCGATCCCCCGATCCCCCCTCCCCCGAACCACGCCCAGATCTCAGGTCCCGTGGCACCACACCGTCCCAGTCCGATCGCTTTTACCGTGAGCCTGCACCCCGCGAGGCTCCCCGCCGCCCATCTCCCCCCCAGGACAGTCCAACCCGTACCGCCGATCGTCGAGGATCGGCCCCCCCGCGATCGGTCCCTCCCCAGTCTGCTACCTCCGCCAAGACCCAGCCCCAACCCCGCTTTGACTGGGAGCACCCCCGCAAACCCGCATCCGATCGTCCCCGTCCCAGTCCCCTCCAACCGGGCCACACCAAAACCGCCTACACCATCAAACCCCTCCCCCCCCGCCGCGATGCCGAAACCGACCTCGAAATTCCGTTAGAGCGGGCTTACCAGGGGGGCGTTGAACGGGTGCGGCTGGAGGATGGCCGATCGATCGAGGTGGAGATGCCCGGTGGCATGGTGACCGGGCAGCAAATTCGCCTACGGGGCCAGGGCATTAATGGGGGCGATCTATATCTGCGGGTCCAAGTCCCAGAGCATCCCGTGCTGAAACTGCGGGGAGCCAATGTGTTCTGTGAAGTGGCCATTTCTCCAGCGGTTGCGGTCTTGGGACAGACAATTTCCGTCTTAACCTTGGACGGTCCTGTACAACTGAAAATTCCACCGGGGGTTCGATCGGGCCAGCGGCTACGCCTCCAGGGGAAGGGCTATCCCCAGCCCCAGAGCCGACGCGGTGATCAAATAGTCGAGGTGCAGGTGGTGATCCCCCAGACCATCAGTGCGGAGGAACGAACACTATACGAGCAGCTGTACCAGTTAGAAGAGCTCAGAAAAAGCTAGCGAGACCCTTGGGCACCTCGATTCATACAGATTTTCACCGCAGTACCCACGGCAGAATCAGGGTTGGGTTGCGCGGATTCGCCGCGCAACCCAATTCATCGAGGTGCCCCCTTGAAACCCTCAAAAAAACCCTCAAATTTCCATCCTGCATCCTTATAACCCCGGGTTTGGTCGATCGGCTCCACCGCCCCAGCCCGTGCAAGGATAGGCGGATTCATCGCCCACCCCCCTTAATCGAAGTTCCCTCAGGCCAGTTCCTCCATTACAATGACCCAGAACCTGCGTACAATAGAGCGGCAGAAATGAGGACCGGGTTAAACCGGGCTGGCCCCAGAATAACCACCGGAAAAGCCCCCAACCCCCCAGAGAAGCCCCCTAGAGGAGAATTCAGTTTAGATGTCGAAACAGATGTCACCCATCCGGTCACCCCTTCGTTTATCTTGCCGTCGCGCCCTGTCCTTCCCCATCCAGACAGCACTACGGGGGCGATGGAGTCGGGAATTACTGGGCCGGGAATTTTGGAACTGGACACGACTGGACTGGACGCGACTGGACTGGAAATTACTGGGCCGGAAGTTACTGGTTGGGGGAATGGGCATCGCCGTCAGCCTCCTGGCCGCACTGCCCGCCGAAGCTGCCCGCCTCCTCAACTGGCGCTTCGATCGAGCCCAAAACCGTCTCGAATTCACCACCGACACAGCCGTTCAGCCCCGCGCCCAACTCCTGGCCAACCCCACCCGCATCGTCATCGATCTACCCGGTACCAGCCTCGGTCGTCCCCTGGCCGAGGAGCTACTGGGCAATGGTCTCCAAAGCCTGCGGGTCGGGCAATTTGACCAGGACACCACTCGCTTGGTCCTAGAACTCGCCCCCGGCTTTCAGGTCAATCCCCAGCAAATTAACGTCCAAGGGGTCTCGCCAACCCAATGGGTTGTCCAGTTGCCCCAACTCGATCGCAATGGCAGCCCCGCCGGCGCATCCGTGCCCCCCACCGCCACCACCCCCACCGGCGTAACCTATCTTGAAAGTTGGCGGGCAACACCGGACGGTCTCTTTATCGCAACCCAAGGGGGAGAATCCGCCGTCGTCGCCCGCCGCAGCCGTGATCAACGGACGATCGAGCTAGATATTACCAACTCCACCCTAAACCCGGCTTTACTCAACCAAAGCTTCAGCCTGCCCAACCTCGCGATCGAATCCCTCACCTTTCGCCCCGTTGCGAACCAGCCCAACCTCAGCCGCATTACCCTAACCGTCCCCCCCAACGCCCCGGACTGGCGAGCCAGCTTGAGCAACCTGGGCGGCATTATTCTTCTCCCGCGCCGACGGCCCACCCCCATTCCAGGCCAGCCCACCTCCACCGCGCCGATGCCGGGAAACCTACCGGCTTCCCAACCGCCTAGCCCCGTCGCCGCCCCGGCCCAAATCCAAAGCGTAAGCCTCGATCGCAGCGGGACACAATTGCTCATTCAAAGCGATCGACCGCTCCAATTCAGTGCCCAACCCGAAGGCAATGAATATCGAGTGCGACTCTTTCCTGCCCAGCTACGGGCCGATGTCCAAGGACCAAACCTGAGCACCAGTAGCCTATTGCAGCGGGTACGCCTCCGCCAGGACGATACCCAAACCGTCAGCATTTTTATCGAACCCGCCCCCGGCGTCCAAATCGATATTCCCCGGCCCCTCAGCCCCCAAATGCTGTCCCTGACCCTCCGCGAACCCCGATCGATTCTGGTCCCCGCCCCCACCTTGCCGGATCCCAGTCGGCCCCCCTCCCCCTCGCCCTATCCCAGCACCACCCCATCAATTCCGCTCCCCTCCGTTCCCCAGGGACGCTTTGTGGTTGTGATCGATCCAGGCCATGGCGGGCGGGATCCCGGTGCCGTGGGACGCGGTGGGTTACAGGAAAAACAGGTGGTCTTTCCCGTAGCCCAGCAAGTGGCAGCCCTACTAACCCAGCAGGGTGTCCAGGTGGTGATGACTCGCTACGACGATCGGGAGGTGGACCTGGAGCCTCGGGTACAGGTGGCAGAACGCGCCAATGCCACCGTGTTCGTCAGTATCCACGCCAATGCCATTAGCCTCGATCGCCCCGATATCAACGGTGTCGAAACCTACTACTACGGATCTAATGAAGGGCGGCGCTTAGCCCAAACCATCCACCAAAGTCTGTTGGAAAATGTGGCCATTCGCGATCGTCAAGTGCGAGAAGCCCGCTTCTATGTAATACGCCGCACATCCATGCCCGCCACCTTGGTGGAAGTGGGGTTTGTGACGGGAGCCGAAGATGCCCCCCGCCTCGCGGACCCAGCCCACCGCAGTCGCATTGCCGCTGCCATTGCCCAGGGCATCCTGCGCTATCTGCAGTAGGCAAGCGCCATGCTTTAACGCAGTGATCTGACACAACACTTGGGCACCATGATTCTAGGGCTGCGATTCAACCCCCTCGACGTGGACTGATAAGATAACCTAGGGCGTGTCATCAACTAACTGTAGAACTCTTGCGACATTCCTGCGACATCAGAGTTACACGCCCACCCCAGTGGTAGGGGCTAGGGGCTGTGCCCCTGACTCTGAGGGTAGTCTAGGGTTAAATGATGACAGTCCCTAGGGGGAACCTCGATTGATTGGGAGTGACGGGCGGCAAAGCCGCCCAACCCGACCCTGTTCCCCCGTGGGCCACTTCCTCAAACGTTGGATTTTGCAAGGTGTCCTAGGGTTGCATGGGGCGTGAGGTTAGGGGTTATCGCAACGGACGGTGAGTTGAGACCGGGTGAGGCCAGGAATTCCCCGCTGTGCCGGGGATTGACGCCCCAGATGAATCCTCAACTCCTGGGCGATTACCAGATTTGGGATCACGGTGAACCTCACGGTGTTATGGAGCATGGGAAGGGTGGGTTTGGGTTTCTTCCCCGCCCCCCTAGGTCCGCCAGCACTGTCCGCGAACCACTGTGAAGAAGGTTAGATAAGGTAAGACTATGGGTTTGGACGATCGCCAACTGCGCCAAAGACTGTTGAGCTTGGATGGGGCTAGCTACCGTGCCTACAAGGATATTAAGGGCAGCTATGAGTTTCCAGGTTTTACCCTAATTATTGACCATGTGCAGGGGGATCCCTTCGCCGCACCCAGTCAGTTACGGGTACAACTGTCCACCGCTGAGGCGGGCTTTCCGGCTCCCTTCTACGCAACGCCCCTACGGGCCGTCGCCTTGGAAGATTTTTTAGTGCGACGCTTCGATCGAGTTGCCCACCACATCAGCCAGCGCCGAGGTACGGGCAAGAGTGGCAAGGTGGAAATTATCCGGCCCAGCCAAGCCGTACTCAAGCGATCGGCGGCCCATGTGAATGCCCAGTGTATTGAAGTGCGGTTTACCGTGGGCCTACCGGCCCAGGGTCGTCGCATCCTCGGGCGGCAGGCGGCGGAGCTGCTCTGCGAAGATATCCTCGACATTGTGGAAGAGTCGCTCTTTTACGAAAGCCTCAGTCCCCAAGCGCTGCAACAACAGGTGGCCACGGTGGAAGATACCCAATGGCTGCGGATGCAGTTGGGGGAGAAAAAGCTCGTGGCCTTTGTGCCCAATGGCGCGGTCCTTGCACGCCAAAGCGGCATCGACGATCGCCCCCTCCCCGATTCCATTCCCTTCCAGTCTCCCCCCGAGTTGGAGGTGAGCTTCACCTGTCCCAATCGCGGTGAGATCAAAGGCATGGGCATTCCCCAGGGCGTTACCCTGATTGTGGGCGGCGGCTACCACGGGAAATCCACCCTACTGCGGGCGATCGAGCGGGGCATTTACAACCATATCCCCGGTGATGGCCGTGAATATCTGGTGACGGATCCCCGTGCGGTCAAAGTGCGAGCCGAAGATGGCCGTAGCATCGCCGGAGTCGATATTTCTCCCTTTATCAACCATCTACCCCTGGGGCACTCCACCACCCAATTCTGTACCAGTAATGCCAGCGGTAGCACCTCCCAGGCGGCCAGCATTATGGAGGGACTGGAAGCCGGATCCCGGTTGCTGCTGATTGACGAAGACACCTCAGCCACCAACTTCATGATTCGCGATCGGCGGATGCAGGCCCTGATTCGCAAGGACCAGGAACCAATCACCCCCTTCGTCGATAAAATTCAGCAACTGTATCGAGACCACGGCGTTTCCACGATCGTGGTGATGGGCGGCAGCGGCGACTATTTCGATGTGGCCGATCGCGTCATTGCCCTCGACACCTTCCAACCCCAGGAGGTCACGGACAGGGCCAAGGCGATCGCCCAGGAATACCAAACCGATCGTGCCCTAGAAGGGGGTAACCACTTTGGATCCGTCACACCACGCCATTTAGTCCTCGGTCACGACCCCGAAGAAAGCCGCAACAAGCGCAAGGCGCGGGGCGTTGATACAATCGTGATCGATCGCGAAGAGATTGATCTGTCCGCCGTGGAACAATTGGTGGAAACAGGCCAATTACGGGCGATCGGGGCCGCCCTGCTCCACCTGCGCCAAGAACATCTCCAGGGCGATCAAACCCTCCCGGATATGCTCGATGCCCTCATGCAATTACTCCAAAGCCAGGGGCTAGACAGCCTGACCCCCTTCCCCCCCAGCGACTTGGTGGAATTCCGGCGCTTTGAGCTAGCCGCCGCCCTCAACCGCTGGCGATCGATCCGGCCCCGTTAATTCTGTTAATTCCGGCGAAATTCAAACTTTTGCCTAGTTTTGGCAGAATACTGGATAAACCTCCAGGCACCTCGACCCATGGGGGTGAACTTCGACTCCGCTCAGCCCACCCCAAACCCAGACTCTTGCGGGGCTATCTCCCAAAAGTTGGGATGAATCGAGGTGCCGCCCCGTTCTTTACTCCCCCCATGCAACCATGACCCTATCCCCCTGGCCCAGCCTCATCACCCTCGCCGCCCTCTTTCTCTACCTGTATACCCTCCTCGCCGTCGGACGGGCACGGGTCAAGTACTCGATTATGCCGCCCGCAATGACCGGTGATCCCAACTTCGAGCGTGTGGTTCGGGTCCAGGCCAATACCCTGGAACACCTCATTCTCTTTCTGCCCCCCCTGTGGCTGTTTGCCCTATACCTCAGCGAGACCTGGGCCGCCGGTATTGGCGCCTTCTGGGTTGTGGGCCGTGCCATCTATGCCTGGGGCTATACCCAAGAAGCCCGCAAGCGGACCCCCGGTTTTGGCATCAGTTTCCTCAGCAACGCAGTCCTCCTGATCGGTGCCCTCGTTGGCGTCATCAAAACCCTCCTCTAAGGAGGGCACCTCGATTAATTCAAATTTTCACCGGAGTGCCTACGGCAGAATCAGGGGGTGTATCCCACTTTCGCAGATTTACCCTCATCCCCCAACCCCTTCTCCCAAGCCGGGAGAAGGGGAGTGAGACTTCTTAAAGTCCCTCTCCCAGAACGGGAGAGGGATTTAGGGTGAGGGCCATTGCTGTAGGGGG
>JAYKIB010000082.1:0-12678 GCA_035285005.1 Prochlorothrix sp.
TTTCGGATTGACAGGCTGCCAGGACAGCGGGCAACGAAGAGGCCAGGGTGCCGACCCCGATCCAGTTCACAAATTCACGTCGATTCATGGGGGGTGTTCCTTTTCAAGCTGGTTCAAGAGGGCCACCATTAATCGAGGTGCCCCCTATGGATAAATCTAAGGGAATCCCCTAACCCTCCTTTGCAAGGGAGGACAGCCTTTGCTTGCCTTCCATTTGCTTGCCTGCCAAAGGAGGACAGGGGGGGATTCGGCAAGGGCCTAGGGGAGCCGAAGTTTTCAAACATCCCCTAAGCCGCATTTTCAAGTCTTTGCAAGGGAATCCCTGAGGGCGATCGCCGGAAGCCGGTATGGGGGGAGGAGAACCCGTTCAGTTCGCCCCGAGGCCAGATTCCACCGGGGGATCGATCGCCGGATCGATCGGGGCTGGGGCCGTACCCAGGTTGGGTCGATCGGAGTCCGCTGGGGCTGGGGTGGCTGGGTTGCCCCGGTAGTGGCGCAGGGCTGTGACTAAGACTAAAAGCAAGTCGGCCCCAACAATGCTCGCAATGAGCAGTTCGGAACCGCCGGTGCCGAAGCCGTAGCTGTGCAGACCGGTACCCAGGACAAAATTCACGCCATACCAGGCCATGAGGACCGCATTGAAGGAGAGGATGCTGGCCACCTGGATACCGAAATCCCCGATCGATCCCATCAGACGACCATGGAGAGGCGCTAAATAACAGAGCAGGGCAATCAGGGCCCAGGTTTCCTTGGGATCCCAGCCCCAGAACCGACCCCAGGAGAAGTGCGCCCAAATCCCGCCCAGAATAATTCCGGCGGTGAGCAGCAGCACCCCCACCTGCAAGACACGATAGTTGAGCTGCGCCAGGGTTTTCAGACGTTGGCTGGCCTGGGGCATGAACAGATAGTTGAACAGGGCCACATGGCCAACCCCCAAGGCCAGGGCAAAACTGGCGTAGCTGAGGGTAATGGTGGGGACATGGATGCTTAGCCAAAAGTTATCCCGCAGGACCGGCACCAGGGGAGCAATGCTGGGATCGAGCACGGCGGGCAGGCTGTCCGCCAACACCAGGCACACGACGGCAAGGGGCGCCGCCGCCAAAAGATAAAATCGCTTCCGAGCGGATAGTTCCAGGAGGAGGGCGACGGCCATAATGCCAAACCCAACCCACACCACGGACTCGTACATATTGGTGACCGGGGGACGATCGGCGATCTGCATTCGCAGGATGAAGCCGTAGGTTTGGACCCCAAGGCCCGTGGTGAACAGCCCCAGGGCTGCCCCGTACAGGTTCCAGCGCTGGATCCAGAAACTGAGGAGCAACACCCCAAAGGCGATGCCGTACAGGTGCCAAGCCTTAGCAAAGGGGTGGAATTGGTTGAAATACACTTCCCGCGCCATGACTGCATCGGCGGGATAGATGTCGGGGCTGAGCTGCTGTAAACCGGTCTTGAGTTCCGTGGCGAGGGATCCAATCAGGGGGAGATGGGTAAGGCCCCCTTGGAACAGGGCCTGCTGCATGAAAACAAAGTCGGCGATGAGGGGGGCGGCTTGCTCGGGGCTGTACTGCTGGGCCGCCTCTTCCAGGCCACCCCATTTGCCCTTGGGGTCGTCGGGGTGGGGCACAAGGGGCAGGTCGCGATCGGCCACGGATTGATACAGCAGGTTCAACCGATCTTCAACGGTGAGCGCTTCGCGCTCGTTGCGGCTGAGGTCTTCGTCGTTGAGTTCTTTGCGGTGGGCATGGCTCACCAACGCCACCAGTGCGGGGTTGGTCATCAGTTCCTGGAAGGTGAACTGCTTGCGATCGAGATCCAGGTCTACAGCAGCTTTCAAGGGCCGATAGCTAACCAGCACAAACGGCTCTTCGTTCCAGTTTCGGGTGTTGAACCAGATAGCGAGGTAGGTGCTGAGGGCATCGAGGGTGGTGCCATCGGGCTGGGTGTAGTGGGTGGAGCCGTGGATTTTAGCTACGGTTTCCTGGGCTACGGTATCCAAGGGCTTTTTGCGTCCGTCCAGTTGGACGGCGATCGATCGTAGGGGGGCCAGGTCGTCGGCTTGCCATTGGCTGAGGGGGACGGCCAGGATTAAACCGCCCAAAATCAGACCGATTAAAAAGCTGATGAATTTCATAGGGCGCTAGTCTGCTCCAAGTGTGACGCCAACGTTTGGTGCCAAGGGCTGCTCGGGTTTGGGCAGCGGGCGGGTTTGTGGAGACCCGGTGACATCGGGGATTTCTCCTCTGTGTTGCCCTGGGTAACGTGAGTTCGCTAGAGACGCTGGAAGACCCTCACCCCCACCCTTCTCCCTCGGGGAAAGGGGTGAAACCCCTCGTTCTATCGTGACTCCTCGCCCATTGTGGGCGAGGGGGCTTGGGGGTGAGGGGCATCCAAGGTTCTCCCTGGGCTTAGTGCTCCCTGGGCTCAGTGCTCCCTGGGCTAGTGGCCCGTGGGGGTGCGATCGAACAGGGCCAAAATGGGAATCGTGGGGGCCGCTTCGTCGATTAAATCCTCGGTTAGATCCTCGGTTAGATCCTCCAGTGGTACCGCCCGATCGGGAGCCTGGGATCGCCGCCATTGCTTCCACTGCTTCCAAACCCCGGGGCCATAGAACATCGTCATCACACCCAGCACCACCAGCAGCGACCCGAGCCAGGTCAGGGCCGTCACCCACCAGGGTTCCCGCTTCACCTGGAGGGTGGACTGTTGCAGATCGCCGGGGTTCCAGGAGGCTTGGGCTAGCTTCCAGCCCCGGAACCAGGTGGGATGGTTCATCCACACCGATCGGTGCACCGCCGTATCCGTCTCGGGATCAAACAGGGTCACGTCACTGGTCCACATGGCCACGGATTCACTGCCCTCATTGCGCTCAACAATGAAGTCGTTGAGCTTCACATAGAAGGGAAGTTGGAGCATTTTCGGGCTGAAGGCCGCAAAGTATTGCCCGCTGGCGGTGTTGAGGTCCGTGGGTTCTCCCCAGGGCAACCACACATCCTGTCCATCCGGGGTTGCTACCTGGAGGGCGGGGATACCCTCGTTGGGAGTGTTGCCGGGGGCGACGGGCAGCATGGGGACCACTTGCCGCTGGACTTGGGCGTGGTCCAGAATCTGGATCAGGCTGATTTCAAAGTCTGCCCAACCTGGCTGAATCGACTCACCCGATCGCCAGGGACCGGCCTGGAAGTCCTGGGAGGATTTGGCGGCATAGAACAATTGGGAGTCCGGTCCCACCACGATGCGGAAATAGTCCGTGGGTGCATTGAGGGGGGGCACGTAGGTGACGGTCAGATCGATCCCATCCCCCGATCGCACCGGTGGCAGTCCCGCATTGCCAAACACAAACCACCGTTCCTCGTGATCGTCCTGGGTGACGGTGAGTTGGACCGCTGGATTACGAAAGTCTTGGGAAACGGTGGTGGGCTGTCGATCGCGATCCAAGCGAAAGTCGGGCCAGAGGTGGTCTACCCGGAGGGTGATGCCCGAGGCGAGGGTTATGGTTTGGGGGAATGTGGCGGCCAGGGGGAGCGAAGTCTCCTCGACTTGCAAGACGCCCTGGGCGGCTTCGGGGGCAACGGGGGGACTCAGCAATCGATCGAGTTCCGCAGCATCCTGGGCCGCTGCCAGTTCAAGGTGGGCCGGACCCATATCCAGTTGGCCATAGCCGCTGGGGGCCAGGGCCAGCCACCGCTCTAGGGTTTGACCCATCCGATCGCTGTGCAACTGAATTTGGACAGCCGGATTAGTGATGCTCCCGTTGTTGGTGAACTGGACGGTTTTGATGGCATTGTCGCTATAGCCCAGGAGGGAAAGCCCCGCAAACTGTTGGGGAGAGACGGAGCCATCGGGCCGTATCAATAAATCGGTTTGCTGACGGACCCGATCGGGGGTGACCACTTCTAGCAGATCCCCATCCACACGGATTTGGTTGCCGGGGGCTGCATCGGTCCGCACGAGCAACATACCTTCGGTGCAAAGATGAATGACAGCGGCGGATCCGGCAATGAGCAGAATCATGCCCCAGTGTGCTAAAGCAAATCCAATCTTTCGAGGCCCTTTCCAGGGAAAACGGCTCAAGGTGGAGACTCCAAGATTAATGGCCAACAGCAGCATCAAGGCCCCAAACCAGGGACTTTTGTAGATCAGTTCCTGGACTGTTGCCGAACCGACCTCTGATTCAAAGAAAGTCGCGCCCACCAGGATTAGGGTAATGCTGCCTAAGAGGGGCAGAGCCAAGCGTATCGAGCCTAAAAATTGAATGAGCTTTAAATCCATAAACAGTTCCAAGACGGGATCACGATCGCGATGTGGACTCCCCAGAAGATCCAACTTTCTAATGGGCACCTCGAACCATGCAAATTTTTGCCGCCGTGCCCACGACAGAATCGGGGTTAGGTTGCGCGGCAAAGCCGCGCAACCCCATTAATCGAGGTACCCTAATGGGCACCTCGAACCATGCAAATTTTTGCCGCCGTGCCCACGACAGAATAAGGGTTGCGATGGGCAGCTTCGCCGCCCACCAAAATTAATCGAAGTACCCCTTCCATACTTCATAGGTCTGCCGTTAAAAGTTTGTAGTATTCAACACAGAAATTAAGATTTGATGGGATTTTGATGCAATATTAAAGATGATTTAATGCGATTTAAGAATGCGTGTACCTCTACGGAAGAGGCTTTCTAGCTGGTTCCCCGGTGAAATGGACCCTAGGAGAGGGTAGAGATGACGGGTTAGGGCTGCCACAGTGAAATGCCCCCGAAGGTTTTGCAAGCCCACCCGATCGTGCGATGCGTGAAGTGCATGGATTCAATGTTTAAGATTGATATTTCTAGGGGTAATGTATCTAAAGTAACAAACATGATTTTCTAATCCTTCTAAGTTAGCTCTTAACGTTATGGCGACATACATTGAAGCCATGTCAGAGAACCCTTGGTGCTCCTATTGAGCATGCCCGGTCTCAATTTTTCTCCTGAGGTGAATGCAACGACTGGCTTCACGATCCACACCTCAATACGGACACCTCGATTAATTGTGTCAGGCGGCTTCGCCGCCTGACACAACCCTGATCCTGCCCTAGGCACTGCGGTCGAAATTTAAACTTTTCGAGGTGTTTAAATATGATGGGTACCTCGATTAATTGTGGGGAGCGACGAAGCCGCCCCCCACAACCCTGATTCTTGCGTAGATCACTGGGCAAAAATTTAAATTTTTCGAGGTGTCCTGATATTAGTTGACTCAATTTTGGGTGAGACAACTTTCATTTGATGCCCAGGGATTGTGGTGGGTCTGTGTTGCGATCGTGAAGTTTATGCTGCTCTGACACAGCGAATTGTATGGGGCAATATTGTATGGAGCAATATGAATGGCGTTGAACAGCCAATCCAAGCGATGGCAATCTTTTTTTAGCCTGAAAATGGCGATCTTCCTAGCTTGTATCGCCCTGGTTGCGTGGTTTAGTGCCGCATTTGTCCTAGACAACCGCCAGTTCTTTTTGCCGGGAGAGACCTCCGTGGGCCACTATCTCTTTGAAACATCTTGCAGCTCCTGTCATGAAGGGTTTAAGCCCGTGAGTAATGACACCTGTATGCGATGCCATGAAGCCGAAATGGCTGAGGATAAGCATGGTGCGAGTAAGTTTCGAGATCCACGCTGGGCGGGGGAATTGGAGAAAATCGAAGCCCTGACCTGTACGGCTTGCCACAGTGAACATGTTCATATGTTCGGGCGAGGCGTTCACCTCCAACCCGATCTCTGTATGAATTGCCATCAGGGCATCATTGAGGGTGACCTCAAAAGTCACGATGGATTCGCACCAGACGGGTGTTGGACGGCGGGATGCCACAACTACCATGACCACCGATCGATCTCCACGGGCTTTCTGATTGAGAATCTGGACCAGCCGTCCCTGCTACCGGTCCAACAGTTGCCCGAAAGAACTGTGCCGATCGGGGTAGAAACAGTCCCGGCTCCTGATTTGAGTCGGGAATTCCTGGGAGGTGGCCCATGAAGCGTGACGCGATCGTTCCCGCTGCGGTGAGTCGTTTGCTGCTGGGGGTGGCTTTGCTGCTGAGCCTAACCTGGGGCTGGGGGATGCCTGCCTTGTCCAATGGTATCGACCAGTCCCAGGTGGATCAGGCGACCCAGCTTTGGCAAACCAGTGTCCATGCTTTCAATGCGGTCAACTGCTCGAGTTGCCACGAAGCAGAGGAAACCCAGGCATTTGTGGCACAGCCCGGGGTGGAGAGCTGCCAAAGCTGTCACCAGCAATCGGTGGAGACCTTTTTCCTGGGGAAGCATGGTGTTCGGACCTGGGAAGGGGAGTCTCCCCTGACGCCGGCCATGGCGCGTCTGCCCATGCAGCCGGATGCGATGCAGCTCACCATGACCTGCAACACCTGCCATGACGTTCATTCGGTCAACACGCAGCAGGCCGCTGTGGACTCCTGTTTAACCTGTCACAGCGACACCCACTCGGTGAACTATGGCAAGTCCTACCATGCGGAACTGTTTGCAGCGGACCATAACTTGCCTCGGCCCTCCGCCAGTGCGGTCAGTTGTGCCACCTGCCATCTGCCGCGCCACCGGTCGGGGGGCGGGGAGGATGCGGTGACCCTTGTGAATCACAACAACACCTATACCCTGCTGCCTCGCGATCGCATGGTTAAGGATGTGTGCATGAACTGTCATGGCATGGAGTTCAGCTACAACAGCATCTTTGACGATGAATTGGTGGAACACAACTTCGATCGGCCCCCCACCTTGTCCCTCGAAACCTTTGATTTGGTGCGATCGTTTGAAGCGCGTCGGACAGAACAATAGGGTTGTCGATCGCAACGGGGCTGTATCTCTAATCCTGTGTGTAGGCACAGGGGCCCATGAATGTATAGCAATCGATCGGTTGGTTGAGGCAGTGTGGGGCTGGGAATCCTTCGGGAAACCAGGGATCCCCTCCCCAGGCAAGTCTTCAGCAACGGGGTAATCGCTATAGCGTTCAACGGATCTGTGACAGGTTCACAGTCCGGTTTAGATGACTTCTAACAGAGGAGACACGCCTAATGGCAATCGTAGAACGATGGATTCATGCTCTGCGTACTCGCACGGTGGCTTTTGTTGCCATCATGATGGCTGTGGCCGTCACCGCAATTTCCTGTAGCAGCACAGACACGGCCAGTGGCGGCGGCGCATCCGGCATTGCGCCCGAGCTCGTCGCAGACTATATCCATACCGTCTTAGAAGCGGATCGCACGGCTTACACCCGACATGTGGTCAACCGGGCCACCATGCTGGAAGGGAAGGAGAAGCCCGATGGTGTGGTTCCGGTGGAAGCAACCGAGGCTTGGCAACAAGGGGAAGGAATTCCGCTCCCGGCCCAAATGTTCCGCTTAGGTTCGGAGATTGCTAATGAGAAGGGCTTTTTTACCTATAACCTCATCTCTCCTTGGTATCTCAACGACAGCCATGCTCCTAAGGGTGCATTTGAGGAAGCAGCGGTGCAAACCATGATCGACACGGGAGAGCCTGTCAAGGACTACCAAGAAATTGGAGGCCAGCAGTACTTTTCTGCTATGTACCCCGACAAGGCGGTTGCTGAGGCTTGTGTGACTTGCCACAACACTCACCCTGTTCACCTTGAGCGTTATCCCGACAAGCAGTTTGTGATGGATGAAGTGATGGGCGGTATCGTGATCAACATTCCGCTGGCAGGTGTCTAAGGGGATATTTAGAACTCTAGGAGAATCCCCCCTTAGAGGATATTTATAAACCTAAGAGAATCTCCCCTAACCCCCCTTACAAAGGGGAGGACAGCCTCTTCTTCCCCCTTCAAAGGGGGGACTGAGGGGGATTCTGCCAGGACCTACGGCCCTTGGTCGAAGTTTCCAAACATCCTCTGAGGTGCGGCTAGTGTTCTCTCCAGAACACTCCGATTGATGGGGTTGACTGACCAAAAATTCTGCCTTGGGCGCGAAAACCGTGCCCCTACCAGAGGGTTGGGATTGTAGGAGGCAGGTTTCCTGACCCGCCCTCTGGGCCTGGATTTGCCCCCCTTGTGTCAGGGCACCTCGATTAATTGAGGCCGACGGCGAAGCCGCCGGCCTCAACCCTGATTCTGCCGTGGGCACTGCGGTCGAAATTTGAATTTTTTGAGGTGCCCGTCAGTCAATCTTGATCTTAAAGACGATAGAGCTGAACCCGATGTCCGAGAGTCAACAGCCTTCTGTAGAACATCCCCTTGCCCCTGCGGCAGCAGCACAGATGGCTGCTCGCAAACGTCAGGCTGGAAAACCCCGGGGAATTCGGCCCGACTTTAGGATGTTAATTGGACTGACCTTAGTGTCAGCATTATTATTATTTCCCTTTGCAGTGAGTCATCTTTACTTTGATGCCCTGCGGGACCAATCCTTAGATCTCTACCATTTAATTCGGGGTGAACTGTACAAGCAGGGAACGGGGTATGCGGCTCTTTTTTTCGTGCTGGTTGAAATGTTATTCACAGTGCGAAAGCGGGGACGGGGCTGGATCGCGTCGATTAAGTTGCCCGGTTCCATGATGTGGTGGCGCAGTATCCATATTTTTTTAGGGGTGGCTCTATTGGGTGCTGTTTTGGTGCATACCCTGGGGGCCAATGGACTGAACTTTAATGCGGTGTTTCTCTGGGTCTTCTTTGGGACGACTTTGACTGCATTGGTGGGTGTAGTGGCGGAAACCGGAATTTTAGAATCGACTCGCACCTATTTTGGTCAGTTGCCCGGAACGAGTACGCTGTTAACGAAGGGGCCATTGATTCGGGGTCTGCGGGCCCTTTGGCTCACCAGTCACATTTTCTTTGTTGCGCTCTTTATTGTGATGTTGGTGTTTCATATTATTCTGGTTTACTACTATTAGGGCACGGGCACCTCGATTAATTGGGTTGCGCGGCGAAGCCGCGCAACCCAACCCTAATTCTGCCGTGGGTACTGCGGTGAAAATCTGAATTGATCGAGGTGTGAGCACCTCGATCAATTCGGTTGGATGCCAAAGCCGCCCAAGCCAAACCCCGACTTTTGCGTGGGCGTCTGAAGTGTTGATGTGCGAAACCTTGATGAACCTTGAACCCCGTTGCCATGACGACCATTGATTCTTCGCCCAAGTCTTCGCCGGATTCTTCGCCCAATTTATCGGGGACTCATTCCTCGGTGGCCCATTCGTCCGAGCCTAATTCGCTAGGATTTAATTCCCCAGGATCTAATTCCCCAGAGCCTAAGCAACAGCGTGGGTGGGTCATTCTGGTGGTCCTTCTCTTTTCGATCGTGACCTTTGGACTCACGCGACCCATTACCACCGTTCAAAGTGGGACATCGGTGGCGGGTCTGATGACCCTCAAGGCTAGTGCCCAGACAGCAGTACCCTATGCCGTTGCGATCGCGAATCGTAAGCCGACCTTGATTGAGTTTTACGCGGACTGGTGCACAACCTGCCAAAGCCTAGCCCCTACCCTAGAGACCGTGACCCAGCCCTATGGATCTGCGGTGAATTTTGTCATGTTAGATATCGACGATCCCCAGTGGCAGGATCAAATCCAGCACTATCAAGTCACGGGCGTTCCCCATTTGGTCCTACAAAATGGGGAGGGACAGATCGCGGATACTTTTGTTGGAAATGTGCCTGCTGGGGTGCTGACGCAAGGTCTTCAGGAATTACTGTCGTAAAGTGGGGCCCGTCGGCCAAGGATGGCAGGTGCCAAATTTCGATCCCGACAAAAGAACACCTCGATCCAGGGGGTGAGGCGGCTTCGCGGCCCTAATCCAAACCCTGATTTCTGCTGCCCTGCGGACTCGCTGCCATTGCTGCTGCGTGGCCTAGCCCACCTGTAGCGCACCGTGTTTGCGGAGCCACTGAATTTGCTCTGCCGTGAGTCCCACAGCATTGGTGAATAAGGCCCCCTGCACCTGGGCGTTCTCTAAGCAAACTGCCTCCAGTTGGGCATTTTCCAAGTTTGCATCCCGGAGATCGGCGCCACTGAGGTTGGCATGGCTGAGATTGGCATATTCCAGATTCGCCTCATAGAGCGATGCTTGACTGAGATCCGCCTTCACCAGCGTGGTACTCCACAGTTCAGCCCAATCCAGTTTTGCCGTTTTCAGTACAGCCTCCGTTAAATCAGCCTCGGAAAAGTTCCCGCGCAAGATCTGAGCTTCGGAAAAGTTAGCCCCCATGAGCTGCGTCTTGGAAAGCTGGGCGTGGGCGAGCTGGGCCCCTATAAATGCAGAATCAATTAGCTTTGCCTCTACCCAGGACGTCTCATTGAGGTTGGCTGCCTGAAAGCTGGACTGGCTCAAGTCAGCATAATCAAGCCGTGCTCCCACCAAACTCGCGCGATCGAAGTGGGACTGTGAACCCGTGGCATAGCGAAAGTCAGCCCCCTCAAACTGGGCCTGGAGAGCCTGGATTTGCTCTAGCTGGGCACTGTAAAGTTTGACTCCTGGGGCTGTAGCCTGTGTCAAATTGGCCTTGGAGAGTTGGGCCTGCATACAAGCGGCTTCAGCAAGCTGGGCTGTGGAGAGGTTTGTCTCCGACAAGTTGGCCATGACGAGCGTTGCCTGGGAGAAATTCACGCCACGACAGGAGGAACCCATGAGGTTCGCGCGTCGTAAATACGCCCCAGAGAAGTCGCCATGGTCTAAACACTGCTGACTGAGATCGAGATGACTTAACTCTGTTTGGGAGAGGGATTGTCCCGATTGAAGTTGGGCGAGCACGTGTGCAACCGTCAATTGCGACATGTTTTACTCCTCTGAAGACATAGAGCAACTGTGGGCAACTGCCAAATGATCAGCAACAAGCGGGCCCCTCGATTAATTGGGTTGGGCGGCGAAGCCGCCCAACCCAATCCTGATTCTTACGTGGGTCACGGGGCAAGAGCTTTGATGTTTCGAGGTGCCCGAGCGTGGAGAATAGCCCGCATGCAGACTATTCTCCGCCTTCTCTGACTCAAGGCCTCCTCTGATGGGGCCCAGGGTGAAGTGGGAATCTTTTAAATGCCCGAAAGGACGCCTGAGGGACCGACAAAACCCCCTTACTTCTTGATCCCAAACAGCTTCTGAATAAAGGTTTTGTACTGGTCGGCTAAGGTTGGGGTGCTGGGGCTTGGGGGCGGGCTGAGTTGCACCTCGGCTTTGGAGTAGTCAGCGCCCTCTAGCATTAATTCAGTAATGACGCCATAGGCTCCTACCCAAGCTTCCTGGACTTCTGGGGTCCAGTCGGAGCCAAGGAACTGGGAAAAGGTTTTGATGAGGGAGTTGCCAACTAGGGGGTAATGCTCCGGCAGTGCTCCATACTTGACGTGACGAGCTCCCATGCCTTTAAGGGCTTTGGTCAGTGCCTCGGGATTTTGGAGGTTTTCCACCACAAAGACCAGGGAATTTAACAGCATATTGCGCTGCTTTGCCATGTCCGTGTGCTCGAATAATGGCTTGGCGGCAGGGTAGTCACCAAACAGGTTTTCGTAAAACTGCACCACAAACTCTTCAGCACGGGGCTTCACTTTTTCAAAGCTTTGCTCCAGAACTGCAACGGGTAGGCCACCCTCGTCAGCTGCTGCCGGGGCTGGGGCCGGTGCATTGCTGAGATCTACCTCTGCTTTGGAATAGTCAGCACCTTCCAACATCAGTTCGGTAATGGCACCGTAGGCACCCACCCAAGCCTCCTGAACCTCGGAGGTCCAGTCGTCTCCTAGGGATTGGGAAAAGGTCTTGATTAGGGAGTTTCCAACGAGGGGATAATGCTCCGGCAAAGCACCATACTTTACGTGGCGTGCCCCTAATCCCTTTAGGGCCTTGCTCAGAGCCTCAGCATCCTTGAGGTTTTCCACTACAAACACTAGGGAACTTAACAGCATATTGCGCTGCTTTGCCATGTCGGTGTGCTCAAACAAGGGCTTCGCAGCAGGGTAGTCAGTAAACAGATTTTCGTAGAATCGAACGACGAATTCTTCTGCTTGAGGCTTTACTTTCTCGAAGCTTTGCTCAAGGATTTCGACTTGTAGGCTCATTGGAATACCACCTTAATGTTCTGTAAACAATGGTACATGGGGTACATCTTAGGGCACGGAGACAGCTTTTCCCTCAGCCATTTGCTCCCAATTAAGGTACCATTGATGAATGGTGGCAGGCGGCTTTGCCGCCTGCCATAACCCTGATTCTGCTGTGGGCACTACGATCGAAATTTGAATTGATCGAGGTGCCCATTGATTACTGTACCCCATGCAATTGATGGCTGCTGTTGTAAATGCCATGGGAGCGAGGGTTGGGCTGGGGAAAAAAGCAGTTCAAGTTAGGACACCTCGATTAATTGGATTGGGCGGTGAAGCCGCCCAATCCAAACCCCTATGATTGCGTGGACTATTGCCCAAAATCTAGGATTAATCGGGGTACTCGCTAGGGCACCTCGATTAATTGGGTTGGGCGGCGAAGCCGCGCAACCCAACCCTGATTCTGCCGTAGGTACTGCGGCAAAAATTTGAATTAACGAGGTGTCCGCTAATAAGTCGAGGTACTTATATAGGGTATAGAATGCCTCCAAGGATTAAAGTTTTGTGTAAGCGACTCCACAGGGATTAGGACCATGACGATCGGTAAAATCGATCGTCACAATTTATCGAGATACCCGATAGAAATGTGTCTAGACTTCCCCATAAAGTAGTCGGT
>JAYKIB010000083.1:0-11538 GCA_035285005.1 Prochlorothrix sp.
ATCCGATCAAAATCGCGCCTCATACTCCACAACAAAGCGATTATCCCCTTGGAGGTCAGAAGCGCCCCGTAACTGCCAGTTATCGTCAAATTGGTAGCGCAGATTAAAGCGAGTGGGTAAATCCAGCGTCAGTAATCGCAACACCGAGAACGAAACACTATTGGTCAGATTCACCCCCACCTCGGCTCCCAGGGCCAAGGTGTTGGAGACCTCCTCCGGAGCAGTATCGTTATCAGCCTGTTCCCTGGTTTTGTTAGAGTCCACGATCGTCGGGAACAGCCGCAGATCCACCGGACCCGATAGCGCATTATTAATGGCACTTTGGAGATTATTAATCAACGCCGAGCCGGCCAGGTTCGCTAAGGCCAGAGAACTATCCCCTCCTTGGCCCAGGGTATTGACAAACCCCCCGCCCACCAAGCTGTAGAGTTCCGACTGACTCCGAGCCGGACGGCTGGTCAGGGACAGGTTTTGGAGCAGGCTACTGGCGGGACCATCCACATTGGCTTGGATCCGAATGGTCTGCAACTCATTGAACCCGGAGGTGGGGGTGTCCAGAATCTCCGACTGGGCGATGGGCCCCGCCGTGGGCAACTGATTTGACACCTCCGTCACCGAGGCTTGCAACTGCACATCCAAATTGGGATCAAGGCCGTTCTCGGGCCGAAACACCGCCACATTCTCCCGCCGACGGGCCAAGGTGAAGTTAGTGGTAAAGAGGTTAACCTGGCCCCGGGTGACGCTAATGATGCCGTCGGGTCGCAGATCCCCCAGGCCCCCATTGATGATCAAGTCCCCTTCCGCCCGGAAGTTAAACAGGGGCTGGGAGACAACATTGACGTTCTCCAGCAGTTGGAGCTGCAAATTATCGAAGGTGATGGGACTAATGGCAAAGGCGTTGGGCGGTGGAGCATTGTCCCCCTGCACCAGGCGGCGGACCCGTTGCAGTGCAACGGTGGCGGGATCTGGAATCAGGATATTCCCGTCCTCCAGGTTAACCGCACCCGTCAGACGGGGGTTGAGGGCACTGCCCACCACCAGCACATCACCTCCAGCGCCACCATTGTAGAGACCGGGAAGGTTGAGATTGAGGTTTTGGAAGTTGACCGCTAGGGGGGAGGCCCGATCGGGATCGTCATTGGCAAAGGGCGTTGCCAGGGGCAAAATTCCAGCGGCAGTCACCTGACCCTCACTAAATTGGCCCACCAAGTCTTCCACCTGAAGTCGATCGCGAATAAAGCGAATTTGTCCCCGCAGGTCCGTAATTTCTTCCCCCTCTGGCAGAGCTTTGGCCGTAACATTGGCCCCGTTGAGGGTCACAAGCCCTTCGGCGATCGGCTCCTGCACCGTGCCTCCCACGGACAGGTTCACATCCCCCTCGCCACCCAACCAGGTGAGGTTATTCTGGCTGACCAAATTGAGCAGGGCCAAGCCCTGGTCCCGCACATTCACACTAATGGCAATCTCATTACTCTCGGGTTGCACACTGGCAAAGGGTAAGCCGTAGGGAATCTCCCCCTCGATCGTCACCGGCGTGTCGGCGTTATCGTCCACCTCCAGAATGCTCCCAAACAGGAGCCGTCCATCCAGGTAACTAAAGGCAGTCTCACGGGTCGCCAAGGGTACCGCATTCAGGGAGCCATTCACCAGGTTCAGATCCCCCAAAATCTGGGGATTGGCCACGCTGCCGCCCACACTGGCCTGGAGATCAAACTCCCCCTCAATATCCAACGGCAGATCCACAAACTGACGCACAAAGGCCACGGGCAGCTGGCGAATGCTGAACTGGCCAGACTGCCGTTGGCCCCCGATCGATCCGGCAAAGCGCAACTCCATCTCCTCGGACTCCAGCAGTACCGGCTGCAGGGTCACCTGGCCCTCTTCAAACTCCCCTTGGAGGGCAATGGTTTGGAAGTTGTACTTCCCCCAGGTCCAGTCTTCCCCGTCAAAGTTAAATTGGGCCTCCACTCCCCGATCGCGGGAGCCACTGAGGGACAGATTACCGGTCAGCGCACCCGCTAAGTCGCGCAGGGAGGGGATCTTCTCCTGTTCGCGGCGGCGTTGGACCGTTTGTTCCACCTGAGCCTTAATTTCCGAGAAGCGCTGCAGCTGTTGGCCCAGGGGAGGTCTCTCTCCGTTGCCACCCACCTCGATCGGGGTCAGGGCTTCCGCCTGGGCGTAGTGGGGAGCCTGGAAGCCTTGGGCCACATCCACCAGATCAAACCACTGGAGTGCCCGCAAAAAATCCCGAATCTGACCGTATTCCAGGTTTACATCTAGCGTAAACTGGGGATCGGCGCTCAAAGCCCCCCGTCCCGCAAAGCGGAAGCGACTCTCCCCCAAATCAAATACACCATCGGCGACCGACAGGACATTGTTGGCAAAGCGGAACTCGGTTTTGGCCCCAAAGAGGGTTTGGAGGGTGGTGGCAAGGGGTTCATTCCCCAGGTTTTGACCATAGCGACGGGGATCATCAAGCTGGAGGGATCCCACCGTATTAAAGGTGTCTAGATTGACCTGCACTTGGCCTGAGACCCAGCTGCTCAGCAACTGCCGCGCCAGGTTAGACACGTTGGGGGGCAAGTCAACCCCCCCGCCCTTGAGGGGAAACTGCTGAATCTCAACGTTGAGAGTTTGATTACGGCGATCGGCCTGGATTTGACCGGTTCCACGCCGGAAAAAGGCATACTGGGGCTGATATTGGGAATCCAGCTGCACTTCGATCGTCTCCGAATCCCCCGCCAATTGCAGCCCTAGTCCCTGGGGATTTTGTGTAATCCGGCCCACCAAGCGGGGATCAAAGGTAGCTTGGTTCACGGCCAAGTTGGCGAGGGTCAGATCGCCTTGAAGCTGGGGAGCGGTGGGGGTACCCTGGATACGCCCCGCAAAGGTGGTGCGCCCTTGCAGCGCCACGGGGGACGGCAGCAGTCCCGTCGCCGCAAGGGATGCAAGATCATAATCGGTCAATTGCACCGCCAAATCCAGCCCCGTAATCCCCGCCTTTTGCTCGGGACCGGGCAATGCAACCTGGATCAGTCCCTGGGCCTCTAGCCCCGCCGCCGCCGCACGGCGCACCTCGATCGCCTCGCCCGTCCAGGCAAAGGCAGTAGTCAGGGGAGAGGGGAGGAGCGTAGGACCCTCGGAGAGGGTCATCACACCCTGGGCACGCAGGACAGTGGGATCAAAGGTATTGACTGGCCCCACCACATTAACCACCCCATCCACCGAACCCGCCACGGGCACATCTAACAAACCGGGTTGGAGTTGGGAGGCATTGACTTGCAGGGTCCACCCCTCCGGGGTTTGCCTCCCTTGGGCACGGAGCGTTCCCCCCGCCACGCTCATCACCGCATTGTCCAAGGCGATCCCATCTCCTCCCTGCCACTGCACCCGCCCTTGCAGGGGATACTCGGCCTCTAGGGCTTGGAACTGGAGCAGGGCCTGGGGCTGGCTCAGGGAACCGCGCACCTGGGTTTGCACCGCCAGGGTACCCAGGGCCACCGGCAGCGTGGCCCCATAGGTTTGGGCCAGGGCCTCCAGGGGCAGGTCTTCCCCGGAAAAATCGAGGTTGAGGCGGGAGTCGGTCCCCAGGGTAATGGTACCGCCCCCGCGAATCAGGCCCCCGTCACCGGGCACAAGGCGGGTTTCCTGGAGGACGAGCTGGGGCGGTGGGCCACCATCCGCAGCCAGGGCCAGAAGATGATCAAGGCGAAAGCGGGTTTGGAGTTGACTCAGGGAAAGTCGATCGAGGGTAAGGTCTTCGGTGGCTTGAAGGGTTCCATCAAGCTGGGGATCGGACAGCGTCCCGCCCACATTAACCACCAGATCAAGCGCACCGGCCACGGCCACCGAATCCCGGCCTGTAATCTGAAGCACATCCACGGTGCCCAGGGTACCGCTGAGACTGGGATCCTCAAAGGTGCCGCGCAGGGCCAGGGTGGCGGCCACGTCGCCGGCCAGATCCACGGGTAAGGTTGCTGCGACTTCCGGCGCAAAGGTTTGCAGGGTCGTGGGCAGATCCACCGCTGCCACTTTTGTTTCCAACTCTAGGGTTTGGGCTTGCCAGTTGAGAAAGCCACTCACCGCTGCCCCCACATTGCCGGCCTGGGCCGTGAAGCGCTCCACGGTCACCCGCTCCTGATCCAACACCACTCGCCCCGAGCCCTCGCGGATCGGTACCGTGAGATCCAAGGCTTCGGCGCCAAGGTTCTCCACATCTAAGGTGCCCTGGAGATCGGTGAGCTGGCCGTTGCCGAGGGTCAGGCGCAGATCGGTGTTAGCGGTGCCAGTGGTGAGGCTTAGGGGCAGTTCAAAGGGATTGGCAATCAGTCCCTGGAGCAGGGGCAAGGGCAGGGTGGTTCCTTGGATTTGGGCTTCTAGGGCTTGCAGTTGAAAATCCGTTTGGCCCTGAATTTTGAGTGTGGCTCCGGGCTCCAGGTTGCCGTCCAGGGAGACACGAATTTGTTCGGCGGCGGTGTTGAGGGTCACCTGCCCGTTCAATGCGGTCAGTTCAACGGGAGCCCCCCGTAGTCCCTCGGGGCTGAGGGGTAGGGCGATCGCCGTGGCATTATCCAGCCGGAGCGAGGCCACTTCGATCGTGAAGGGCCCCTCGTTGTCGCTCAGTTTTACGGTTGTATTCGTCCAGGTGCCATCAGCCGCTTGCTCAACGTAGAGCAGGGGATCGTGGGCTGTGATGTGGAGGCGGAGGGTGCGGCTCTGGAGGGCTTGAAACGGGTTGAAACGAACCGTGAGGGCAGGAACCTCGAGGGTATCGGAGTCGGTGGCAGTGGCGGGAACAGTGGATTCGCTAAAACGAAGGTAAGACAAACCAAAGCGACTGACAGGCCCCACTTCCACGGGCCGTTGTAGGATGTTGCTCAGTTGCTGGGAAACCAGGGGCGTAAGATCGTTACGCACATAGTTGGATAGCCAGAGGCCACCGGCCACAGCAGTTCCAGCCCCCACGATACCCAGGCCCAGACTCCACTGTATCCACCGCGATTGCAGGAAAGATTGGGGGCGGGGCCGGGAGTGCTGAGGCTCAGGCTCTACACTGTGGACTGGATTGCGATGACCATTGGGATCGTGAACCATCTGCTCTCCCTCTAAAACCCAGTATGCATTCCGGTATTCAGGTGGCAACGGACCCATGGATGGCGACGGGTCAAAGGATGGACCCCCCGCATAGCGGGGGGTCCACTCCCTAGGCTTGTCGCTAAACGTATCGCTCATCCCTAGGCGGTTGCCATACCTAATCTATAGGCTACGCCTCAATCCTGACAAGTTGTGGCAATCCCCACGGGCACCGCACTCCAGGATTTTCAACCCCCGCGCAAGGGATAGCAGCAGAGACGATCGCCCCCCACAAAAGGTTGCCCGTTGCCGATCGACCTAGGACCGAGAAAGAGGGTAGCCGTCTCCCGAACCACCTCCCCAATCCACGAGGATCTGGCAGGATCGTGGGGGGGGAGTATGGCGGGCCCCTTTGCATGGACCGTACCGGAACATTTGAATTTTTTGAGATCCCCCCCCATAGTTAGATCACACGTGAGATCACACCTAGGTCACGCAGCTTTGATCTCGGGTACCTCGGTTAATGGGGGTGTGCTAAGAGGATATTGATAAACCTAAGTGAATCCCCCTAACCCGCATTTGCATCGCAACAGAGCCAGTAGGCAACCGTCCAATTACTGAGTCCAAGTCTAGGGAGTCAATCCACCGCTGCACGGCGGATGTCTGACCTTAACGGTCCCAAATAGGCTCCCATCAGCTCAAACAAGCTTAAGTAGACTCCAACAGGTCCAAACAGGCTCCATCCACTGATCTGTTGCGATCGCCCCCTTCCCAACGCGCCCCAAGGAATAATTACTTTGTCTCGGCCCCGATCGATCGCCTCCCCCACCTCTCCCCATTCCCCTCGTTTCCAGGCACTTCGCAGCCTGAGTCCCTGGGCTCAGCGAAATCTCCTGATTTTATTCCTCAGCGGACTGCTATTTTGGGCCAGCCTCACCATCCTCCTGCCCACTCTTCCCCTCTACCTTCAGTCCATTGGAGCCACCCCCCAACAGTTAGGCGTGATTTTGGGGGGCTTTGCCATTGGCCTCCTCGTCTTCCGGTTTGTGCTGGGCTATGGGGCCGATCGCCGCCGGAAAGCCGTGTTGCTTGTGGGATTAGCCACCGTGGCGATCGCCCCCCTGGGCTACTGGCTCACGGAATCCTTACCCCTCCTCTTTGGGGTCCGCATGTTCCATGGCCTCAGTGTTGCCGCCTTCACCACCGCCTACCTGGCCCTGGTGACGGATCTGGCACCCCGAGCAGTACGGGGGGAAATTTTGGGATATATGACCCTGGTCAATCCCGTTGGCATGGCGATCGGTCCCGCCCTGGGTGGCTATGTTGAAGCCAACTTCGGCTATGACTGGCTTTTTTGGACCTCCGTGACGATCGGGTTACTCGGTCTCTGGTGCGGTTCTCAGGTCAACCTGAACCATCCGCCCGATCCCTCCCTCCCTAATCCCCCGCTCCCGGAAACCGGTACCCAAGCCCCCACTCCACCCCCCGCCCGCTTTTGGAAACTCCTGGTCCTGCCGGCCATTTATGTGCCCTCCCTGGTGCTGCTGCTGATGGGAACCGCCTTTGGTACCTTTGGCACCTTCCTGTCCCTCTTTGTCAAAGAGTCCGCGATCGACCTCAATGCGGGTTTGGTCTTCACGGCGGCGGCGATCGGGAGCTTTGGCATCCGAGTGCTAGCGGGTAAAGGCTCCGATCGCTACGGGCGCGGCCTCTTCATCAGCCTGGGCCTCCTCTCCTATAGCCTGTCGATTCTCTGTATCTATCTCGCCCAAAAACCCTGGCACCTCCTCGGCGCAGGCGTACTGGAAGGCTGCGGCTTTGGTATGTTACTGGCCGCCCTCGCTGCGCTCATGGCCGATCGATCGCCCCCCCAGGAACGGGCCAGAAGCATGAACTTCTGTTTTATGGGCCTGGACCTCGGAATCGCGATCGCAGGCCCCGTCCTGGGGAAAGTGGCCGAAACCTGGGGCTATCGCTCCCTATTTGGGATTGCCGCCGTTTTACCTCTCTTGGGATTGGGACTATTTTTAGTGGCCAGCAGTCGCACCTGGCGACAGTCACTGCGGTTTGCCCTGGGACGGGGCCAGGATGGCTACGCCATCAACGAAGCAAGCTACAGCAACGGTCAGGCCCATTAATACCAGGTCCAGTGGGGCAATCAAACCCGTTCCCAGTTGCCCCCAGGTCTACCATGGCAGCAGATCGGCGAGTTGTAGCGCACGGTTGCAACAGGTCCATACAGGACAGGAGAGGCCCCGCCTTTGGCGGGGCCTCTCCCCTACGGAGCACTGCGATAGTCTCGCCTCCCTGGGAACAGGGGATCGCACCCACGCAGTGGGTGCGATCCCCGAACAATAACGATGGGGCAACTCAATATAATTGAGAGGGGCGGCTGTGCCGCCCCTCTCAACCCCAATTCTTGCGGGGGTCACTGGACAAACACTTTGATTAATCGAGAGACCCTTAGAGGCACCTCAATTAATTAGGTTGGGCGGGTTGGGCGGCTTCGCCGCACGCCACAACCCTGATTCTTGCGTGGGCTGTCTCCCAAAAATTTGGATTCATCGAGATACCCTTCGGTTGAAGGCACCTCGATGAATTGAGTTGGGCGGCGAAGCCGCCCAACTCAAACTCTGATTCTTGTGTGGGCTGTCTCCCAAAAATTTGGATTAATCGAGGTGCCCTTTATAACATCCTCTACGAGGGACTAGGCTTAGGGGTCGTTAACGCCACCAAACCAATCCCCCCAAAATACAGTCCCACGATCGCGCCCCCCAGCAGCGATTGCGTCAAAGGATCCGTCGAAGGCGTAATAATCGCCCCCAGGGTCGCTGCCGCCAAAATCACATAGCGCCAACCCGACAGCATTTGCTGCACCGTCACCAACCCCAAACGCCCCAACAACAACTGAATCACCGGCACCTGGAACACTAAACCGGTACAGAACAAGAGGGTGAGCACAAACTTAAAATAGCGATCGATCGACCACTGCTGCTCCACCACGCCTTCACCGTAGCTAATAAAAAAGTTCAGCGCCGCCGGAATCAACAACAGATAGGCAAACGCTAGGCCCACCGCAAACAAAACCGTGGAGCCGAGAACGATCGGCCCGAGCAACCGCCGCTCACTTCGGGTTAGTCCCGGCAGCACAAACTGAATAATTTGGTACAGGATAAAGGGGCTAGACACCAAAATGCCGCTGTAGCCCGCCACCTCGATCGACACAAAGAAAAACTCCCCCGGTGCCAGCTGCAAAAACCGGGCACCCTGGGCTGGAGCCTCCAACAACTGGACAATGGGCCGCACTGCCACAAAACACACGACACACCCCGCCAACACCGCCAACAAACTATAGAAAATCCGCTGTCGTAGTTCTTCCAAATGCTCCCAGATACTCATTTCCGTATCATCGGGCAGATCATCCTCGGGATCGGGGTCCGGCTGCGGACGGGGAGCCACGAGGGTTCCAGATAGTGGAGTATCGTTGCTCGGTTCCAGTTCAGGCGTGACGGTCATGGCAAAACCAAGGACAATGTAATCGCAACATCCCCCATCGCAACATCCCCCGCGACCTATCCCGGTGTGGGGGCACCGGGCGTCGCACTACCAGGGGAACTCCTTAGACGGGTAAGGAGTAGATATGAGTGTAACAGATTCGTCGAGGGGCGGGCGGGTTCTCGATCGTCATCCCCCGACTGAATCACCGATGAATTCCCCAAAATGGTCCAAAATACCCCGCAATTCCCCTAGCCTGCTACGGGGGGGCACCGATCGCCTGTCCCGCCAACCAGCCCGTGGTCCAAGCACTTTGGAAATTGAATCCCCCCGTCACCCCATCAATATCTAGGATTTCCCCCGCAAAATATAGCCCTGGGCATTGACGACTCTCTAGGGTCTTAAAATCAATCTCTTTCAGGCTCACACCACCACAGGTGACAAATTCTTCTTTGAAAACGCCCTTTCCACTCACCCTGTAGGTGCCCTGACTCAGTTCCATCGCCAGGGCTTGCATTCCTGCCTTAGATAGATCCGCCCAGCGGCTGTCCGGGACCAGGGCCGATCGCTCCAGCAAATAGTCCCAAAGACGTTGGGGCAACTTGGGAGCGGCAAGGGACATCGCTCGCGAGGCAGAGTGCGAGGGTGAAGGCACGGCGGCACGAGTGCCAGAAGGCGAAACAGGCAAGAGGGCAAAGGGTTGGGCAGTGCGAAGCTGTTTGCGGGCCAGCTGGGGTTTACAGTCACGCAAGAGTTGCAACGCAGCATCACGGTTGAGCTGGGGGAGCCATTGAATTTGGAGGGTTGCCCGATAATTGGCCTCATGCAGGACACGGGCTCCCCAGGCCGAAAGTTTCAAGATTGCCGGCCCACTTAAGCCCCAATGGGTGATCAACACCGGTCCCGTTTGCTCTAAGGGTTTGGCCTTTTTGCGATCCTTGCTCCCGATTTGGCTAGAAGCCTCTGCCGGAAGCAAGCGCACGGTGGCCTCGGCCACGCTCACCCCAGCCCGTTGGTGCAGCGCCCGATCGCTGACCTGGAAGGTAAACAATGAGGGAACTGGAGGCACCAAGGTGTGACCCAAACTGCGGGCGAGGCGGTGACCTTGGGGACTGCTCCCCGTGGCCAGCAACAGTCGATCGGCCTGCTGCACTTCGCCGGACTTGAGGCGAAGATGAAACACCGGCGCGTCCCCGTGGCTAGCAGAGATCGATCGGGTCACCGCTACCACAGGTGCCCGACGCAGCACCCTGACCCCGGCCATCGCCGCCGCGTCCTCCAGGCACTGGATAATCGTCTCGGATGAGTCGGTCACGGGAAACATACGACCATCTGACTCGGTTTTCAGAGCAACACCCCGGTTTTGGAACCATTGCACCGTGTCCTGGGGCTGAAATCGACTGAAAGCTCCCCGCAGCGCCCTCCCCCCCCGAGGATAGTGCTGGATCAGTTGAACCGGATCAAAGCAGTGGTGGGTCACATTACAGCGGCCCCCGCCAGAGATACGAACCTTGGCTAGGGTCTGGGATCCCGCTTCCAGAATCATGACCCGGTGCTGGGGATAGGCTTCCGCCGTGGCGATCGCCGCAAAAAAGCCCGCTGCCCCCCCACCCACGATCGCCACCGTCAGCGACGGTGCAGCGCCGGTCGCGATCGTCGCTGCATGGACGGACTGGGAAACGGTGGAACGATCGGCCATGGGTACAGGTCTTCAGGGGGGGGGACGGATTAGGTCAGTATGGACAGGGAGGGGGGAGGTGCGCCAGTTCTTTGGGAGCCCGCGCGACTGGTTCTTGGGCACCTGGGTACCTCGATGAATTGGGTTACGCGGCTTCGCCGCGCAACCCAACCCTGATCCTGCTGCGGGCACTGCGGTGAAAATTTGAATGAATCGAGGTGCCCCCATGTAAGAATCAGAGTCTGGAGTGGGCGGCTTTACGGTCCCAACACTGCCACGAGCTGGTTAGCAGTTGCCATAATATAGCAGCGGACCCGAGCACCTCGATGAATCCACCAATTTGAGCAGGAAGCGAGAAGGAAGCACGTATGAGTAAAGGGATTGCGATCGGGCTGGGGGGAGTGGGAATTGCGCTGGCGGCCCTGCCCTGGGTAGCCCCCGATGTGTTATTGGGAATCCTACCGGGGCAACCCGAGGAGATCCCCACCTGGGCCCATGGTGTGGCGGGTGCCGTGGGGGCCGGATTGCTGTGGCAAGGATGGCAAACCTGGGGCAAATCCCGATCGCGCCAACCCCAGTCCGATGCCAAGTCGATCGTCGCAGCGGTGCTCTTACCCCTAGAAAATCAAGGTTGGACCGTCAAATACAACAGCGGAGCGGGCAAGTCAGCCAAAACTAGCCCTAAGGCTAAGCCCAACCCAAACGGCCTTGAAGTTTTAGTCTCATCTCCCCAGGGCAAGCACTTTTTCGTCAATGTCAAACCACACCGGGGCAAGGTGGGCCACGAAGGGGATAAAATTTTTCGCCTCTATGACCAATCCCAACGCCCCTTTGAGGTGGATCTGCTGACCCAAACCCGTCAACGGGCCACCAGTTTGCAAGGAAAACTCGGCACCGTCACCCCCGTTCTAGTCTTCCCGGAAGCACTGGTGGAAATCGACCAGAACCCGATCGGAGGGGTCTATGTCGTGGGACGAACCACCTTGCAATCCTGTCTCTTACAGGCAGCAACCTAAGGGGTATCACCAATTTCGGGTACGGTACGGTTGCCAGCCAGAGTGCAACCTATCGATTGCTATAAACGCATCCAGTCCATGATTCAACCACATTCGACTGAGGGGGCCGTGGGCTTTCTGTAGCTCTCAATACAGTTCCACCTAAAGATACCGACTACTTTATGGGGAAGTCTAGACACATTTCTATCGGGTATCTCGATAAATTGTGACGATCGATTTTACCGATCGTCATGGTCCTAATCCCTGTGGAGTCGCTTACACAAAACTTTAATCCTT
>JAYKIB010000084.1:0-36680 GCA_035285005.1 Prochlorothrix sp.
GGTGGCCCTCTTGAACCAGCTTGAAAAGGAACACCCCCCATGAATCGACGTGAATTTGTGAACTGGATCGGGGTCGGCACCCTGGCCTCTTCGTTGCCCGCTGTCCTGGCAGCCTGTCAATCCGAAACGGCAAGCCCTCCCCCGGCAGCCCCAGCCGCTTCAACCGCCCCGGCCCCCCGCGAAGATGGCTTCGCATCGATCGGCAGCGTTGCCGAACTAGATGAGGCCGGATCCCTCTCCAGCCTCAACTTCCAGGGCAAACAGGTGGTTGTGGCCCGCGATCCCGCCAACCCAGATGTTGTCGTTGCCCTGGACTCACTCTGTACCCACCAGGGTTGCACCGTCACCTGGGACGCGGAAAGTTTTGCCTGTCCCTGTCATGGGTCCAGCTTTAATCTAGATGGCACCGTGGCCGCTGGCCCCGCCAGCAGTCCCCTTCCGGTTTATGAGGCCAAGATCCAGGGAGATCAGGTGCTGGTGAAGGCGACCGCCTAACTCCCCCGGTTGCTTCCACCCCCGGTTGCTGCCACCACGCCCTAGGCCAACGGTGCCGCCAAATCCGGGAACACCTCCCGCACCGCCGGGTGAATCAACTCCTGGTTATAGGTATTCAGCCCCAACCCGAGGGCAGAATCCGCCTTCAATGCGCCTAGGCCCTGATTAGCCAGCTTCAACACATAGGGCAACGTACTGTTATTGAGGGCTTGGGTCGCGGTCCAAGGCACCGCACCCGGCATATTGGGCACCCCATAGTGAACCACCCCTTTCTCCACATAGGTGGGCTCCGTATGGGATGTGGGCCGTAGCGTCTCGATACAGCCCCCCTGGTCCACCGCCACATCCACCAACACCGAACCCGTTGGCATCTGGGCCACTAACGATCGCGGCACCAGGGTCGGCGGACGACGACCGGGCACCAACACCGCCCCAATCAGCAGATCCGCATTGGGCACCACCGTTTCGAGCAACTGCGGCGTGTTGTAGAGCAACTGCACCCGCGAACCAAACACCGTTTCCAAGTAGGCTAGCCGATCGACATTAATATCAAACACCGTCACCTGGGCACCCAGACCCACGGCCATCCGAGCCGCTTCGGTGCCCACAACACCACCCCCCAAGATCACCACCTGACCGGGCCGCACACCGGGCACTCCCCCCAACAAAACGCCGCGTCCCCCCTGCTGCCGCTCCAAAAACCGCGCCCCAAACTGGACCGATAACCGTCCCGCAATGATACTCATGGGAGTGAGGAGGGGCAGTCGGCCATCGGGCAATTCCACGGTTTCGTAGGCAACGGCAGTCACGCCCTTGTCCATCAGCACCTGAGTCAGGCCCCGATCGGCAGCTAAATGTAAGTAGGTAAAGAGAATTTGCCCCTTGCGCAGCCGATCGTACTCCGATCGCAACGGTTCCTTCACCTTGACCACCATATCGCGCCCCCAGGCTTGCTCCGCACCGGGCACGATCGCGCCTCCCGCCGCCTGGTAATCCTCATCCTGGAACCCAGCTCCAACGCCGGCCTGGGTTTCCACAAATACGCGATGTCCCGCCTCGGTCAGCACCCGCACACTACTGGGGCTCAAGCCGACGCGAAATTCTTGGTCCTTGGTTTCCTTGGGCAGTCCGATTTCCATGGTTGTTTTGGAGATGAGGTGAGCGGGTTGAAAAATCAATTCTATAGCGGCTCATACCGAGGGGCAGCACCACGCGGCGATCGCGGGAACAGCAGGTGATGCAACCGATCGCATCACCCATGACGCAAGCGGTCACACAACAGCAGGTAGGGGCCGATCGCCCTTGTTCCAGTATGGCAGAGAGCCTGTAGTATGGTTGGAGGGATTTTGGGGGCCGCTATCCTATCCATTGGGTCTGTTCAAAAGACCCTCCCCCTAATCGGCCATCATCCACCTTTTCTACCCGCCAACTTGAACATGACTACGCCTGCGTCAGAATCCGCCTCCACCCCTTCCACCACGGTTCCCCAACCGTCCCGCATTCCCGCTCCCGTCCGCCCCAAGGCCGGATTTACCCGCTATGCGGAACGCCTCAACGGACGGCTAGCTATGACAGCCTTCACGGTGGTGATTTTGGTGGAGTTGGTCACGGGCCACGGCGTGCTGCATTGGCTAGGGCTTTATTAAGGAGCGGGGGGGGGCGGCTTCGCCACCCCCGCCAAACCCTGGGGCCGATCGGGGCGATCGCCCCAAAATTTGGATTAACCAAGATGCCCTTGGCTAGGGGCTGCCATCATGTAACCCGAGACTGCCCTCAGGGCAAGGGACACAGCCCTTGGAGGATGTTTAAAAACTTCGGCCAAGGGCTGGAGGTCCCTGCCGAATCCCCCCCAGTCTCCCTCTTGAAGGAAGAAAAGACCGGTCCCCCTTGTAAAGGGGGTTAGGAGGGGGGTTAGGGGGGATTCTCTTAGGGGTACCTTGAGCTAATTCGTGAGCTAAATTCGTGAGCATTGATATCCAGCTAGAGCAACAGGACCCACATCAAGTTCTTCACCTCACTCCCCAGGGGGAGATTTCACTGCGGGGAACCGTGAAAATTCCCGGGGATAAGTCCATTTCCCACCGTGCCTTGATGTTAGGGGCGATTGCAGACGGTGAGACCCGGATTGAGGGCCTATTACTGGGGGAAGATCCCCAAAGCACCGCCCACTGCTTTCAGGCCATGGGGGTCGAAATTTCGCCCCTGAATACGGAACTGGTCACCGTCAAAGGCGTGGGCCTGGGCAATCTCCAGGAGCCCGATCGGGTGTTGGATGCGGGCAACTCGGGCACCACCCTCCGACTGATGTTGGGGCTGTTGGCATCCCAACCCGATCGCTTCTTCACCGTCACCGGCGATCAGTCCCTACGTCGCCGCCCCATGTCCCGCGTCGTCAAACCCTTGACCCAGATGGGAGCCCAAATTTGGGGCCGCCAAAGTAATACCCTGGCCCCCCTCGCCGTCCAGGGCCAACCCCTGAAGCCCACCCACTACGCCTCTCCCGTGGCCTCAGCCCAGGTCAAATCCTGTGTACTGCTGGCGGGACTGCTCACCGACGGCGAAACCACGGTCACCGAGCCGGCCCTATCCCGCGACCACAGTGAACGGATGTTGCGAGCCTTTGGCGCCAAGGTGGAAGTGAATCCCGAGCGTCGCAGTGTGACCCTAACCGGACCTGCACAGTTACAGGGTCAGTCGGTGGTGGTACCGGGGGATATTAGCTCAGCGGCGTTCTGGCTTGTGGCCGGGGCGATCGTGCCCGGTTCCGAACTGTTGATCGAGAATGTGGGCATTAATCCAACGCGCACGGGCATTTTAGAAGCATTGGAACGGATGGGAGCCGAGATTACCCTGGAAAACCAGCGGGAGGTGACGGGGGAGCCGGTGGCGGATCTACGGGTTCGATCGAGCCAGCTGCAGGGCTGCGAAATTGGAGGCGAGCTGATTCCCCGGTTGATTGATGAAATCCCGATCCTGGCGGTGGCCGCCACCTGTGCCCGAGGCACCACGGTGATTCGGGATGCGGAGGAGTTGCGGGTGAAGGAGAGCGATCGGCTGGCGGTGATGGCCAGTCAGCTCAGCAAAATGGGCGCCCAGGTGACGGAACGACCCGATGGGCTGGAGATTACGGGGGGAACACCCCTGACGGGCGCAGCCGTGGACAGTTACACCGATCACCGCATTGCCATGAGTTTCGCGATCGCCGCCCTTGTGGCCCAGGGCAAAACCCACATCGCTCGGGCAGAGGCCGCCTCGATTTCCTACCCCACCTTTTTCAGCACGCTTGAGGGTCTGTGTACCGGTAGCGCCAGCACGGATGGCCCGTGAAGGGATTGAACAGTGGAGGCACGTTCGTATGCCAACCGGGTCTCGAATCCCCCCATCAAGTCTCGGTCTAACGGAAGGCAGGGAACAAGGCCGGGAATTTTTCGTGCTCCCCCCTTTCTGAATCGATGCTGATCTATGCTGGAAACACATCACTGGAAATACACCACTGGAAATACACCACGGGGCACCTCGATTAATACGGGCGATCGGCCAGATCGATCGCCATAGACCTGATTTTGACGTGACCCACTAGACGCTCACTTTTCCCGTTTGGGCACTTCGAGGCACTGGGGTGATGCATTGGGGTGGGCGGCTTTGCCGCCCACCCCCAGTCCTGATTTTTGCGTCGGTCACCCCACAAACATGGGGATTTTTCGAGGTGCCCCTTTGCTAGACCTCTTGGACACTCTGGGTTCCGATGGACTTATTCGTTTTAGAAAATACTTTAGATAACGCCGCCTTTGCGATCCTGTTCGTCACCATGCTGCTGTATTGGAGCAGTATCGCCTTTCCTCGGGTGACCGTGTTCTGGACCTTGGGCAGCGGCGGCATGGCGATCGCCAGTCTGTGCACCACCGCTCTCCTCATCGCCCGCTGGGTTGAGGCCGGCTACTTCCCCATCAGCAACCTCTACGAATCCCTCTTTTTCTTGACCTGGGGCATCACCACGGTTCACCTCATCGCCGAGAGCATGAGTCGGAACCGTCTGGTGGGCGCGTTTACGGCTCCCGTCGCCATGGGGATTACGGCGTTTGCCACCCTCTCTTTGCCCGACTCCATGCAAGCCTCGGAACCCCTGGTGCCTGCGCTCAAGTCCAACTGGCTGATGATGCATGTGAGTGTGATGATGCTCAGCTATGCCACCCTACTGGTAGGTTCATTACTGGCGATCGCGTTCCTAGTGGTCACCCGAGGCCAAAATATCGAACTGCGGGGTAGTTCCGTGGGCACCGGTGCCTTCCGGAGCAAGGGCCTGACCGAGACCCCGGCCCCAACCCCGGGCACCACTGCACCAACTACCGCTGGCCAGCCAACTTCTGTGGCCTCACCAACTGTAACGCCCTCCCCAGAGCCGGTCCTCGTCGGCAGCGTCGCAGCCACCGCCACCGCAACAACCGCCACGGTCACCCTAACGCGCACCATAGCCAGCACTGCGCCCAGCCCCAGCACCACCACGGCAACCCTTTCCCCCCAGCGCCTCACCCTCGCTGACACCCTGGATAATATTAGTTACCGCATTATTGGCCTCGGCTTTCCCCTGCTGACGATCGGAATTATTGCCGGAGCCGTGTGGGCGAACGAGGCCTGGGGCACCTACTGGAGCTGGGATCCCAAGGAAACCTGGGCGCTGATTACCTGGCTGGTGTTTGCGGCCTATCTCCATGCCCGCATCACCAAGGGATGGCAAGGTCGTCGTCCGGCTATTTTGGCTGCCACTGGGTTTGCCGTGGTCTGGGTCTGCTATCTGGGGGTCAACATCCTCGGGAAGGGACTCCACAGCTACGGCTGGTTTTTCTAGGGGCTGTCATCATTACAATCCCAGAATGCCCTCGGAATTCAGGGACACAGCCCCTAGCTCTTAAAACTGGGGCGGGCGTGTAACTCTGATATCGCCAGGTTTCTACCGTTAATTGATGACACACCCTGGCAATCTATCATCCAGTAACCTGCGCAAAGGTCAAGACCTGCCCAAAGGTCAGGGTTGAGTCAGGCGGCCTCGCCGCCGCCCGACTCTGTTAGCAGTCCGACTCTGTTAGCTGCCCGACTCTGCGAGCTACCCAAACCTGATTAGCCGCCCGACCCTGTTAGTTGCCCGACCGCATCCCAGCATCTATCAATCGCCTCTGGACCTTACCGTCCGCCCAACGTTTCGCAGATTTTCCCCATGGCTGAGTCGGCCCAACAAACCCAACAACATCCCCAGTGGGCGATCGATCGCCTCACCGCCAATCAAATCCTGGCAGGGGACATGAGTGATATGGCACTCGTGGAACTGGCCCGATTAAAAATCCGCTACCAAGGCTTTCCCGGTGCCCAGGACATTCAAGACAGCTTGGCCGAAGCGATGCAACGCTGGGGGCTAACGGAGGACGATCTCTTTGCCCGCACCCGAGCCATTCATGCACAACAAAAGATTTACCGCAGTACCGGCGAAGATCTAGAAGACTGGACTTAGAGGGGGGTGGAAAAGCCCCAGTCCAGTGCTGTAAACCCCCGGAACGTCCTCTTCGGCCTCCCCTAACGCCACTGTAGGCCCCACAAAACTCGCTGTAGGCCCCGCAAGCCCAGGGTTGGGAGTGGGCTGAGCGGAGTCAAAGCCCACCCCAAGGAAGCGGGATGTCCGACCCAAAATTCCGACCCAAAATAAAACGATCGCACCCCCTATCACGAGGATGCGATCGTTTCAGTCTGCAACGTGATTCAGTCGGCAACGTGCAGGGCTAAGCCATCACCTCACACTAGCCTTGGACCTCACGAGGACCAAACACCAGCCGCCATCTTCACCATGGGCAGAATATGGGGAGTGGCACAGAGGAAATAGGCAAACAGCGCACCGCCGCAGCCGCCCAGTAGGAAACCGCTAGCAAACTCACTCCAGCCCTCACGGGTACCGAACTCCTCGGGGGGGTTGGGGTTGGTCGCCGTGGGTTCGGGCTTGCTGACCCCAGCCGCTGCATACAGAGACAGGGCGATCGTCAGGATCGCAACCATACCAATGGTGGCGAGGAAACCCGCTGTGGTGGCGAACTCACTATCCCGCAGGGGACCGAGCAGCGCAAAAGGACCATAGATAAAATAGCCATGGGCCATGCCCACTTCTAAGCCGCGACGGTTTGCCGATAAACCGGGACGGTAGGCGGGGAGATTATTTAAAAAGGCTTTGACAACAGAAGAAGAGTTAAAAGGGGTAGCTAGATTCCCAACTTGGGGATCCCCAGCTTGAATCAAATCTGCCATGTAGGTGGATCTCCTGGACTTGACATAACGATCGGGGCGTGGCTGCACAAAAGAGGGCTAGCCCTCTTCCCCCTAGAAGCGTCCGGGGGAATACCGCCACAAAAACATGAAACTTCTCCCATGATTTAGGCGATAACCTCTCACAAGGAGGGGTTTACTCCAAACTAGGTAAGAAGTTGCTGAAATCGAAGCCGCTAGACTGGCTTAGGACTCGGATTCGATGTACTGGAAAAATAGCCCCATGGCTACAGCAGACATCACCAGACCCACGAGGGGAACCATGATGAAGGGCAAGAAGGAGGCAGCGTAATCGCCGGTCATTCTATATTCTCCTGATTAGAAGGCTAATAAACTTCAGGGTATCTCGATTCATCCAAATTTTTGGGAGATGACCCACACAAGAACTAGGGCTTGGGATGGGTGGCTTCGCCACCCATCCCAATTCATCGAGGTACCCTTAACAGGTTTGATCCCCAGCCAATACCGCAGGGACGCAACTGTTAAAGATCTGATGTCAAAGATCTGACACCCTATTCTAGAGGAGGAGGGGAAAAGCAAGGGGGAGGGGGGAAAACACCTTTAAGAAAGTTCACTAAATGAGGGAACAGGTCCAAACAGTGTAAATTTTTATTACATCCAGCCCCCTCGATTCACACTGTAGATAGCCTCGATTCAGTATGGCGATCGCCCCAGTGTGCCGATCGGTAAGGTCCCTCCCCCCGCCCTGCTACTGACGTGCCAAATCCTGAGGTATGACTCACGGATAACGGATATAGGACTCATGGGCACCTCGATTAATTGTGGTAGGCGGCTTCGCCGCCTACCACAACCCTGATTCTGCCATGGGCACTACGGTCGAAATTTGAATTTTTCGAGGTGCCCTCACGAGTGAGCACTTCGATTAATCATGGGGGGCTTCGCTACCCCCCACAACCCCAATTCTTGCGTGGGTCACCGGGCAAAAATTAGAATTTTTCGAGGTGCCCGATCAGGAATCGATAGAAGGAGACTGGCCTTGCGTCTTGGCAAAGTTGTCAAATCCAATTCCCACTGTGACTACGTGGTGCAACTGGCGGATGCCATGGAGGTGCGGACTCCCCCACGCCCCGAAGACTACGGCTTTGGCTGTTTTGTGAAGTTTCAGGAAGGAAACCCTAGCCGCAGCGACCCGATCGATCGCCTGAGCCAGCCACTGGACCCCACCCAGAGCCGATCGCGCCGACCCGCCGTCGAGTCCGACGATCCCCTCACCGACCCCCAAATTTCCCTCCCCTGGGATGCCACCCCCAGCGAGGTCTCCCCCAGCACCACCGTCGGCATCATTTACAACTCCCAACTGTTCAACCCCCAATTCCTCAGTAACGGACCCCGCCTATCCAGCGACCCGGATCCCCTCTTCACCCCCGATCTGATCCAGGAAACTCGCACCCTCCTGGGCGTGGTTTTGATTGGGGAACTCTGCACCGCGATCGATCCCCACTCCAGGCCCCACGGCATCCAGGGCATCCCACGCCGCGTCGTCCCCGTCAATACCCCCGTGTATCGCCTCGAACCCGAGGAAATCCAACACTTTCACCACAGTGCGCAACAACGGCCCCAGTTTCAGTATTACAACTTGCTCCTCCGCTACGGCGGTAGCTTTGCCACCCACTTAACCGAGCAGGTGCTGGAAGAGTTAGTGGCCTTCCAGATTTTCCAAGGAGCCGAGCAACGCGCCCTAGAAACGCTTTGCCGCGAAATGGCCTGGAAAAATACTATGGGGACCATGGGCTAGGCCCTCGACCATTGCAAATCTTAATGCTTCTAGGGGAGGCTACCGGGGAGCTAGGCTCTCCCTTTATACTGCTAGGGTGTTTCCTGCCCACCATGGCTCCTGTAACTCAGCAGGCCCATGATTGTGGATTGCCTCTCCACTCTGACTTAACCCATCATGCCAACCCTCTTGGGATTCAGTTGGTGATCCAGCGCCGGATATAGCAGCTCACGCTTCAGCAAAACTAGATGTAACTCACCTCCGGGAGGATAAATCTTGAGCTTCTGTGCCTCGCACAACTGATAACTGCCATGGGGCCCCGCATGATGGGCAGAGTCTGACTCTCAGCACTCCAGGTCTCTGCAAGGTGATGATACTAGCCTCTGGTTTCTACAGTTTGCTGGCACAAGCCGGTGACGCTGCCCCCGATGCCGGTAGCACAGATGCTCCTCCCGCCGATGCTGCCCCCATTCCTGAGGGTGGGGCAGACACAGGAGAAGTCCTTAGTCTTTTGGATCCCAGCGTCCTCACAACTTCTGCGATCGCCGCTGCCGTTGCAGCCCTTGCCTACGTTGGCATTTTTGTGATTCTGCGGGCTTGGCTCCGCAAGATCCATTCCGATGCGGGCTTGGTAGCCATCCGGGTCACTCGGATCCCCGGGATCGTCCTGGCCGTTGGTCTGTGGCTTAAGGTCACCCTCGGCGCGATCGGAGAGAATGCCACCACAGGTCTAATTAACAACCTGGATACGGCCCTGATCGCCATCGCCCTCACCTACGGCGCATCTCGACTCCTCACCGACGTACTGCTCTACTACCTTGAAAAGTACGCCGCCAAAACCGAAGCCCAGTGGGATGATGTCCTGATCCCCATTCTCAAAACAGTCCTACCGGTGGCCGTCTACGCGATCGGCGGCTTAGTTGCCTTCCAGTCCGTAGGCATTGATCTCAGCGGCCTCTGGGTTGCCATTGGGGGGATCACCTTCGTTTTGGGATTTGCCCTCAAAGATATTCTGGCCAACTTCTTCAGCGGCGTGGTGCTGCTGATTGATACCCCGTTCCGCTTTGGGGATGTGGTGGTTCTGGAAGATGGCACCCGAGCCGTCATCAAAAAGGTGGGCCTCCGGGTGACCAATCTCTATGTGATTGACCAGCACTCCGAACTGTATATGCCCAACGGGGTTTTCCAGAAGCAGGAAATCATCAACCTCACCCGCCCCACCACCGACTACTACTACACGGTGACAGTCCCCGTAAAATTTGATGCGGAACCGTCCCAGGTGATGCAAATTATTGAATCCGTCGCCCTGGCCCACCCCGACACCCTCGGCAACCTGGACCAGAAGCTCAACCTGCTGGACAACTACTATGGCTTGTCGGCCTCCAGTACCCATGTCCAGAAAAAACGGGAAACCGGGCGGCAACGGCTGATGGCGGAGCGGGATGTTAATGTCCAACTGGCCAAAATTGAGACGGCCTTTGACCAACTCCAGGCGGACATTAGCGAACTGGAAGCCGGCGGGCTCGATCGCGATGAAATTAATAAAATTCAGGCAGAATATATGGAAATCTGCCGCATGATGGGTTTAACCGTCGTCCAGGAACGCCAACGCCAAGGCTTAGCCAAGCGTGAGGTGCTCGATGAAGTCCAAACCCAGAGCGACGTCACGCCCCTGATTCCCCTCATCCGCATCTGGTACCAAACCTGGCTACAGGATCCGGATCTAGCCCGGGAAGATAATAAGGTGCTGAGCAAGGAATGGGAGCAAAAAATCGATCTCCTCAAGAACAGAACCACGAAGGTTTATCGCCAGGTCAGCTCTCCGGACTCCGACGATACCCGTTTGGACGATGCGGTCAACGCCCTATTTGAGTGGATCCAGGAAAGCTTTAAGACCACCCGCAATGAGTGGCAAAAACCCCGAGTCTGGGTCAGCAAAACCAAGCTCGATGCCCAGACTGCCGGGGTGAACCCCACCTATACGGTCAAGTTTTATGTGGATGACATTACCCTAGAACACTTCCAGCGGGGCTTCCGGGTGGAAAGTGAAGTAAATCGGGAACTCCTCTGGCAACTGCGTCAAGCCTACTTGGCCCGCTAGCCCCACGGTGCACCTAACGTTGTGGCGAACCATCGCCCCGACCACCTCGATGGTGCAGTAGGTGCCCCCTGGGATCCTGATTCTCCAAGGCAACTGCCCTGGACTCGTTGCACTTGTGGATGCTGACTGATAATGATACCGATCGCGTCGATTTTTCCGAATTTCTTTTGGCTAGCGGCCAAGGGCAAAAAACTAACTGAACCTCTCTTCCAAGGCCCCCAAGTGGATATTCCGGGAGTCACCCTGGAAAGTAGGGCGGACTGGATCGCCTACCTCACCAATCTCGGCATCATTGCCCTGGAGGTGGTGGCGGCCTATATCGTTATTTTCTTTGCGCTGCGGCTTGTGTTCCGCCGGATGAACAGCGATGCGGGTTTGGTGACCCTCAAGGTGTGCCAGCTACCCGCTACGATCGTTGCGGCCCTAGCCATCTTCAAGCTGTCCCTCGCCCCCCTCGAGGCGTACACCGCTGTGGTCTGGCTGGAGGCCCTGTTCTCCACCGTCATTTACCTCACCATCACCTATGCCCTGGTTCGCGTCCTCGATAAGGTGGTGTTCTACTACCTGAAGCAGTGGGCCGAGAAGACCGAAGCCCAGTGGGATGACGTACTGGTGCCCATCCTCGAAACGGTGGTCCCAGTTCTGGTCTATATCATCGGTTCGTTTCTGGCCCTCCAGTCCCTGGGTCTAAATCTGACCGGTCTATGGGTGGCTTTCGGTGGGGTCACCTTTGTCATTGGCTATGCCCTGCAGGATATTATTGCCAACTTCTTTGGGGGGTTGGTGTTGCTGATCGACACCCCCTTCCGCTTTGGGGACGTGATCGCCTGGAAGAAAAAGGAACGGGCGGTGATCAAGAAGGTGGGTCTGCGCTTGACGCAGCTCTATTTGATTGATCAGCATTGTGAGGTCTATGTTCCCAACTCTAAGTTTGAGAAACAGAAGATTCTCAATCTCAGTCGCCCTAATCCCAACTATTACTACACCCTAACCCTAAAACTGGCCCCAGAAGCCGAAATTTCCCGTACTTCCGACATTATGGAGGCGGTGGCCCTCGCCCACCCAGACACCCTGGGTGATCTGGACCGAAAGCTGGAACTGATCGATCGCTATTTTGGCCGATCGATTCCCGGTGAGCACACCAATCGCAAGCGGGAAACTGGACGGGCACGGCTCCTGGCGGAGCGGGATGCAAACCGCTATTTGTCCCAAGCAGAGGAGATGTTCGATTCCCTCAGCGACAAAATTGATGAAATGGAGGCTGGTGGTCTCGATCGCCAGGAAATTTCTTCTATTTGCGATGAATTCCAGTCAATTTGTGAGGTGATTGGCCTGGGGATCGTGCCCGCCGATCGCACCCGCAAGCAGCCGATTCTAGAAGAATCTGCAGAGTTCCATAGCAAAGGGTCTTTAATTGGCAGTGTGCGGACTTGGTACCAGGCTTGGCTAGAGGATCCGGACCTCTTGCCCGAGGATCACAGTATCCTGGAGAAGGCTTGGGAAAATCGCATTGAGCTGCTGACCAATAAGACCAATAAGCTGTTCCAGCGTCTCAGCAACCCCGACACGGACGATACCCGTCTCGATGATGCGGTGTCGAATCTCTACCTCTGGATCCAGGAAAGTTTCAAAACTAGCCGTAATGAGTGGCAAAAGCCGCGCATCTGGACTTCAGAACTGGAGTTGGGCCGAGGTCAACTTCAGGACAAGGAGTTTTCGATTAAGTTCTATGTGGATGACATCACCCTAGAGCGGTTCCAGCGGGGCTATCGGGTTGAAAGTGAAGTCAATCGGGAAATTACGTGGCATCTACGCCGCCAGTTCTTGATTCACTAGAGCTTGTCTGGGTATAGCACCTTGCAAGGATATCTAGTACGGGCAGTTGCCCCGCCTGCGCGGGGCAACTCTTGTTTTGGACTGGTTTGTTTTGGACTGGTTTGTCTTGGACTGGACCATTACCTTACGAACAAGGCAGATTCCTCGGGGGTGTAGATCCCTCGGGTAGGGGCAGTTGACCCGCGCAGACGGGCCAACCCCGGTCCTGGGCTGTACAGATGCTTAGCCCTGCAAAAACCTAGGGCCACCTCGACTGGCTCACCATAACTGACTCACCACAGCCCGTCATAGCCGGGGATAAACCACCGTCACCCCCGTCCCGCCGTCGGTCTTATCCGCCGCCTCAAAGCGATCGACCCCCCTATGGGTCTTCAGGAACTCCTGTACACCGCGCCGCAGTTTCCCCGTCCCATGGCCATGGATCACCCAAAGGGGACCCTCTGCCTCAGCGATTGCCCGATCCAGTTCAATTTCCGCATCCGCAACTCGACTCCCCCGTAAATCCAAGGTATTGCGGGAAGTGCGAATCGCAGGAGCTAGGGATGACTCGGGCTGGGCCGGAGCCCCACGTTTTGAGGTTGCCTTGGGATTCCGGTGGGCTTCTGTCTTCGGATCTCGTATGGGATCTAACGTGGATTTCTCAGGAATCAGCGCCTTTTCCCCCTGAAGCGACTCAATATCGCCGAGGGACACATTCATCTTCATCAAGCCGAAGCGTACCGTCAGTTCTCCACTACTATCGGGAAGGGTCAGCACCTCCGCCACATGCCCCAGGCTTGTGACCCGAATTCGATCGCCCACCTTGGGCTGAAATCCCTTAGGCACTAGAGGCTTGGGCTGCTGGGACGGGAGCCGGTCCTGGGCTAATTGCTCCAGCTTAGCGGTGGCCTTCTGGGCCTTTTGGGCGGTGGGTGTGCCCTGCTGCAACGTACGGATTACCTGAGCAATATCAGCCTTGGCCGCTGCGATCGCCACCTGAACTTCCTGCTCCTGCTTTTGCTTAAGTTCTCGTTCCCAGGCCCGCATTTGCTCTGACTTACGGTTCACTTCCCGATGGAGTTTCTCCGTCTGCGCCAGGAGTTGGGCCGCTTCCTGGGCCTTGTCCTCCTGCCGTCGTCGCTGGGCTTCCAACCCCGCGATCACCTCATTCACCGCCGTACTCGATCCCGGCATGAGGTGCTGCCGTGCCCGATCGATCACCTCCGCCTCCAGACCCAGGCGCTGGGCGATGGCCAAGGCATTGGACCGACCGGGTATCCCCCACAAGAGCCGGTAGGTGGGGGAAAGGGTGACATCATTAAATTCCACCGACGCATTCTCAAAGCGATCGTCCTCATACTTCAGGGCTTTGAGCTCGCCGAAGTGGGTGGTGGCGATCGTCAGTTGGGCACGATCGGCCAAACTTTTGAGCAGTGCAATGGCCAGGGCACTCCCCTCAGAGGGGTCAGTGCCCGCCCCCACTTCATCAAGGAGGACCAGGGTTGGACTCAGGGCCGGTTTCAAGGGTAAATCCTCTGTTTCCTGAGGGTTGGTCGCAACTTCCTGAGGGGCGTGGGAATTTAAGCCCACTTCCTGGATGCGATCCGGGATCCGATCTGCCGTCTCCTGCCCGTTCCCCGCAGCGGTGCGGGGTGAAGCCGTGATCTCCCCAATCCCCGGCTCCCGTGGAGCAGTAGACTGAGCTGCCGGTCCCTCTGCCGGTTCCAAGACATCTAGAATTCGAGTAATACGGCGAATATGGCCTGAAAAAGTCGATAGGCTCTGCTGAATCGACTGTTCATCGCCAATATCGGCCAAAACTTGACCCAGCCAAGGTAACTCCACCGGCTCACGGGCCGGGATAAACAGCCCAACCTTGGCCATCAATACCGCCAGTCCCAAGGTCTTGAGGGTGACGGTCTTGCCGCCCGTATTGGGACCCGTAATCGCAACAACGCGGGTTTGGGGCTGAATTTGGAGGTCGATCGGCACCACCGCCGTACCCTGCTCGCGACGCTGTTGCCACTCCAGCAAGGGATGGCGTAGCTGTCGCAGGGTCATTGTTTCCACGGTGGAGTCGATAAAGCGAGGCCGATTGCCCCCAATCCAGTCGCTGTAGCGGGCACGGGCCGTGGCCAAATCTAAAGCCGTGCCGATCGCCAGCAGCCGTTCCAAGTCCTCCTGCACCTCCGCCACTGCCCCACTTAATTGCTGACAAACCCGCTCCTCTTCCGCCTGCTCTTGACGCTGGAGCTGGCGCAGGCGGTTATTCCGATCGAAGATCACCTTGGGCTCAATGTACAGGGTTGCCCCGCTCGCAGAGGAATCATGAACAATGCCCGGTACCGCATCCTTTTGGGGCGCTTTCACGGGGATAACATAGCGACCCTCCCGCTGGGTAATGACCTGTTCCTGGATCGCAGCACCCTGGCGTTGAATAATGCGTTGGAGTGTTTGGTAAATTTCGTCGCGGAGGCCCTTGAGTTTGGCACGAATCTGCCCCAGGGTCTCACTGGCCCGATCGGTCACCCGCCCCCGATCGTCGATGCAGTGGTGAATCTGTCGCTCTAGCTCCGGATAGGTGCGTAACTCCGCCACCAAGGCCAACAACTGGGGCACCTGTTCCTCGTCTTGGGCATCAATCAGTCGCCGCAAGGTCCGCATCCCCGCCAGTGTCGTCGCAATGGACAGCAGTTCGTCTCCGTTGAGCACACCACCCCGTCCAGCCCGTTCCAGACTCTCGCCGATATCCCGAATACCCTCAAAGGGCAAGCTGCCCGACTTCGCCTCTAGATCGTAGACCTCCTGGGTTTGGGCCAAAAGGCGACGGCTTTGATCGAGATGACGGGGGATCGGCACCTGCTGAGCAGCATGTTTGCCCAGTTGGGTAGCAGCAAAAGTGGACAGATGCTGACAGAGGCGAGGCCACTCCAGCAGATCAAGGGTCTCGGTTTGGATGGTGGAAACAGAAACAGAACTCAAGGGCTAAGAAGGGAGGGGATAGGGTGACCGCTGCGTGACAGCTTCGTTACAGTTTGTAAAGTATTGTCCCTATCATAATATGGCAACGACCCGATACGCTGGGGCACCGCCGCCACTCCAAGCCAGGATTCCAGACCCGCCCTCCCCAGCGCCTAGGGCACCTCGACCAATCCAAGGATTCGTCCCATAACCCAGGTCAGAGTCAGAGGTATGGCGATCGGTGCAGCCGATCGCCACCATTAAATGCAGATACCCCTACGGGCACCTCGAAACATTCCAACTGCTACCACGATGTCCACGGCACAAGCAGGGTTGAGGCTGGCGGCTGCGCCGCCAGCCTCAATTAATCCAGATACCCCCTACAACGAAGCGAGGGTCGTATCGATCACAGGATGAAAATAGAAGGCAAAGGCTAGCAGCATATAGGTAGCCAGCAGCAAAGTTCCCTCCAACCAGTTGGAGTTACCATCACTGCTGATCGAGTTGGAAATTAGCACCGCCACCATCACCGCCACCAGTTCAAAGGGATTAAAGTTCAGGTCCATGGGCTGTCCCAGCACCCAACCCGCCAACACCAGAACCGGCGCCACGAACAGGGAAATTTGCATACTCGACCCCATCGCCACCGAAATTGACAGGTCCATTTTGTCCTTCATTGCCACGGTGACCGCAGTGGCGTGCTCCGCCGCGTTACCAATAATGGGCAGCAGAATTACCCCCGTAAAGAGTTGGGAAAGACCCAACGCTTCCGTGGCAACCTCCAGGGATCCCACCAATAGCTCCGACTCCACGGCAACAAGCACGGTGGCGAACAGTAGCACCCCGGTCCAGAGCCAGAGGTTGGGCTTCTCAGCATGGGCATCTTCCCCAGTCTCTGCCGGAGTTTCACCCTCTCCTGCCTCACCGTCCGCTGTTGCCGGGAGTTCCAGTCCCTCTTCCGCCATCCCCGCTTCGTAGAGATAGGCGTGGGTTTTCATCGAAAACAGCAGGGTCAGGGCATACACTCCAATCAAGACGATAGCCACTGCCGTGGACAGCTTCACAATCACGGGCTCGCTCAAGCCGCTGGAGGTGTACTGCACCGCCGTCGGTAGCAGCAGGGCAATCACGGCCAAGTTCATGGCAGAGGCATTCATCCGAGCCGCCACGGGCTGAAAGTCCTGTTCCTTGTAACGAATGCCTCCCAAGAGCATGGACAGGCCCAACACGAGGAGCAAGTTCCCAATAATAGAACCGGTCAAACTGGCCTTGACCACATCCAAGAGGCCCGCATTGAGGGCAATAATGGCGATAATCAATTCCGTGGCGTTGCCAAAGGTGGCATTGAGCAAGCCCCCGAGGGTGGGACCGGCAACCACTGCAATTTCTTCCGTCGCGGTTCCCATCCATGCCGCGAGGGGAACAATCCCCAGGCCAGCTGTAATGAAGACCACCAAGGGATCCCAGTGTTGGACTTCTGCCACAACGGAGACCGGAATAAACAGTAGTAGTCCCAGTAAAATTGGATTTTTTAGCATAAATGCGATCGCTCCAGTAAACCGGGTGGGGAGGGAGATGGGGCCGCCCCCGTGGGGGGGAATATTGCTCCCGTCCACAAACACCCAAGACTTTTCATAATCCCCATCCTAAGGTCTAGCGGCTTTGTGGGGGCGACTTCTTAAGGAAAGCACAACCTCACGGCCACATTCTAATTCTTGATCACGATAACCCGATCGGCATCCGGGGATTTCGCGTTCTGGGGGTTAGGGCACCATGCAACTGTGAAGCCCTCGCTTAGCGAGGGCTTCATTACCCTAGACAGGGAAGGTTACACCTTGGGAGGCTTCTGGGCAGCTCGCGCTGAGATGCAGCAGGACAGGTCCCATCGGCGGTGGAGTCCATCCCAGTCCCTATACCGCACTCAACGCATAACCGGGCACCTCGAATAATTCAAATTTTCACCGGAGTGCCTACAGGGCACCTCGAAAAACTCAAATTTCGACCGGAGTGCCCACGGTAGAATCAGGATTGAGGCAGGCGGCTTCGCCGCCTGCCTCAATTAATCGAGGTGCCCTACACCAAACCCCGGGTTGGGTTGCGCGGCGAAGCCGCGCAACCCAATTAATCGAGGTGCCCAACCGTCATCGTCTTCGATTAGGCTTCATTAGGCTTCATTAGGTTTGGTCCTCGGCCAGGGTGATCAGGAAATCCTGTTGAGTCAACGTAAACTGCTCTTGCAAGTTGGGGGCCAACTTAATCCCGAAGTTCTTATGGGGGTAAATCGCATCTGCCGCAATGGCCACACCGATCGCCAGTTCCCCACGGGCTTGGGCAGCGGCCACACAGTCCCCAAAGGTTACGCCAGACTCCAACTGCTCATCCGGCAAATACAGGGAGAAGGGCTTGAGGTAGAGCTCGCTGCCCTCCGCTGAAAAGAGATCCTCATAGATCAGCATCACCTCGGGCTCCTGAGACACCTGAGCCAAAATCTTGGAGACAAACTGGTTGGAGAGGATAAAGTCCTTCACCCCCGCCTTAATGACCAGATTGGTATCCTCCGAATTGATAATTTCGGCAATCAGTTCAGTTTTAATCGGTTCACCGGTACGTTCGTGGTAGTTCTGGCAAATTTGGCGTAGTTCCAACAGTAGCGTCAGGGTACGGGCATCGATTTCTTCAGAATCATTGCCTTCCCCGGCCAGAATAGTAATGCTGTCATATTCGTAGGGCTTCAGGCACGTGAGGTCCATGGCATCCAAGTTCACCTCCTTGACCGTCACTTTGACGTGAGGATGCTCCTCAGCGATGGCCTGGGTTTTGCTTTGGATGTCGTCCGTCAGCTGGTTGACCACCAGGCACACCTCAGATTGGCCACCCAAATACTTGGCATACTCGGTTAGGACGGTGAGGGTTTTTTCGTTCCAGCCAATGATTTCATGGCGTTCGGCAGCGATCGAGAGGGTTTTGTGAATATTACTCTGATCGAAAACCCGAGGCTTCATGGTGGAGTCCCGCTCAAACCGAATGGCTGAATCATCTTCAGCAAGGACAACCGCCTTATCACTGGCCAGCACTTTGTAGTCAGTGGCCGGGTTTAGACAGATTTTGCCGTTGCTATTGACCACCCCCAGGGGAATGGTGCCAACAAAGTGAAAGGGTAGATCTCCAAAGGTCAGCCCCTGCCATCCCGACTCGGGACGATAGAAGTAAAACTCATGGCCCTCAAAGCCCACGAGGTTGAGATAGACCTTGGCCAAGCCGATACTGCGGGAGGTTTGGACCATAATCCGGGCCAGGATATCGGCGGAATTCAGGGTGGTCACTTTACCCGGCGCGATCTGTTGGGCAAGACGGCGATATTGCTCCGAGTGCAGTTCCACAACGATCGGGGGGGCTTCCTGCTCCACTTCCCCGGTGGCGGCCATAATTGCCAGAATCGACTTAATAACGCGCGCATCGGCAAGGGCTCGGAATTCATCGGGATCCGAGCCCTTGGCATCATTGAGAATAATCACCGATCGGGCGCTGGTGATGCGTACCTTATGGAGGTTCTTGAGATTGGTGATCGAGCCATTCCGGGTGACCACCCGCGTGGTTTTGAGATTGCCTAGCTTACTGCGGAGGAACTCATCCATCTCCTCCTTATCTTCCGCGGAAAGAATCACCACCGCTGCATCGTCTTCCGACTCGTTGGCAATCACTAACTCCTCAATAATATCCACTAGGCGATCGTTAAAGCCCAAAATCACACTGTGATTGGACTCCACCACAAGGCTTTTACCCTTTTTGAGTTCCTGGACCCGCGCTTCAAACTCCTGGGTGATAAAGGCAACGAGGCTTGAAAAGAGAATCAAACCCACAAAGATGGTGATCACCCCCACTGCCCGCGCCGCGAGGTTCGCATCATCCGCGCTGTCCCGCAGTCCCATCAATTGCACCAGGACTTCCCAGGTCAGATCGATAAACTTCACGGGTTTGCTGGGGTCATCATCTATCCGCAGATAGCCATTGGGAAAAGCCATATCGGCGAGGTAACGCACCAAGCCCATCAGGATCAAGGTGACGATAAAACCCAAGACAAGCGCAAGAAAGACTGACCAGCCTCCCTTGGACATGAAGTTATCGAATCGATACTGGAAGCGCAGCTGCCAGGAAACCTTTTTAGATTGCATTGCTAGAGACCGCCCATTGTTACAGCACCAAACTTAGCATTGAAGGACAAACTCAGACACTGAAGGTCGCCCCAAAGGGGAAGAATTCAGCCGATTCAAGTCTGTTCACTCACGTTGGAGCACCTCAAAGATCGAAGTGCGCTTTTGTATCTATTTCTGACACAACTGACCGATTCTCGACTGCGACCTCTGCTCCTCTCCGAACCAGGCTTAGGGAAGTCACTCTAGGGCATCTCGATCCTTGGGAGGAGCGGCGAAGCCACCCAACCCAACCCTGATTCCTGCATGGGTCACAGGGCGAAAGTTTGAAGTTTTCGAGGTGCCCTCTAGAGTCGTGACTGGGGAGAGGAACGTTGTATCAACATGCGGATCAATTCCGCTCGTGTAGAGGCTGGAAGCGGCGTGTATCCAAGCCTCTGGAATGAGGTCGAGACGGTAAAACCGCCAAATTTCCTGGAGCTTACCGCAATAAGCGATGGCAAGCACCCTGTGACGAGCGATCAATATGGAGCATGGATTCCCGCGCTGTAGGGGAGAGCCATTCCTCAAAAATGCGCATCGTACCGGTCCACTGCCATCGTGCCCGGGAGCAGTTCAAAGTTTTGGGTCCAGGAGAGACATTGTATGAAGAATTGGAAACGTCGTAAAGCCCTTGATAGGTTGAAATTCTGGTCCGATGACGGCCCCTGGAATCATGGCAGTCGCCCAGTTGGCCGCCCTAGACCGGAGTCGAGGTGGCCCCAAAACAGTTGGTAAACCGGAGAGCCGGACAGGCAAACCCGTGCAACCCCCGGGGTATAGCTCAAGGAGTTTCTAAGGAGTTGCTAGGGATGTGGGGTAAAAAACAGGCCCAAACCGTTGTGGACACGGGCAGCCGTGCGAGGGTCGCGGTTAATCAGACGATCGCCCAGATACAGGCTAGTAGAACTGCCCCCATCCAGATTTAGGGCATCGGTAACCCCTAGGTTTTGGAGCAGGACCACCAGTTGGGACAGGGTCGGACCCGGGCCACCCAACCTGGGTTGAACCGTGATCCACAGGAGTTGGCCCTGGGCAGTAATCCCCACGGCGCTGCGGTAGGCACCCTGACCCAAAAAGGCATTGTCAAATTGTTCACCCCTTCCGTCCAGAACCGATCGACCGCCTTGGAGCAGAAGGGGACCCGCGCCCAGAATGTGAGGATATTCTGACAAGTAGGGGGGCTCCAGGGTGGAGGTCAGGCGGAGGGGTTGACCCACCGCAAATTGATTGGCGGCCGTTTGGTAGGAGCGAGCCACCAGGATGTAACCGTGCAACGGGATCGGAACCGTCGTCGAGCCAGCGGGCCCAAGCCGTTGAATCTGTTGGACCCGATCGCCCCCCCCATCGTCCACCACAATGATGGCGGTTTCGTTGTCGGTCATGGACTGGTATCGATCGCCCCAAGCAGCGGTATAGCGGGACAGACCCGCCTTGAGGTAGCCACTGTTCAGGAACAGAACGGGGAAACTCACCGGCGCCCCCACAGAGGCACGGTTTGGGGACTGGGGTAGGGGCTCCAGGGTCACGGTTTCCGTCAGGACAGCGCGATCGAACACCACTGCCCCCGCATCATTCCAGGCCATCACCCCCCGGTCCAGAATCGGGCCGGAGATCCACTCCCCTTGGAAGCGCAGGGCCCCCAGGGGCATTTGGGTATTGCGATTGAAGTAGGTGCCGTTGAGGGCGGCCATCACTTGGCTTTGACGGGCAAGGCTGAGGAGCGGCGTGATGCCCACGATCGATCGCTCTGCCAGGTTTGGCCTGGGCCCGGAAGGACGAGTTCCCATCCCCCCCAGATCCCCTTGGCCAACCCAGAGAGGATGGAGGAAGAAGAATCCACCGGACTCCGGCGACGGGGCGGGAGCCGTGGCACCGAGGGGGTTAGCCAGGGCCGATCGATCGAGGCGAAGGAGGTGGACCGGAAAACGATCGGAACCGACGGTCACCTGGGTTTGCTGCCAGGTGAGACCCGGTGCCCAGGCGATCGTGCGCTCCGGATACGGATCCACGGGTTGCTCCAGGGCCACCACCAAGCGAGGCGGATCAGGGAGGGCAATGAGGCGGGGCTGCTGGCGCAGGGTGGGGAACTGGAGGCGGACCCCCTGGGGCTGGGTTTGGACCCGCAGCGGTAGATTGCCCCAGGCTTGCCAGGGCGCGGCGGGGGAGATGGGGTTCGTCAGCGTTCCTGCAGGGGTCGGGTTAGCGGCGGTACTGGGAAAACCGGTGCCCTCGGCCTGGCTCGGGGCCGTGCTCAAGTCTGGGGGCAACGTCACCGGGCTAATGCCGGGGGGCAGATCCGGGGTGGGCACCCGCAGATCGGGCACCAGACTGGCTGAAAGGCGCAGGGTCGGCACCGAGCCCGCTTCCCACGTCCACGCAACCGGGCGATCGAGGAAAATTTCCAGCTCCTGGAGGGGGGGGGGTAAGGGTTGGGGCGAACCGGGGGATCCGTCTGGAGCCGTACCGGGAGCAGGCACCGAAGGCACAGGCGGAAACAGGGGCGCGACGGTCATCGCCGCTTCCGGGTAGGGCCGCAGTTCCAGCACCTGGGCCGGGGGGGTGGTCACCCGCAGGACCGGGCCGTCTCGATGAACCGTGGCCCCAAGGGTGTCAAGGAGGGGAGCTAAATCCAGGTAGCGGTGGGTTGCCGTGAGATAGACCGCCACATCGGGACTCAAGGCGCTGCCCTCAGCCCGAGGGACCGGAAACCAATCCAAGGGTTGACTGGCCCAGTGGCGGCTGGTTTGAAATCTGGCCCCGGTCAGGGATTCCAGGCCCCAATCCGCGATACCGATCGAGGTCGCGATCGCAGACCCCGCAGCATCAGGACTGGAGCTGCCGATCGCGCCGGGATCGTGCCACTGGATCCAGGGCACAGCCAGCCGGGTTTGATTCCAACACACCCACTCACCCTGGGCCACGGGGGGCCGATCGAGGGGATAGTACCGATCGGGCAGGGGTGAGGGGGGAGCCAAGGTGGCGGAGGCGGGGTCACAGGGAGACTGGGCGAAGGTGTGACGCTGAAAACCGAGGTCAGCGGTGAGACCCAGGCCCAACAGGGCCAAGGTGGTCACAAAGAGAGGGGAGCGACGGGACATGCAGGTCAGTTCGATCGAGGGCTGGACGCAGGAACCAGGTGAAGACTCAGGTGAACCCCGGGAGCACCGGACAGGTTCATCAGGCTAGGGGGAGGCATTAAATCCCCGGAGTAGTGGGGGAGCCAACGCCCCAACTACTCCGACGCAATGGGACGCTCGTCAGTGCAACAAACCGATCCGGAGGGGGATGGGCAACAAATCCGCCCAACTCAAGTAATCGCGGTACTCTAAATGAATGCACGGGTGAACACGCTCGTGAACATGAATAGGCTCGTGAAGGAGCTGGGCAGAAATGCCAGACCCGAGCACCCCCAACCGGGAGACGATGGCAACGCAACGGACCGGTGGATTGAGACAACGGGGGGCGGGAATCCCTCGCCGCGCGGGGGACACTCCCCAGACTTGTCCTCAGCCGCTTAGCGGCTGCTATACCCCTGACAGACCGCTGAAGGAGAAGAGCATGGGCCAATGGATTGGGATTTTGGTTGTTGCGATCGCCCTTTACATTCTGTGGCACATTCGTCAAATTCTTTTACTGATTTTTACGGCTGTGGTCCTGGCCACGGCGGCCAATAGTTTTGTGCGGCGGGTACAACACCTTAACATTCCCCGCAGACGGGCGATCGTGTTGACGATCGCTCTCTTTGCTGCCCTTGCAGTCGCCTTCACCGCCCTGGTTGTTCCCCCCTTTGTGGCGCAGTTTCAGGAACTGCTGCAACTGTTACCCACCGGCATTGAAAAGATTTGGCGCTCGGTGCCCCTCTGGATTGACTATGTGCTCAAGTGGGTGCCCGAAAATTTCCAGCAAGCCCGCAGTACCTTACTGATTCTCCAGGAACGGCTGCAGGATGAGACCCTCCGTTGGGATCTATCCAAGCTCAACTTTTCAGAACTATCCCAGCAGGCCAGCCCCCTAGTGGGCCAATTTATCGATAATTTCGTCACGGTTTTCAATAATGCCGTCACCGTCACCCTTAAGCTCCTGCTGGTGGTGGTTTTAACGGTGATGTTACTGGCCGATCCCCAGTCCTACCGTCAGGCCCTCTTGATGCTATTCCCCTCGTTTTATCGCAGACGGGCCGATCGCATCCTGACCCACTGTGAAATTGCCCTAGACAACTGGTTCGCAGGGATTATCATCAGTTCTCTCTTTGTGGGAATCTGTAGCGGCATCAGTCTATGGCTGTTGGGCATTGACTTGGCCCTCGCCCATGCCCTGCTCGCGGGTTTGCTGAACTTTATTCCCAACATCGGCCCGGTGTTAAGTGTGGTCTTCCCGCTCTCGGTGGCCATTCAAGAGCCATCCTGGCGGATTGGGGCGGTTATTGTGCTCTATGTGCTGATTCAGAACTTAGAAAGTTATTGGCTCACCCCCACGGTCATGGCCAAGCAGGTGTCGCTCCTGCCGGCCCTGACCCTCATTGCCCAAATCTTTTTTGCGACCGTCTTCGGACTCTTGGGGCTCATTTTGGCCCTGCCATTGGCGGTGGTGGCCAAGGTGTGGATCCAGGAATTATTGGTGCGGGATATCTTGGATTCCTGGGATCGATCGCCCAATCTTCTCCATTAAAAGGCGCGATTACCCTAGCCCAGCCTGCGATTGGGCAGAAGCCACTTGGCGGTTATCCTAGGCCAAGTTTGCCAGGGCATTCACCCGGACACCCGACCCGTCCACCGAGCGGTCTCAACGGATGAACTCCGCATCACAGAAAGGGATCAGCCCCAGATGGGTCCGGCACAATGGGGCAAATGCCCTCGGTCAAGTTTGCTGATTTAGGGTGACCGAGCCCTGCTGTATGCTAGGGGGCGGCACTCGACCGAGCAACCTCACAGGACACGCCGCCCAGTGCCGGCCCAACCCTTGGGCGCAGATCTGCAGTACCACTAGAGGTCCTCAAACCGGGGGATGAACCGCAAAAATATGAGCAATCTTCCTTCTAAACTCGCCGCCTCCTTAACGGCTTCCACACTCTTAGCCGGGGCTTTTATGATCGAGCCTGCCTCAGCCGATGGCCATGATTATGAAATCTGGGGATCCGACCAGTCCAACTCCGTGGCCGGGGTCGATGCGCGGGGGGTCAACGGGAGCTGGATTTGGGTTTGGGATGGGGAGGATGTGGAACGCCAAATCACCACTGGTGAAGCGGCCCAACCCCTGGGGTGTGATGGTGAGAACCGCCCCGGCGCGGGCCCCTGTAATGTCTATGATGTGTTCCCCGCAACCCTGATGGAGCATGATGGCATCGCGGAAACCGGCAACCAACTGGGTACAAGCCTTGGCCGTCTCCATGGCATGCTGCCCGATCCCCAACACCGCTACATGAACGTTAACCTCTTCTCTCCGGGCGGGGGCTACGTGGGGATTATCGATGGTGAGACCAAGGAGGCCGTGGCCCTGTTCCGGGTGTCTGGCACCAATGCCGGTCGATCGGTGCACATGTCCTTCTGGAATAGCGACGGCAGTGCGCTGCTGGTGGCCAACCTCCACGGCAAAGTCCTGGAACGAATTGATATTACCCGCAATGCCGAGGGTGAAATTGTGGATGCGGCCTTCAACCAGTCCGCTGCCCTCGGGGTGGGCAAGGACATGACGGTGGATGATGCGGCCAAGGTGTACCTCGGGGACAATGGCCAGGGCAACCCCATGCTGGGCCGTGTGGTGGGTCGCTATGACCTGGACGCCGCCTTTGGTAACCTGACCCCCCAGGGATTTTGTAAGGAAAATGACTGTGGGGATGGCCCCAATGGGGAACTGGGAGGACGCGCCAACAATGTGATTATATGCCCCATTGTTTCGGACAATGACAATGCCTACGTCACCTTTGGGGGCGGGGGGCTTTTGGTGGTGGACACCCGTGTCACCCCCATGGCGATCGTGGGAGAATATGACAATCAAGTGGTGAATGGTGCCGGATGCGGTGGCGTCCAAGCGGGGGATAATCTCTGGCTCAACGCGGGGGTTTCCGCCTCGGGGGCCGGGGCCGATCAGTCCACCTTCACCGTGTTTACAATCGATGACTCGCAGTTTGGTAGTACCCCCAACCCCCCGAATACCCCTGCGCCCCTGATGGTCTTTAAGGATGAGGGCAATACGGCGACGATCGGCAACCAAACGGGCGAAGCCAGCAACCCCACGGGCCAGTTAATCGGGACCACCAGCCGTCGCGATTCCCACGGCATGGCCATTACCCGCTCCGGGGACTATGTGCATACGGTGGATCGCATCCAAAACAATATGGAAGTATTCCACACCCGTACCCTGGAGCGCACCACCTACGATCTCATGTCGGAGGATGGTCAGGGCAATGGTCTGGGGGCCTGTGCCGCCGCCTCGGTCACGGATGATGCGGATCTGCTGGGCAATGATCCGGCCCCCGATCTCCTGGACACCACGCCCGATGGCCGCTATCTCGTGGCGGCCCTGCGGGGGCCCGTGCCGGTATCCGTGACCCACTCGGCCCAGGGCAGTTGTCCGGGGGTGGGCATTATTGAGCTGCTGGACGACGGGGCCTCCGGTCGCTTGGTGGAGGTGTTGCGTACCACCAATCCGATCGACACGGCGGAGGTCAGTGCGCCCGGTGGCCATGGGTATAGCGGCACGGAGCACAGCGACATCCACGGCGCCGCCGTTCGCCGCAAGTAAGGAATGGATCGCCCTGTCATCCTAGGGATGATTGCCCTTTGATCCTAAAAAGCCCCCGCTGAGCGGGGGCTTTTCCCTAGGAGCAGGTTTTCGACCCTGGGACGATCGCCAGGGCAGGGGCTTTTCCCAGGAAACGGGTTTTCGACCCTAAGGGGCTGTTTGCAAACTGCGGCTCAGGACCCGGAGACCCTTGCCGAATCCCCCTCGGTCCCTCTTGTGATTAGGGCACCTCGAAAAATTAACATTTCGACCGCAGTGCCTACGGCAAAATAAGCATTGTGGCAGGCGGCTTCGCCGCCTGCCACAATTAATCGCGGTGCCCATTAGATGCTCAGCCCCAAATTAATGCCGAACACAGCATGGAGCAGCAGCAAGCCCAGGGCGATCGTTCCCAGGTAAGCATGGGCCGTCCGCAGCGAAGCCTGACCCCCAAAGCCACCCAACGAGAGCATTCCATTCAGCCCTAAAAGGCCGATCGCCAGGGTGCCCGTCCAGAAGTGTGAACTTTCCAAAAGTGGCTGCCCCTGCATCACCAGGGACAGAATGCCACCGGTATAGCCCAGGGTAATAAAGATAAACATCGCCAGGGCGACCTTACTGTGTTGGTCCCGCTTCTCCGCCGCCACAGCCTCATCGGTAGCCGTGCGACCTTGCCAACCCGCCACCGCAGCATAGGTGCCCATCACACCGACAACAATGCCCATCATCAACGGGTGGCCCCAGTGGACGATCGGTTCCGGGAGATTGAAGCTAGCGAAAGCATCGGCGATCGGACTTAAGGCTTGGCTCAAAGTTTCACCAAAGCGACTCATGATTCGAGACTCCTGTTAATTGAGACAGTAAATTGAGGGGTAATCCGGCATGAGTCAACGTCGTGTCACCCACGTCGCATCACAGGCCCTAGGCACCTCGACCCCGGGGAACTCTCGATCGGCAACGGTCCAGATGTAAACAACCCGTCCAAGGTGGAGCAGGTCAAGACCCGTTACCCTGGATGGCCCCAGCCGTCGAGGTGCTGAATTTTATAATTCCTTAATTGATCTTAAATTAACGTAAAATCCACCCCCACCGGAAGGCGTTAAGATTATATTCTTACCCGCCCTGCTAGATCTGTAATTTTTTAAGGTACTTCGAGTAGGACACCTCGAACAATTCAACTGTCTACCACGGTGTCCACGGCACAATCAGGGTTGTGGCCGGCGGCTGCGCCGCCGGCCACAATTCATCGAGGTACCCATGGATTGAAATCGTTGGGAGATAGCCCACGCCAGTACAGGGGTTTGGGATGTGCGGCTTCGCCACACATGCCAAGGCATCGAAGTCCCCAAAAGACAACGTTTTGACCCTAGGGGAGAGCGAGCCAACGGGTTCGACTGCTGGTAGTCCGCAATCGCAATGCCCCATCACCTTAGGTATCCTGCATCACAACCCCCCGCAACAGGGTCGGACTCAAGCGCGTGATTTCTAAAACCTGCTGATTCATAATCGCCCCCACCAAATACGCATGACTCAGGGCCGCATCCGTCAGCACCGTAGCCCGCAAATCCACCCCATCCAGACGCGCACCATTGAGGGTGGCGCGGGTAAGATTCGCACGGCTCAAATTGGCCTCACTCAGGTCCGCATTCCCCAAGCAAGCCCGAGTCAGATCCGCTTCCGTAAAATCCGTTTGGTGACACTGGGTATCCCGCAGCTCCGCCCCCAACAGATCCGCCTTACGGAGATTGGCATTACTGAGGTTGGCATGGCTAAAATCAGCCCCCACCAGCTGGGCACTAATGAGCTTCGCCGCCACCAGATTGGCATGGCTCAGATCGGCCCCAATCAGCTTGACCCCCACCAAACTACAGCCAATCAGTTTGGCCCCAGATAGATCCGATCGGCGCAGATTCGCACCAATAAAACTCGCCCCAGACAGGTCCGCATCACTCAGATCCACCCCCGTCAAATCCAAACCATTAAAATTCGCTCGAATTAAGTGGCAACCATGGAGATTCAGATTGCATAGGCTCAATTTTTCTTCGAGATTCTGCTCTCGCCACTGATTCCAGAGGGCAACATCTTGCTTCAGCAAGGCAGTGGGATGGACGGACTCAGCAATATTCTCAGCAATATTCATAGGGCCAGACAGTGAGGAATGCTGGGCAAGGTGCCTGGTCAGAATTGCAGGGGACGCAGGTGCCGTCGTGGAACGCAATCAAGACGCACATCCAACCCTCAAGCGGACTCAACACGGCACAGATACGGCACAGATTATGACTGGGCAAGATCACGCGGAGAACCGAGCGGTGGAGAGGGGACATACCCATGACACCCGCCACAGTGCAAGCAAGCCGTTGGGGGGGTGTTTTTTCTGCAGAATCGCAAAACACGCCTCAACGTCGTCGGGTGGGTGCCATTTGTGGCCAGATGCCGTGGCCAGATGCCGTGGCCAGATGCCATGACCTGGCTCAACCCCATAACAATCGCCCAGATGTTGAGGGCAAACCTGGGGAAAGAATCCCTCGCGACGCGGGAGATCCCTGGCCTCACCTTGTCCTAACGCACAGGTCTATTGCTATAGGGCACCTCGATTAATCGTGGCAGGCGGCGAAGCCGCCTGCCACAACCCTGATTCTGCCGTGGGCACTGCGGTCGAAATTTGAATTTTTCGAGGTGCCCAAAAGACTGACAAAAGATTGTGTCGGAACCGCGTTGGACTTGTCCAGGGGACCTTTCGGGCACCTTGCGTAAGGGTGACAGGCGACTTCACCGCCCATCACAACCTGCCATCACAACCCTGACCTGTGCGTGGGCCCCAGGGCGAGACTGGGAATTTTTCGAGGTGTCCCTTCCACGGTAGGATTCAAAAGCGTAAATTTGAGGCGCTAAGTCCCCCTATGAAATCTGGTAGTCATGAAATCTGGTAGTCAACGACAGCTGGCCTCCATTACTCCCTTGAGTCTGATTCTGGTTGGTTCCATCATGGTGCTGTCAGTCTTGTTGGACTACGCTGCCTTCCTGCTGTGGCCTCAATTTCTAGAGCGGCAATGGCAACTTCAGGTGATCTCCACCGCCGTCGATCGGGGGTTGGTGCCGTTGGTGGGGATTGCTTTGCTCCTGGTGGGGTACTGGACCGCAGAACAGGTGCCCACCCCCTTTACCCAGGGAATCACCCGGTTGCCCCTACGGTTATTTGCCTTTGTACTGGCCAGTCTCATGGGATTGATGTTTTTGCTGTTCGTACCGCTTCATTTGCGCAATAGCTTTATCGATCGGGCTGAGACCCTGGTCAGTATCCAGCAGCAAGCCCAAGAGTTAAGTGCCCAGGCCCAACAGACCCTCAATGCCCAGGTGGAGCAGGAACGGGCCCGCATCACCGCTCTCTTGCAAAACGAAGCACAGCTGAACCAGGCCATCAGCAGTGGTCAGATCTCGATCGATCAGGCCACCCTCCTCCAGCAGTTCCGGGATCAGCCCGATAGTTTGGAGGAGTACTTGAGCCAACAGGTCGAACAGGAGCAGGAACGGGCCACGACTGCTCTCCAGGAACAACAAAGTAATGCGGAACGCCAAGCCCAGGAACAACTGATTCGATCGGGGGTGCGCACGGCCCTGACCAGTTTGCTCCTGGCGATCGGCTATGCCTTGGTGGGCTGGACGGGTCTGAAGGAATCTCGCTAAATTGCGTTGACTGGTTCCAACCGCACCGCGATCGATCCGAATTCTTGGCAGACAGACCCCGCAAAAATCAGGCTTGGGTTGGGTGGCTTTATCGCCTAACCCAATCAATCGAGGTGACCCAAGGCAGTTTCGATCCCGAACGTCTCGATCGTCTGGGATTGAGAACTCTGCTCGGATCCTCCCCTCCCTGTGCAAAACCCCCTACAATAACAAGCAGATTGTTCCTAGGGCCGTTGTAAGCACCCTCTGTTCCCCGGTTGCTATGTCTGATTCTTTTCCGCCTGCACCGGAAGAATTGGAATGCCCAGCGGTAGGCTGCGCGAACCTGCCCTCATCCGATCGATGATAGGTTGCTCCCTTGGGGCAGGTGTTCGGACCTCAAGTCCTGCAAACATGAAGCTACCCAGTGTATGCGGCTGCTGCTGCCGTGCTTCACCCTGGGTGATGACTTTTATTAAAACAATTTTCATGTTGCTTTAACTGACGGACCTGCGATCGTGTAGGTCCGTTGTCGTGAGCTGTCGTAGCCCAATCTTGTCCATCCATTTTGGTCCACAATGTTGTTGAGAAAAAAAATAGACGCTTATCTGGTCGCCAGCATTCTGGTAATGTTGGGCATCGATTTAGCGGTCTTCTTCTTTAGCCCTTCCCCGCTTATCCCTTTGGTTTGGATGCTGCTGAGCCTTTACATTAAGGGTTGGATTTGTTGCTGGAATCATCATCATCAGCACCTAAAGTTTTTTTATCCCGAGTGGGCGAATCGCGCCCTTGAACTCGTGATGGGGTTACAGACTGGAATTGTGGGCGAAGCTTGGGTGTTGCACCACACCTTTGGTCACCATGTCAATTACCTCGATCAAACGAAGGATGAGTCGGCTTGGAAGGATGAGCAGGGGCGAACGATGCAACCTCTGGAGTATGCCTGGACGGTAACCTGCCAAGCATATCCGAAGGCGTTAAAGGTGGGAGAAAAGTATCCCAAAATCCGTACTAAACTCATTCAAAATATGGTGGCGACGCTCCTGGTCCTGCTGCTGTTGGGGGCGGTGAACTGGGTGAATACCCTGATTCAGTTTGTGTTTCCCATGGTCTTTTTGCTCTTTATGACCGCCTATGTCACCTATGATCACCATGCGGGTCTAGATGAAGCGGATCCCTACAAGGCAACCTATAACATCACCGATCGCTGGTATAACATCGTCACCTGCAATCTGGGTTACCACACCGCGCACCACATCCAATGTGGTCGCCACTGGAGCGAGCTGCCCCAGTTCCACGAAGAAATTAAGGATAAGATTCCAGCGACGCTTTACCGAGATGCGGGCTTTCCCTTCACCTGGCTCACCAAGATGGAACAGACCCTAGCGGAGCAGGGTGTCTCCTGGAACCGGGGTTAGGGGGCTGTGGTCTTCGTTCTGCGGGAATACGGTTGCTTGCACGAATGTGCTGGGTGAAGCTACGTCACGGTATCCCGTCCCAAAAATTTGTGGCAAGCATTTGTAGAAAGTTGCCGTTCCTATGCTAGGATTAGATTCTGTCACGGGGCGTAGCGCAGCTTGGTAGCGCACCACTTTGGGGTAGTGGGGGTCGTGGGTTCAAATCCCGCCGCTCCGATTGACTGAATCAAACCCAATCCCCCAGAAAGCCTGGAGCTTAATCGCTCCGGGCTTTCTGTATGTTGGCCAACCTTCCTAGCCTGAGTCCTGGGCCTGAGTCCTGTATCGGTGTTGAATCCCGCTCGAGGCGGGGACTCCCCCCCAAGCCGATCGCCTTCCACCCGGCGATTGCCGTAGCGGAGAAAGATGTAAGCAGTTCGTGACTTTTGTGACCAACAGGAGGTTAGAGAATCCGTAATACTAAAGAGGAATCCCCAGTCTGGGGTTTTTCTTTATAATGTTTTTCTCTTCACCCTCTTAGGAACTGTGGACACCATGACAACCCCTTGGCATCAACCCGCGTCTTCCCTCGATCGCCACAGCGCTGATCGTGCCCTCACTCCAACCACGCCCACCCCCCACGCCACCGAGCCAGTCCCCGCAGGCTTCGGGGGGCAGCGCTGGCTTGTGGAAGAACGGGATGCCTGTGGGGTTGGATTTATCGCGGACCAGCAGGGTAATCCTAGCCATGACCTGATTGAAAAAGCCATGATTGGTCTTGGCTGTATGGAGCACCGGGGCGGTTGTAGCGCCGATCGCGACTCCGGCGATGGTTCCGGGATTCTCTGTGCCATTCCCTGGGACTTGATTATCGAAACCCTACCCCTGGAGACGGTGCCCGCTGCGGCCCGATCGGACCTGCGTAGCGCGATCGCTGCTGAGCGCGTGGCCCTGGGTATGTTCTTTTTGCCCCAGGATCCAGCTCTGCGCCAAATTTGCCTGGATATTACCGAAGCCGAAACCGCAAGCCTGGGGCTTCAGTTTGTAACCTGGCGTGAAGTGCCCGTTAACCCCGAGGTGCTGGGGGTCCAAGCGCGGGAAAACCAACCCCACATGATGCAGGTGTTGGTTCAGAGTAATGGTCCCAGTGGCGATGAATTTGAGCAGCTTCTCTTCCGGCTGCGGCGACGCATTGGCCACCAAATCTCCGTGACCTTTGCGGACCAGGGTTACCATACCCAGCGCGACAGCTTCTACCCCTGCTCCCTGTCCTGCCGCACGGTGGTTTACAAAGGCATGGTTCGGGGCGAGGTTCTGGGCGAGTTTTACCTCGATCTTAAAAATCCCACCTTCACCAGCGTCTTTGCGGTCTATCACCGCCGCTTCAGCACCAATACCATGCCCAAGTGGCCCCTGGCCCAGCCCATGCGCCTGTTGGGCCACAACGGTGAAATCAATACCCTGCTGGGCAATATCAACTGGATGCGGGCACGGCAGTCGAGCCTTGCCCATCCGATTTGGGGCGATGCCCTCTCCCAGGAACTGCTGCCGATCGTCAAGCCGGACAATAGCGACTCGGCCACCCTGGATAACGTGGCGGAACTGTTGGTGCGCTCTGGGCGCAGCCCCATGGAGACCCTGATGATCATGGTGCCGGAAGCCTTCCGTAACCAGCCGGATCTGGTCGATCATCCCGAAATTACCAACTTTTACGAATACTACAGCGGTATCCAGGAACCCTGGGATGGACCGGCTTTGCTGGCCTTTAGCGATGGAAAAGTGGTGGGAGCCACCCTCGATCGCAACGGGCTGCGTCCGGCCCGGTATGCCATTACCCGGGATGGTTACATCACCGTGGCCTCGGAGGCAGGGGTTGTGGACATTGCCCCGGAGACCGTGATCGAAAAGGGCCGTCTCGGTCCCGGCCAGATGATTGCTTTTGATTTGCGAACCCACAAGGTGTTCCACAATTGGGACCTGAAGCAGGAGATTGCCCAGGCCCAGCCCTACGGCGACTGGCTTAAGGCCCACCAGACGTCGATCGCTCCCCAGCCGTTCCCCCCGGCAACGACCCTGGAAACCAGTGATCTCCTGGTTCAGCAAACTGCCTTTGGTTACACCGCCGAAGATGTGGAAATGGTGATCGAGTCCATGGCGAGCCAGGGCAAGGAACCCACCTTCTGTATGGGGGATGATATTCCCCTAGCGGTGCTCTCCACCAAGCCCCACCTCCTCTACGACTACTTCAAGCAGCGCTTTGCCCAGGTCACGAACCCGGCGATCGATCCCCTGCGGGAAAATCTGGTCATGTCCCTGCGGGTGCGCCTCGGTCAACAGCATAATTTGCTCCAAAGCGGCGAAGTGGATGCGCGTAAGGCGGTCCTGGACTCACCCGTGCTCAATGAGGCAGAACTGGCCGCCGTTGAAGCCTCGGGTTTCACAACTGCCAAACTCTCCACCCTTTACCCCATCAGTGCCGGTCCTGAAGGGCTGAAAAAAGCCGTAGACGACCTCTGTGCAGCAGCGGCAGCGGCGATCGCCGAGGGCGCTGAAATCCTGGTACTCAGCGATCGGTCCGAGTCGGGCCTGGATGCGGACACCACCTATATTCCGCCCCTGATGGCCGTGGGCGCGGTGCACCACTACCTGATCCACAGCGGCCTGCGCCTGAAGGCTTCCTTGGTGCTGGAAACGGCCCAGTGCTGGAGTACTCACCACTTTGCTTGTTTGTTGGGTTACGGGGCCAACGCCGTCCTGCCCTACCTGGCCCTGGAAACCGTGCGTCACTGGTGGAACCTGCCCCGCACCCAAACCCTGATGGGTCGTGATAAGCTGCCTCGGGTTACTCTGGAGGAAGCCCAAGCCAACTTCCGGAAGGCGGTGGAAGCGGGACTGTTCAAAATTCTCTCGAAAATGGGTATTTCTCTCCTGGCCAGTTACCAGGGGGCCCAAATCTTTGAGGCGATCGGCATTGGGTCCGACCTCCTGGAACTCGCCTTCAAAGGCACCGCTTCCCGTTTGGGCGGCCTTCGCATCACTGACTTAGCCCAGGAAACCCTCCGCTTCCACACCAAGGCCTTCCCGGAACTGAGCGGCAAGAAGCTGGAAAACCTCGGTTTTGTGCAGTACTGGCCCGGTGGTGAGTACCACATGAACAGCCCGGAAATGTCCAAGGCCCTGCACAAGGCCATTAAAGATCGGGCTAACACGGACCTGTACGAACTGTATAAAGATATGCTGCAGCAGCGGCCCATTACGGCCCTGCGAGACCTGCTCACCTTTGCCAGTGACAAGCCGTCGATTCCCCTGGATGAGGTGGAGTCGGTGGAGGATATTGTTAAGCGCTTCTGCACCGGCGGCATGTCCCTGGGAGCCCTGTCACGGGAGGCCCACGAGACCCTGGCGATCGCCATGAACCGTCTTGGTGGTAAGTCCAACTCCGGCGAAGGGGGCGAAGATCCCACCCGCTATAACGTCATTAATGACGCAGATACGGACGGTAAGTCCCAACTCTTTCCCCACCTCCAGGGCTTACGCAATGGGGATACGGCAAGCTCTGCCATCAAGCAGGTGGCATCGGGTCGCTTTGGGGTCACGCCCGAGTATCTGATGAGTGCGGAACAGATCGAGATTAAGGTGGCCCAGGGGGCGAAGCCCGGTGAAGGAGGCCAGTTGCCCGGTAAGAAGGTGAGTGAGTATATTGCCTTCCTGCGGAACTCGAAGCCGGGAGTACCCCTGATTTCACCTCCACCTCACCACGATATTTACTCTATTGAGGATCTGGCCCAGCTGATCTTTGATTTGCACCAGATTAATCCCGCTGCCAAGGTTTCTGTGAAGCTGGTGTCGGAGGTGGGTATTGGCACGATCGCCGCTGGGGTGGCCAAGGCCAATGCGGATGTGATCCAGATTTCCGGCCATGATGGTGGTACGGGCGCTTCTCCCCTCAGTTCCATCAAACATGCGGGTAGTCCCTGGGAATTGGGCCTGACAGAGGTGCATCGGGTGCTGATGGAAAATCAGTTGCGCGATCGGGTGCTGCTGCGGGTAGACGGCGGCCTCAAGACGGGCTGGGATGTGATTATGGGTGCCCTGATGGGGGCGGAGGAGTTCGGCTTTGGGTCGATCGCCATGATCGCCGAAGGCTGCATTATGGCCCGCATCTGCCACACGAATAATTGCCCCGTGGGTGTGGCAACCCAACAGGAAAAACTGCGCCAGCGCTTCCGGGGTTTGCCGGAGCAGGTGGTTAACTTCTTCTACTTCATTGCGGAAGAGGTGCGCAGCATTCTCGCCAAGCTGGGTTACCGCAGCATCCATGAGATCATCGGTCGCGCCGATATGCTCAATGTGCGCCCCGAGGTGCAACTGACCAAAACCCCGGGGCTGAACCTGGATTGCCTGACGCAACTTCCCAATACCCGCGAAAATCGGGCTTGGCTGGATCATGGGCCGGTTCACAGCAACGGGTCCGTGCTGGATGATGAGATTCTGGCCGATGGCGACTTGCAGACGGCGATCCAGAACCACGGCAACTATGGCAAGACCTACACGCTGGTCAGTACCGATCGTAGTGTGGGCACGCGTCTTGCGGGACTAATTGCCAAAACCCACGGGAATCACGGTTTTCGGGGCAAAATTAACCTCCAATTCCAAGGCAGTGCCGGTCAGAGTTTTGGTGCCTTCAATATTGATGGGGTTACCCTCCATCTCGAGGGAGAGGCCAATGACTATGTGGGCAAGGGCATGAACGGGGGTGAGATTGTGATTACGCCCCCGGCAGCGAGCACCTTCAATCCGGCTGAAAACGTGATTTTGGGTAATACCTGCCTCTACGGTGCAACGGGCGGTACTCTCTTGGCCCAGGGTCAAGCGGGTGAACGCTTTGGGGTGCGGAACTCCAAGGGGCAGGCCGTGGTCGAGGGCGCCGGAGACCACTGCTGCGAGTATATGACGGGGGGCGTGATTGTGGTCCTCGGTCGTGTGGGTCGCAATGTGGGCGCGGGTATGACGGGCGGTTTGGCCTATTTCCTCGATGAGACGGGGGATTTCCCGACTCGGGTCAATGGCGAAATTGTGACGGTGCAGCGGGTTCGGACTGCGGCGGGTGAGGCCCAGTTGAAGGGGTTGATCCAGGCCCAGGCCGATCGCATAGGTAGTGCGAAGGCAAAGGCGATTTTGGCGGATTGGGCTACCTATTTGCCGAAGTTCTGGCAGGTGGTGCCGCCTTCGGAGGCGGAGTCTCCGGAAGCGAATCCGAACGCAACGGCCAGCGTTGAAGCGACCCTAACCGCAGT
>JAYKIB010000085.1:0-17001 GCA_035285005.1 Prochlorothrix sp.
TCAATCAGCGTCGCCAGATCCTTGAGGAACGCCGCCGCGTCAGCCCCGTAGATGATGCGATGATCACAGGTGATATTCACCTGCATTTGGTTCCGCACCGCGATCGATCCATCCTCGTTCGCAACCACCGTCGGACGCGACGCCCCGATCGCCAAAATCGACCCCTGACCCGGTGGCAGAATCGCATCAAAGCGATCGACCCCAAACATCCCCAAATTAGACAGCGTAAACGTCCCGGAGTTGTACTCCTCCGGTTGCAACTGCTTAGAACGGGCCCGGGCGACCAAATCCTTCCATGCCCGCGACAGGGAATACAGATCCATCTGGTCCGCACCGCGCAGCACCGGCGTAATCAGCCCCCCATCCGGCATGGCCACCGCCACCGCCACATTAATCGCCCCAGAATATTGGATCCCCGCATCCGCATAGCTGGCATACAGCACCGGATGCTTTTGCAACGTCACCGCCACCGCCTTCGCAATCAGCGCCGACAGGGTTACCCCCTTCGCCTTCAGTTGCTTATAAAGCGCATCTAGGGCCGTCGTCGTAATCGTGTAGCCCACATGGAACGTCGGCACCGCAAGGCTGGCCATCATATTACTGACCACCGCCTTTTGTAGCGTATTGAACGGCACCAACTGGCCTGGAGCTGCCGGCGCAGGAGTCGGAGCCGCCGGAGCAGGTGCGGGCGTCGCCGCCACAGGTGCCACCCCAGCCGCCGCCTCCACATCCGCCGCCACAATGCGACCATGGGGACCACTCCCCTGGAGCGTCGCCAAATCAACCCCCAAGGACTTCGCCAACTTACGAGCCCGGGGCGACACGATCGTCCGGCCACTGGGGGCCGCTGCGGGCGCAGCGGGAGCAGCAGATACAGCGGGTGCAGCAGGTGCAGCCGCCGGGGCCACCGCCGGGGCAGCGGGCGCAGCTGCCGGAGCAGCGGGCGCAGCACCTTTCTTGGCGGCCTGTTGCTTCGCGGTTTCAATCTCCGCCTCTGTCTCCGCAATCAGCGCAATTGCATCCCCCACCGGGGCAACTCCACCCGCTTCCACAATAATGGTGGCAAGATACCCTTCATAGAAGGTTTCCACATCCATGTCCGCTTTGTCGGACTCAACAATGACGACGGTTTCGCCTTTTTCCACCTTGTCACCGGGAGCCTTAACCCAGTCAACAATTTTGCCCTCGGTCATGGTGGAGCTAAGGGCGGGCATGAAAACTTCGTGGATCATGGAATGTGGGGTTCCCTAAACACAACAGCAAACAATTTCCAGATCAAAATTGTAGATCGGAATCGTCCCCCCAAAAGCCGATCGCATCAGCCTCCGTCCTGATTAAGGAGTCAGAACGACTCCCCCAGTTTCATGCGGACCCTCCCGTGATGGACAAGACCTTGGGCCGGGTCTGGTCACGGATCACCCCACACCGATCCTTAAGCACCCGAGACCACCACCCTAGGACTTCGCTATAGGGAACGGCACCTCGATTCATTGTGGTAGGCGGCGAAGCCGCCTACCACAACCCTGATTCTGCTGTGGGCACTGCGGTCGAAATTTGAATTTTTCGAGGTGTCCTATGGATACTGCGAAAAATTCAAATTTTTACCCGTAACCTATGCAAGAATCAGGGTTAGGGTAGCTAACAAGGCCGTCCTAACCAATTCATCGAGGCCCCCGGATGGCTTTCTTCGCTGGAAACGATCGAAGGGGGATAGGGGGTCTGATAGAATCTTTAAGGTTTCTATAACATTAGCCAATGGGTTCAACTCGCGCGCGGATTGCAATAGACGCTATGGGTGGTGACCATGCTCCCCGAGAAATCGTGCTCGGAGCCATCCAAGCCCAACAAGAACTGGATGTGGATGTCCTCCTCGTGGGCAATCCCGAGAGCATTAAGGCATCGATTCCCTCGGAGGTGTCTAGCAGCGGCCTGACTATTGTGGAGGCCGAGGATGCGGTGGGCATGGACGAGGAGGCTGTGGGTGCCCTCCGCCGCAAACCCAAGGCATCAATCAATGTGGCCATGGACCTGGTGAAACAGGACAAGGCCGATGCCGTGATTTCGGCGGGACACTCTGGAGCGGTCATGGCGGCAGCACTGCTGCGCCTAGGTCGGATTCCGGGAGTCGATCGACCGGCGATCGGGATTCTCCTACCCACGGTGATTCCAGGCCAGCAGGTTTTAATTTTGGACGTGGGGGCCAATGTGGACTGCCGCCCCCAATTTCTCGAACAGTTTGCGGTCATGGGATCCGCCTATAGCCACAGCGTCCTCGGGGTGGAGCAACCCAAGGTGGGTCTCATCAATATTGGTGAGGAAGAATGCAAGGGCAACGACCTGGCCCTGCGCACCTACCAACTGCTCAAGCACAACGATCGGGTTCACTTCGTGGGCAATGCCGAGGGCCGGGATGTGCTCTCGGGGGACTTCGATGTCATTGTTTGCGATGGCTTTGTGGGTAATGTCCTGCTGAAGTTTGCCGAGGCGATCGGGGAGGCATTCCTGGGCGTCTTCCGGGAGGAACTGCCCAAGGGTATCCACGGCAAAATTGGCTCGGCTCTGGTTAAGCCCAACCTTAAAAAGGTGCGCCGTCGCATTGACCATGCGGAACATGGGGGCGGCCTGTTACTAGGTGTGGCCGGGATTTGCCTGATTAGCCACGGTAGCTCTAAGGCCGACTCGATTTGTAATGCGGTCCGAGCTGCCAAGGAAGCGGTCGATCGCAAGGTGCTGGATCAGATGCAATTCCCCGCCGAAGCTGCTAAACAGGCAGCGGAAAAAGCCGCAAAGCAGGCGGCCAGTGCCGCTGCTCCCGCCGCCACTCCCACCGCAAGCGATCTCCCCGATACTACCCCTGCGGCTGAAGTGGCACCGAGCTAGGGGCTGTCATCATTTAACCCTAGAATGCCCCCAGAGTCGGCAACACAGCCCCTAGCTCATAAACCTGGCGCGGGCGTGTCACTCTGATATCGCAAGAGTTCTACAGCTAATTGATGACACGCCCAAGGCGTGGCCCCCACCTTGGGTCGATCGCGAGGTGGGGCAAGAGCAAGGGATAACTCTGGCAGTGCCCGCACAGGCCAAACCCGCCTCCCGATCGTGCCACTGGTTTTACCTCCCAAATAGGGATCGGGGAACAGCCGCCACTCCATTAGGTCAGGTAGGATTATCAATCGGGCAAAATTCGCAACGTTGTGAAAAGGCTCCTCCGCTAAGCGGAGGAGCCTTTTCAATAGCCCTGTTTAATTAAATAGTCCTACCAATAAACGCCAGGGCACCTCGATTAATTGCGGCGGGCGGCTCCGTCGCCCGCCGCCAGATCCCAGGTTTAACGATCCCAGTTTCAGCCACCCGCCAGTTTCAGCCACCAATAGTGACCCAGGGATAGGGCGAAGCTCAAACCCGTCAGTCCCAGGCAGATCACCGCTAAAAACAGATCGTAGAGGCGCGGAGGCTGGCTGGCCCGCAGCGCGGGCACATAGGCCAGGGCAAACCCACCCAAAAACCCACCCAAATGGCCCCAATTGTCCACAGATCCCAGGGCAAACCCCAAAATAAAGCCCAGACCCGCGTAGAGCGCGATCGTATCCTGCAAAGCTTTGCGTTGGGTTTGCCGTCCGTAGGCTACCAAGGCCCCAAAAAGTCCAAACAGAGAGCCCGAAGCCCCCACACTGACATAGGCCCCCTGGAGCAGAGGCGGCAGGGCTGTGCCATAGTGGGCAACCACGCTACTGAGCAGAGCCGCCGTAATAGCCGAGCCAGTGTAGAGGACCACCATCCGCGCAATCCCATACACCTCCGTCACCAGGGGAGTCAGATAGCGAATCCAGCCCAAGTTAAAGCCGAGATGGAACACATGGCCATGGAGCCATGCCGCCGTCAGTACCGTCCACCAACGGCCCATTTTGAAGAGGGGAATCTCCCCCGTTGCCCCAAACATCAGGAGGCTCTCCAGATCGGGCACCAAAATTTCAAAGGGTAATTCCGTGCGCACTCCCCGAAGATTGACCAACAGCGTTAAGCCATAGAGAGCCACACAGCCCCAGGTCACCAGGGCTAAAAACCCCTGCTGATGGTGTAGATGGCGCAAGGCACGGCTATAGCCCCACAGACCGGGTTGGCGGGCCCCACAATGAATGCAGGTGGGAGTTGCAAGGGATACCAGTCGATCGCAGGTATAGCAGTTGGCGACACCTTGGCTTTGGCGCTGGAGCCAAGGCGGAAGTTTGAAGAAGCGAGAAACCAGTCGAGGCATTACAGCCCATCCCAGCGAGGGTTTGCGTACACTGGTCAATCATAGGGCAACATCTGTAGCAGCCGCCCCGGAGTAGCCACCCTAGAGCAGCCACCCCAGAGTAGCCACCCCAGAGCAGCCGCACCAGAGCATCGGACCTGTGTGGGAATTGCCTCTCTCGTACTATCTCAACTCGCCGGTGAGCAGGTCACGATCCGATCGTGCTACTCATCCAATTGCCGCACGGGGGCTGTCCAGAAGGTGGAGTCGGCGCTGGGAGAGGGGGAAAAGTTGGCAGGATTGCCCAGATCAAACCCTGGCGATCGGGGCGGCAAGTCATAAATCTCCCGCAGGACATCATCCAAGGCTTCATAGCTCGCCTGCCCCACCTGATCGAAGGCCACCTCCCCATCCCCCGTTAAGATCACCCATTGGGGAATCTGGACACCGTTATAGTAGTAGCCCTCTTCCTGGGGCGTGTACTCCCGATCGGGGAATAAACCGTCCACCGTGACGGGCAGAAGCCCCAGATAGCGGGTATAAAAAGCCTGGAGCTGGCTCAGGACAATAGCATTTTCCTTGCAGTCAAAGCTGTCATCCACGTAGAACATCAGCACCGTGGGGCGATGACTTTTGAGGTTAGCCGCTAAATTTTCCCGAGGGGGGACCAGGGAGCCGTTACCCGCATACAGCGGGAAAATATTGCCATCAAAGCGATCGTCCGTCAGACCGGCCCAGGCAGGCTCCAGGGCCACCCAACTCGCTAAAAGCATGGCCAAAAAGGCCGCCATGAATCGCATGACCACTGTTCACTCACCGTTTATTTTGTCAAAGCTTGTCAAAAAGGCCCTTCGAGTCATTGTCACCCCTAGGGCGTGTCAATTCACTGTAGAACTCGTGCAATATCAGCATGACACGCCCGCCCCAGTTGGATAGGTAAGAGCTGTGTCCCTGCTTCTGAGGGCAGTCTAGGACTCAATGATGACAGCCCCTGGGAAGAGGCAGGATCCATATCACTTGGAAACGGACCAGCGGCCCGTCCCACAACTGCCCGACCGATGGGTAGCCGGAATCGCAATCCATCGACAACCGGGCAATGGAACCAAGGGGCACCCCCAGCACTGGAGGCCCGTACCGGGTCTATACCGGAACCGAGGGTGCCCGCGCGCGCACCTTGGACTGTCCTTAGAGGCTCTTGAAAACCGTCTCAGCCGCCGCCAAGGTGCGATCGATATCCGCATCCGTGTGGGCGAGGGAGGTAAAGCCCGCCTCAAACTGGGATGGAGCCAGGTAAATGCCCTGCTCTAACATGCCCCGGTGGAAGCGACTAAACTTCTGCAAGTCAGACTGCTTCGCCTCCTCATAGTTGCGCACCGGACCCGACGTAAAGAACAGCCCAAACATGGCACTGATGGATCCCCCACACACCTCATGGCCCGAAGCCTTAGCCCGCTCCAACAACCCGCTAATCAGTCGTTGGGTGAGCGTCTCCAGGGCTTCGTAGGATCCCGATCGACCCATAATTTCCAGGGTTTTAATCCCCGCCGTCATGGCCAGGGGATTCCCGGACAGGGTTCCCGCTTGATACATGGGGCCCGCCGGAGCCACCATTTCCATAATCTCCCGCTTACCGCCGTAGGCACCCACGGGCAAGCCACCCCCGATCACCTTGCCCATCGTGGTCAGGTCCGGGGTAACCCCAAACTTTTGCTGGGCCCCGCCGTAGGAAATCCGGAAGCCCGTCATCACCTCGTCAAACACCAGAAGGGCACCATTGGCTTGGGTCAGTTCCCGCAGTCCTTCCAAAAAGCCCGGTTCCGGCGTAATAAAGCCCGAGTTCCCCACCACGGGCTCCAGAATCACCCCGGCAATCTCATTGGGGTTATCCGCAAAAAGTTGCTTCACGGCCTCCAGATCGTTATACGGAGCCGTAAGCGTGGCAGCGGTGACAGACTTTGGCACACCAGGGGAGTCGGGTAGGCCCAGGGTCGCAACCCCTGATCCGGCCTTGACCAGGAACATATCGGCGTGACCGTGGTAGCAGCCCTCAAACTTGATCACCTTTTCCCGTTGGGTGTAGGCCCGCATCAGCCGCAGCACCGCCATACAGGCTTCGGTGCCGGAGTTGACAAAGCGGACCATTTCCACGCTGGGGACCGCATGGATCACCATCTGGGCCAGGATATTTTCGAGCTCACAGGGCGCACCAAAGCTGGTGCCCTTGTCCAGAGCCGATCGCAGCGCCTCAATCACTTCGGGATGGGAGTGGCCACAGATGGCTGGCCCCCAGGTGCCCACGTAGTCAATATATTGGTTGCCGTCCACATCCCAGGCATAGGCACCCTGGACCCGATCGAAGACAATGGGCTGCCCTCCGACGGATTTGAAAGCCCGCACCGGGGAGCTGACTCCACCGGGCATCAGCTTCTGGGCGGCTGCAAAGATCTCTTCGGATTTTTGGGTTTTTAGAATAGGTGTCGTGACCAAAACGCTTCCCTCGACGCTGTAATACCGGTTAGCAGACAACCCAGATAAATGCCGCAGGGGGGGCAATCCCCGATCGCTGATTTCCCGAAACCCTAGCATTCCCTAGGTTTTGGGGACTACGGCACTGCTCCCACAGGGACCACTCTGGTCGTCAGGCGCAATTTTTCAGCATCTTCTAATGTACACTGCTGGGCACCTTGAACAATCCGAATTTTTGCACGGCATAACTTGGCACGGGATTGCTTTGTAGGGCATAACTCACGAACCGCGCCGGTGCGGACGGGTGAGGCACATCCTGAACACCTGCTGACCCACGCAGCGGGAAAACTCCCGGGGAAAGCTCACGGGGGCGTGTTTCTCCCACCTTGTCAGCCCCAATACGGCCAGAATGCATACGACCAGAATGCAATCGCAGCAGGGCATATCCCAAGGCAGCTGTTGCGACCCTCTCCATTTCTGCCACAGTTCCTGTCGGGCAGGCACCTCGATATAATCCAAATTTCTGTCCTGTGATCCACGCAAAAGTGAGGGTTCTGGCGTGCGGCGAAGCCGCACGCCAGAATTAATCGAGGTGCCCTGTCACTGCTCTCTGTAGCCTATTTCACAGACAGGGGGGGCCTTTTTCGGTGGAATGGTAATGGAATAACCGGGCGTGGAAGCAACCCGAGGCCACCTCAGTGATCGCCCTGTTCGCCCATAGCACTGTTCACAACAGGGCCACGCAAACATAACGTTCACAACAGAGCCGCGCAAACATAACAGAGCTATGCAAAAAAGTTGCCCCGCCAGTGGCGGGGCAACCCCCGGTATCAGATGCAGATGGGCACCTCGATTTATTACAGCCAGCAGGTTTGGACTGGGCGGCTGCGCCGCCCAGTCCAAACCTGGTTCTTACCTTGGGGTCTTGTCCCACCTGTAAAGCTAGAACAGCGCGTCGAGCCTTCGCCCAGCGGGGTTCTACTCTCTCGCCCTGCCATGATCACCTTGGCCACTACCCTGTGATCCCAATTTGATTTAAATTGAGGTCGGGTCCGATTGGATCAGGTTGGGTCGGGCTGTACAAATGCGATCGGGGAAATTACGATCGGGTGCGATCGGGGAAATTTGAACCCGACACTTGAGCCCAAAACCTAGGCCCCGCACGCTTAATCCGGACTGACATCGGATCTCAATCCCACGAGGGATTTCGTGCCGCGCTAGCGGGTCAACCGCACCAAACTAACCCCCGGACCGAGTTAAGATCCAGTCAGGCCAACAGGGTGTGCTTTCCAGCCCCAATCATTGCGACAGAGACTACCGGGCTGAAGCCAGAGCCAAAGGTTCTTCTTCCCCTTCGGGACAGCGTAGGCTGGGGAACAGAAAGTGGTTCTCTTCCACATACTGGGCACCAAACAAACCCTTTTCAGCCCAAAAGTACCGATCGGTGGTATGCTCATTTCGCTTAACGAGCAACAGGGCAGGAGGCGTAATTCTCTCAGAGTGGATAAACTTACGGGCCGCAGTCACGGGCTTATCCTCACCGCACTCGATACTATACTGAGGTATGTTTTCCAAGATTCTGCGCCCTTCTAAACGGCGGCGGCTCTTGCGCTTACGTCTTCTAGCCAACCTCCTTACCTCCTACGTTATTAATATCTAGACTTACAAAGACGATCCAAGCCGGATCGAGACCCCTGAAGATGTGCCCTGGCACTAGACCAGAACCCAAAGGGTCACGGATTCTAGGCACAGCCCGTATGCCCTGATCGCACCAAGACTTAGCCAAAAGTCGCATACTCAGAGAGTTCAGCACAACTGGGCTTGCTAGAGACGGGATATGAGGCTGTAGCCATAGCTACAGAACCGTCGAGAGTATATCGATTTTCAACAGAATTTTCAACTTTCTTTAAGGTATCGATACAAACTCCATCACTGAGGTTAGCGATGGGAGGTGGATGCGCGAACCAGAGACAAGGCTGTCTCCGAGGTCACCTAGCCCCATAAGAGAAGGTAGCTGTTCCATTGCTTAGGAGAGACCTGGGATTCCCCGCTGTACAGGAAATCGCTCCCAGCTTTGTCTTTCGATCAAAACCACCAAGCATCGAGCCACAAAGAATCAAACTGTAAAACGTCGAACCGCATAGGAATAACGATCTGATGCGTTGCACAGCTCGATGACCCTAGGTTTCGGGTTCAGTTCAGGGTATGCCATCGCAGGCTACAACCCTGAGCAATGGATCGGGGACCTACACCAAAACGGCTGTCACTTCCATCATTCTGGTAGGAAACAGTCAGGAGAAGCGAGTGTAGGGAGCCTGGACACCATTTGACCTCACCAGCTCATAGAGGCGTAGTTCTGGGAACTAAAGCACAAGGATGCACTCCCAGCGAAACAAACGCCAGTAAGTTGACGAAGCCTGGACCTAGTACCTTAAAAAGACTTGAAAATTCTTGAATCATCCAGGAATTGGAGGGCCTTGGGGGGTATCCAGTGAAGATTGCAGATACCCACCTACAAAGTCACCTACAGCATCTTGCACAGGTGCTGGGTACAGGGAGTTAGCCTGTATTGGACGGCACTATTGCAAACCGTGCTGTAAAACACTGGAGCTATGCCAAATCAATCGCAGCCCTCGTCAGTTGACTGAAGCTACATCAGCATTGGATGATAATGGAAGACAGTCCTTCGACTACAAGTGAACTCAGTTAAGGTCTCGTAAGGTCTCGAAAAACTCTCTTCACTCACATAGGATAATCACTTCAGATCACAGAACGGAGTTTCTAGAAAAGGTATTGCCTTGTCTGTGAGCCTCCGGAGCCATAACCTTGCTGCATCCTAGTGGAATATATGCTTGGGGCGGGGGCTTCAGATCTCGTGTTTATCATTGCTATGATGAGTATCAAGTTTAACAATTTTCATGGATTTGTTCAAGGTCTAAAGCCTAGGAATTTTGTGGGCTGCCCGGTCTAACCCTGGCGGGGATCATCGAAAAATTGAGATCCACAGGGATGAATACCAGATTTTGAGGACTCCCGTAGAAAATTTGTCAGGGGACCATGATTCATCAGGGTGGACAACGCAGCCACCCGTCCTTCTCTAGCCGCCATCCTCCGCCTACACCGCTGCATTTTAGGTGTGGGTTAACCAGCAAAATCTGGCCTCATGCGAGGGATCGGTGTGCTCCAAACCTTAAGTTTCTTGGTCTGCATTGTTCTGCCCCATTTCCATGTCACCGCCTGCCAGCTCTGAATTCGTTAATCTTTGTCAGACCCAACTTCAGTTGCTGGCCCAGTCTTTAGGGGCTTCTCTCGGCGTGGTGTATTTGACGGGGGATTGGTCTGGAAATCCTAACAAAGCGCCCCTTGCGGTGGCTACGTATCCCGAAGGTGTGGATCCCGTGCCCCCAGAGTCTCCGTGGGCGCTACCCCCTCGGGCCATGACCGATCCCCTGGCCCAAACCCTGAACCACGGGCATGATGCCGAGGCGAGGGCCTCCACATCTTCACCCCAACAGCCCCCTGCACCCACACCTGACTTTGCAGCACTCGAATATTCAACGCCAGATAACGTCACATCAGAACACTCACAACCAGAGCCTCCAAGCTCAGACCTTCTAAACTCAGACCCCCCAAACTCAGACCCCCAAAACTCAGAGCACTCACCGCTAGAGTCCCTACAATCAGACCCCCTAAGCCCTAATTTTTCACAACCCGAGTCCCGGAGGCCCGATTTTCCGAAACCCGACTTTCCAAGGCCCGAGTCCCTGGGACCCGACGTTTCCCCAGCGGAGTTGCCGGTCCTTGAGAGTTTAAGCCCAGGCGTTTCAGCACCCGACGTCCCCACACCGGGCGTTCCCAGAGCAGACGCTATTGCATCCGATGCGGTAGCACCCAACGCGGTGATACCCGACATTTCGAGGGCAGACCCTTCAAAACCAGAACCTGTGCGATCGGAATCTCTAGGCATCCCAGTTCCCAACGCTGGCTTGGGCATGTCCGATATTCCTGTCCCGAGTGTGCCTGTCCCGAGCATTACAGATCCTCTTCCATCCAATCGGGCCCCCTGCCTGACGAATACCCCAGACCCTGGCCCGCCCAGATCTGCAGCTTTAGCATTTCCAGATCCCCTTGAGTTCTCGCCGGAGAAGCCATCCTCGCCAATCGCGCCGGTGGTGTTAGGGGCGATCGCCCCAGCAGCCCGACTGCGGCCCCAAGCCCCCGCGACTCAGTGGCCACCCACCTGGACTCCTGGCCTGCAACATCAGGTCGTGCTTCCCCTGCAACAGGGAAATTTTGTGCTGGGGTTTCTTGTGGTGGAGCGGGCAGGACAGGACTGGTCCGACCAGGACCATCGCCATTTGGAGCAGGTGGCTCGATCGTTGGCGCTGGCCTGTGTGTTAGAGCGGCGTTTTCAGTGGATGCAGGAGCGCTACCACGAGCAGGAGCTGATCCAGGAGCAACAGCAGGATATTTTGGACACCCTGCTACACCAAATTCGTAACCCCCTGACCGCCCTGCGCACGTTTGGGAAACTGCTGCTGCGGCGGCTCCAGACGGAAGATCCTAACCGGAACGTGGCGGAAAATATGGTGCGGGAGAGCGATCGGCTCAATACACTGTTGCAACAACTGAACCAACAGGCGGAGCACTGGAGTCCAGTGTCTCCTACGGTGTCTCCTGGGACGGCGGCGGATCGATCGGGGGATCGATTCACCGTACCCAGTCTTGCGCCGGGAGTCGATCAATTGGAGACCGCTGCATCTGCGGTCCCAGCGCTGTTACCCTCGACTCCCACCTGGCTAGCCCCCCATTTGCAGCTGGAAGCCTGTGACCTCCAGGCAGTCTTGGCCCCACTGGTGGCAGCGGCCCAAGCTCGGGCAGAGGACCAGAATCGTCAGATCCAGCTCTACCTCCCTCCCCCACCGTGGCCACCCGTGGCCGCCAATGCTTTGGCCCTGGGAGAGGTTCTAAATAATGTGGTGGACAATGCCTTGAAATATACCCCCGAGGGTGGAGTCATTGCGGTGGTGGTGCAGCAGTGGAGCGCTCATGGGCCTCACGGGGCTGATGGCGAAGCAGGGGGATCAATAACAGCGGGGCTGGAGTCCCCAGGAGATCTGGGGGATCCACAGGTTGGGGGTTGGGGAGCGGCGCGATCGGCCGTGAATCGATCGGCCTTTGAACAACCGCTGCCCGCTCCGGCCACCTGGACTGAGATTATTGTCAGCGACACAGGGCCAGGAATTCCGGCGATCGATCGGCCCCGCTTATTTGAGCGCCACTATCGAGGTGTGCAGGCAGACGGAGATATTCCGGGAACTGGCATCGGGCTAGCGGTGGTGAAGGAGTTAGTGGAACAGATGCAGGGAGAAGTTCGTGTGCTGAGTCCAGCGGGTGACTGGTCTCCGCTGGCCTTGGCACGGGTGCCATCTTCTCCCCTGACGGCCTCCCAAGCCTCTCAGCCGCTGCAAGTGTCCCAATCCCCCCCATTCCCTCAGCCCTCCCCCCCTCAACTCTCCTCCCCTCAGCCCTCTCTGGCCTCCTCTGCTCCGCCCTCCTCTGCTCCGCCATCTGCGCTATCCCCTTCGCCAACTCCGCTGAACCCCATGCCCCCCGGTACAGCCTTCTGCTTTCGCTTTGCCCATGGGTCTACTGCTCCAGTCCCCCGTGAACCGTAGCCTCTCCTCCGAAGAATTCCGGAGCAGTCTACTATAATGCTGGGACGTTCAACATCCTGCACGTATCTCACGCTGTTTTCAGCGCTTCTTTGAACCAACGAGATCGGAATGGACAAGCGGGTACCTCGATTCATTGGGGTGGATGACTGCGTCGTCCACCCAAACCCCTAACTCTTATAGGGCACCTCGAAAAATTCAAATTTCGACCGCAGTACTCACCGTAGAATCAGGATTGTGGCAGGCGGCTTCGCCGCCTGCCACAATTAATCGAGGTGCCCTATATGGGTTAGCTTCCGGTACTTTGGATGTCAAAACTTTGGATGAATCAAGGTGCCCAAGACCTACTTTCAAGTTGGGATATTGACCCTGACTTGGTAGCAGTCTACTGCCCTGTTCCCTACCCAGGTTAACCATGACACCAGAAACCGCCCATTACCAAGCTGTTGGTCTAGTCCGAGGTATCTATTCGGACAAGGCTCTCCATATTCGCCAGGGGAGTTATCCTGCTGTGGGAATTCGTAAGGCAAAATGGCACCTCGATAACATTGAGAATCAGCCATTTCGGTTTTTGATTTATCCTCGGTTTGACTTGAAGGCGGAGGTGCTCAAGTTTCAGATTCTGGCCTGGAGTGAGTTCCAGGATGAGGAGGATGAGTGGAAACTGGCGGGATTGTGGCAGTTCATTCCCCAGTTGCGTCGCCCGGTACTGGCAGTTCACCGCAATGAGAAACATTGGGAGGGCGATCGGCTCAAATCTTGCTATTTGCCCTTTGTCTGGAAGGGCGATGACACACCTCGGCCTTGGCGATTTAACCCGCGTGCCACTAAGGAGGAACAGGGACAACCAATGTTTGTGGCCTGTACGGCGACTTTGGATAAGCGGTTTCCCCGCTTCTTTATGAAGGATTTGGTGTTGGCTTTGGATGCGGCCCCGCAGCGGATCCGGGCACCGAAGGCCAATAAACCGCCTGCAAAGAAACCCACGAAGCCCAAGCGCAACGCAGAGGGCAGCGAGACTCCCAAGCCGATCCGCCCCGGGGCAAGTCCAGAGACAGCGGCAGATGGTGCCGCGATGGCAGGGGACATCATTGATGCGAGTGCGATCGATCGGAGTGCGATCGATCGGAGCACGATCGACGGAGGCACAATGCCGGAAACTGCACCCGTGCCCCCCACGGCGAACCCGGCCCCGACGGCAACGAATGTGGGGACTCCAAGTGCCTCCCCTGACACCCAGACAACACCCACGGCAGAACCGCAAGATAACGCAGACTCCGGGACTCTATCGCCCGAGGAAGCCTAAGGAAACGGAAACCCGCTGTAGAGTCCCTCGCTTAATCCTAATTTTGGGGAAATAGCCCACACCAACCTCAGGGTTTGGAACGGGCGGCAAAACCACCCGCACCAATGGGGCAAACAAGGTCGCTGATGGAGGGCGCACGTGGACCAACATGCAGCGGGAAAAGCAGCGGGGGGATTCTCCCCAAACTTGTCGTGCAAGCTTTGTCACGAAGACTCTGTCGCGAAAAACTTGTCACAAATTCTGTAGCGGTTGCCATGCATCCCACTATGACCTCTTCTTCTTCCTGGCAAGGCCGTTTGGCGGTGCAGTATGTGCATCGTGATGGCCATACCCACCAGCGACTGACTCAGGTGCAGGCACCGTTGAAATTACAGCGGCCCTTCTATCCCGAGGGTAAACATCGCTGCCATGGCGTGGTGTTGCATACGGCGGGAGGCTTGGTGGCGGGCGATCGCTTGGAGCTGAGCGCCCGGTTGGAGCCAGGAGCCGAAGCGCTTTTAACCACGGTGGCGGCCACCAAGATCTATGGACCCGGCCGGTTAACCCAGGGGCTGGAGGCCAGTTGGAGCCTGACTGGAGCGCAAGGGAATGGATCCGAAAAGAGCGAGTCTAGGGCACAAGAAACCCTAGGGAGTCCGTCTGCGACCCGGGAACCGGGGGAAGCGATCGCGACCAGTCAGCAAACCATTCATTGGCAATTGGGCGCAGAGGCCCATGGGGAGTGGTTACCCCTGGAAACGATCGCCTACGGCAGCGCACACCATCGACAAACGGTACGGGTGGAGTTGGCGGAAGGAGCCACATGGCTGGGCTGGGATTTGGTGCGCTTGGGGCGTAGCGCCGGGGGGGAGACCTTTGGTAGCGGAGCGTGGCGATCGCAAACAGAGATCTGGCAAGGGGGACGACCGGTGTGGATCGATCCCCTGTGGATTCCGGGGGAGCCGGAGTTGTTGCAGAGTGCCCAGGGGTTGGCGGGACAACCGGTGATGGGAACGCTGGCCTGGGTGGGTCTGGCGGTGGAACGGGAGACGGTGGAGCAGGCGCGGCAGTTGTGGCTAGAAGCTCGGGCTGTGCCCCAGCCCGATCGAACTGGGACAAAAGGACAGACCATTGCAGCGGAGGCGCAGGTGGGGGTGACACGGTTAGAGCGGGGGTTGCTGTGTCGCTATCGGGGCCATTCGACCCAGGAAGCACGGGCTTGGTTTCAGTTGGTGTGGGCGGTGGTGCGATCGCTGCGCGGGGCCGATCGACCGGTGGCGCCGAGGGTCTGGCCCTAGGGGCAGTAGGTGACCATCAAAAAGCCCTTCTCCCTGGGGAGAAGGGCGTGCTTGAGTCGGACGTGTTCCCCGCTACGCGGGGACACCGATCGACCCTGCGGCCCATGCTGCTCCGTCTGGGGAGAAGGGCGTGCTTGAGTCGGGCGTGTCCCCGGCTACGCGGGGACACCGATCGACCCTGCGGCCCTCGTCAACCCAGGACCCGCGTTGGGCCTTGGGGCTTAACCGATCTCGCGATCGTTCATGGCATCAACCCACTTCTTCAGTTGGGCTGCAGCCACATCTTTACCGCCCCAACCAAAGGCAATCGCGATCGCCACCGCGATCGAACCGAAGAGCAGACCAAAGGCCAGGTCCACAATATTGGTGGCAATCCCCATCTGGCGCAGACCCATGGCAGAACCAAAAATCACGATCGAGATCCGACCGGCATTGGCCAGGAGATTGCTTTGGCGATCGCCGGGGAGGCTGACCACCCGGTAGGCCAAGTTCCCCAGGAACAGGGCCAGGGCAAAAATGACCAAACCCGCCAAAATTTGACCACTACCAGCGGTGAGCATGGCGATAATGGCGCTGAGTTGCTCCAACTCCAGGGAATCCACCGCTTCAATCACCCCGATCAGCATCAGGCCCACGCCTGTGATCACCCCCACAATTTCCGAGGGGGTTTTGGTGGAAACCGTGGCTTCCGTCTCCTCAGGGGCTGCGGGCAGTAGGGTTTGGAGGCCTAGCCAGTTAAGAACATCATTAAAGCCCAACCCGGTGAGCAGTTGGGTCACCAGATCCGTAACAAACTTCGCCCCCAGGTAGAAGAGGAAGAGGATGAGCGTTGCCTGGAGCAGGTAGGGCAGGGCGGTAAGGATTTGATCCAGCATCGCCACCGCAGGATCCGAGATGGCCTCGATCGCTAGCGCCTCCAGCGACGCGATCGCCGTGAACAAAATCACCAGGGCATAGACCAGGTTCCCCGCCAACTTGGACAGGCTGAGGCCCTCACTAGGCAGCCCAAAGCGGCTACCCAGGGTGTCGCTACCCACGGCCCGCAAAAAGCTGCTGATAATGTTTTGGATGAACTGGGCCAAGAACCAACCCACCAAGGCAATGAGACCGGCCTTGAAGACTTGGGGCAGGGCCGACAGCAACTCGTCGAGGAGGTTCTGAACCGGTTCTAGGGGGCCTTCCAGTTGTAGAGCCCCGAGGATAGAGGGCAGGAAGAAGAGCCAAATAAACCAGTAAAGAATGGTCCCCATGCTCTCGTTGAGGGGCAACGGCAGCGGAGCCGATTCACCCCCCAATTGCTGGGCTAATTGATCATCGAGGTTGAAGCGCTTCATGCCCTGGGTCAGCAGGAGTCGCACCACCGTCGCCATCACCCAAGCTGCTCCCGCCAGAATTGCGGCGCTGAGGATCCGAGGAGCATAGGTGGTAATTTCATCTAGGAAACTTTGGAGGGGGCTGGAAACCGCATCCAATTGCAAGGCGTTCAGGAAGGCGACCGTGGCAAAGACCATGACCACCCAGAACACAAAGGAGCCAGCCCACTTCTCCACCTTGGGCAGTTCACCACCCTGCTTGCCCATGAGCCAAGCGGCGAGTTGGTTGTCTAGCTTGGTGCGGCCTAGCAAATTGGTGACCACAGACGCGAGGATGATGGCCAGGAGCCAGCCCAGAATCAGGATCAAGATTGCCCCAGCCAAACTCATCAAGCGGCTGGTAACTTCATCGAGACCGACACTGTTGAGGATCTCAGACAAGTCAAAGGTGGACTCCTGGGCCAAAATCCAAGGCCTCATCGCCTCCGATCCCCAGATACCACCCATCGTGATGGGGGCAGTTGGTGATATATGCTGCATAAATAAATTCCGTAGTACAGGATTGAGGTCGTACAGACATACCCTACCGGGTTGGAGCTGAAGAAACCCTCTGTACCGGACAAAACTTTGGAAACGCCTACCATACAAGGGTTTCAGACGATCAGACTCAAATGCCTACCCTGTAAGGGTTTAGGGCCATTCTGATCACTTTTTTGTCCGGTACTGAGGA
>JAYKIB010000086.1:0-16292 GCA_035285005.1 Prochlorothrix sp.
AACCGAGTCTGGGCTTTCATGTTGATGGTTTATTTTTTGATTCTTCTTCTCCATCAACCCAGACTTTCCCTCTTTTGAAAACCCTGCTATGACTGCTCCTCAGCACTTCTGTCAGTCAGTCAGGTCCTAGACTCTGGTAAGGGCGCGGTTTTTGCGCCCAATGCAGTATTTTTTGTCAGGCAACTAGGCCCCGGGTCAGGCATTAATAGCTTCAGTTTGCCCTGACTAGCTTGGTTCGACAAGTATTGAATGGTGGTAAGAGGCGCTTCATCTTACCGATTCTTCCTCTCGGACACCCCGATTAGTCCAAACTATCGGCCTTGGTTGGGCGACGATACAGCCGCCCAACCCAACGAATCGCGGTGCCCCACAGTGCCCACCCGTTCCCTAGGGATACGAGAACTACACCCACGGCAGAGTGGGGTCAGTTCCAGGGGCTCTAGCCTGCGGCGGGAGCGGTATTCATATTTTGTAGATCAATGCCACTACAGGTGCGCTTAATCAGCCCCGTCAGAACCTTACCTGGACCAATCTCTGTGACCTGAGTGACGCCGAGGTCCGCAAGCTTGAGAGAGGTCTCCCGCCAGCGCACGGAGCCGGTCATCTGCTGGCTGAGACGCTGCTTGAGGGTGTTGGCATCGGTGGTAGGGTCCGGCTCCACATTGGAGAGAATGGGAAATTTAGCAGTCTCAAAGGGGACCGCGTCGAGAATCGTTTGGAACTGACTGGAAGCCTCGGCCATGTAAGGGGAGTGGAAGGCACCCGAGACCTTAAGGGTTTGGGCGCGTTTGGTTTTAACTTGGCCCAGGACGGCCTCCACGGCTTCCGGAACCCCGGAAATCACCACCTGACCGGGGTTATTGTCGTTGGCAAGGACCACACCATCGGTGGCCTCGATCGCCGCATCCAATGCCTCCCGATCGAACCCCATCAGCGCTGCCATTTGCCCCCCGGATACTTGGTCCATGAGTTGCGATCGTTGCCGCACCAGTTTCAGCCCCGTGGCGAAGTCAAACACCCCCGCCGCGTAGAGGGCCACGTATTCCCCCAGACTATGGCCTGCACCGTAGTCGGGCAGTTGTCCCTGATTGCGGAGCAAGTCCACCAGCAAGCACTCAACCGTGTAGAGGCAGGGCTGGGTGTAGAGGGTGCGGGACAGGTCTTCGATCGGGCTTTGGCAGCGATCGGCCACGGACCAGCCCAGGATGGCATCGGCTTCGGCGACTTTCGTTTGACAGTCGGGTCGATCGAAAAGGTCGGTTCCCATCCCCGTGGCTTGGGACCCTTGGCCCGGAAAAACCCATGCAGTGGTCATGATGATATTGATCCTTTAATCCTTACAGCATCTTGCAGATGCATCTAGTCCAGCACGTTACCTCACCTGCGGCAGGGCAACTTTCTTCTTAAATAATTCTTGGGCACCTCGATTAACTGGGTGCATCTCACTTTGGCGAGTCTGGCTCTCATCCCCTAGCCCCCTATGCCCTCCGGGCAGGCGAAGCCAACGACTGCGCTCAGGGCACCGCCCGTTCGACTGCGATCAGGACATCGCTTCTCCCAAGCTGGGAGAAGGGGAATAAGATTATAGTCCCTCTCCCTCTTTGGGAGAGGGATTTAGGGTGAGGGCTTCCAAAACGGGATGCACCTCGATTGACTGTAGCGGGCGGCTTCGCAGCCCACTACAACCCTGATTCTGCCGTGGGTACCGCGAAAATTTGGGATTTTTCGCGGTGCTCAACCATACTGTGGCGGCCATCAATTGTATGGGGGACAGCGGCGAGGTGCCCTGGATCCCACAGCGCCAGCCCGCACCACAGTGCTAACCCTAGGAAGTCCAACCGATGAAGCCCGACCTATGCAGCCAACCCTACGAAGCCTGACCCCACCGGAACACCGCCGAACCCCAATTCAGCCCTGCCCCAAAACCGGCGGTGGTAATCACATGACCCGGCTGAATCTTGCCCGCCGTCACGGCTTCATCTAGCATCAAGGGAATCGAAGCGGCTGACGTGTTGCCATAGTTGGCTAAGTTACTCAACATCTTGGTGGGGGCAATGTGGAGTCGATCGGCCACCGCATCTAAAATTCGCTGATTTGCCTGGTGCAGCACAAACCAATCCACGGACGCCAAGGGCACCTCAGCCCGGTGGAGTGCCTTCTCAATCACCTCGGGAACACGGTTCACCGCAAAGCGATAGACCTCCTTCCCGTTCATGGCAATGCGACCATAATCCCCTTGGGAGACCGTGGCATTGGCGTGGAGCGTCTGGGCCTGGGGATCATAACCCAGGGTGAGACACCCATTCATCGCCCCATTACTGCGCAGTTCAAACCCCAAAAAGTGGTCCACCTCGTTCGCTTCCATGACCACGGCCCCGGCCCCGTCGCCAAAGAGCACACAGGTAGTGCGATCGGTCCAATCGACCCAGCGCGAGAGGACATCGGCCCCAATCACCACGGCCCGCCGGTAAGCTCCGGTGTGAATAAATTGGGCGGCAGTAGTCATGGCAAAAATAAAGCCGGAACAGGCGGCGGTCAGGTCAAAACCAGTGGCATGGACAGCCCCTAAATTGGCCTGAATCACGCTAGCTGTGCCAAACAAGTCATCGGCGGTGGAGGTAGCCAGAATAATTAAATCCACATCCTTTGGATCAAGGCCGCGATGGTCTAGGGCACGACGGGCTGCGGTTGTCGCAAGATCGGCCAAGGAATCCCCTGGGCTGGCTAGCCGTCGCTCTTGGATACCGGTGCGGGTCCGAATCCAGTCATTGGAAGTCTCAACGATTTCGCTGAGATCCTCGTTGGTGAGGCGGGAGTCTGGAACAGCGGAACCACTCCCAGTAACTGCAATACCTATCACGTCTTATAACGAAGTCCTTATCGTTTGGGGGCTAGCCTTGCCCTGGAAGGCAGCGTCAGCCACTGCCATTCTCAGGGGTACTCTCCCCTGGGTCTGGGATCGATTGTCCCGTGCTTTGGTCCCAAAGGATAGAGATGGGGCAAATTTCCCCGTGATTTGCTGGGTCGAGGGCCCTGGACAGGCCCTTGCGGCGCGTTGCGCTAGCGTCTCTTGACCGGTGTTCTTGCCCATCAGGAACGATTTTTCCCACGGCTGGCTCGCGGGCGGCCAGCGCGGGCATGCGGGGTCGCCCAGTCCCAGAAGCCTAGGCCGAGCGATGATGAATAGGGATCGGACTCGGGCGCGATCGGGGGGGGGAGGGTGTTGTAGCCTGTGCTGGAGCGGGCGACTGGACCAGCGCAGGGGCCACGGCAGACGGGTGGGGTTCAGTCACCGGGGCGGTCACCGGAGCGAGGGGAATGCGGGGTTGTGGTCCCGCAACGGGCCACGGACAGCCCCAGGCCAAACTGACCGGAAAGTTGTCGCCGTAGGCGCGATTGAGATTGGGCCAGGTGAGAACGGCCTGGGGGCGATCGTTGGCAATAATCTCGCGGTTTAAGAGCACCAATCGATCGAAATGGTGCAACGCATCGCCCCAACTGTGGCTACAGACCAGAACCGCCTTCCCCGCCGATCGCAGTTCCATCAAGACTTGCCACAAAATCGCCTCCGTGCGCCGATCGACCCCGGTGAAGGGTTCATCCAGCAAAATCAAGTCGGCATTTTGGGCCAAGGCGCGGGCCAAAAAAACACGCTGTTGTTGTCCGCCCGACAGCGCAGCCAAGGGCCGCTGCCGCAGGGACCACAACTCTAACCGCTCCAATGCTTCCCGCACCCGCACCTGGGCATTCTTCTGGAGCTGCCAACGCCAGCCCTGGCCGCAGGCCAGTCGCACGGCCTGTTCCACCTTAATGGGATAGGCCCAGTCCACCTGGGAGCGTTGGGGCACATAGGCCACGGTTTTGGCATGGGGACGTAGGGGTTTGTGGTTCCAGAGCACCTGCCCCTGTTGGCGGGGCAAAAGGCCCAAAATACTTTTGATTAGGGTGCTTTTTCCGGCTCCGTTCGGTCCCATGAGGCCAACCAGTTCCTGGGGGTTGAGGCGAAGGTTCAGGTTGACCAAGGCGGAAACGCCGGGATAGGAGACGCTGAGATGCTGAACGTCGAGCATGAGGGGGGGAGGGCGTGAGGACGGGGGAGGGAATAAGAATCATTCTCACTTTATCACCGATTCTCCCTAGGGCACCTCGATTTGTCCAAATGGTTGGGAGAGAGTCCACGCAAAAATGAGGATAAGGGATAGGGATAGGCGGCTTCGCCGCCTATCCCCACTACTGGCCGACGTTTGCAAACATCCTCTCCAGGAGCGATCGGTTAGGCCGAGTCGCGATCGGGTATTGTCTTGAAACACCCTGGCCCTGGATACCCACGTTTTTGGGCAAGTGTTTGCAAACCCCAATCCGGGAGATCCTCAAAACATCCCCCTCGGGCACCTCGATTAATCTCGATTAATACAGATTCTCATCGCAGTACCCACAGCAGAATCAGGGTTGGGTTGCGCGGCTTCGCCGCCCAACCCCATTAATCGAGGTGCCCAGTAGGGTGCCGTTGGACGGAGCCATAAAGCACCGCAGCCGTGGGCCTGGACCGGAGCGATCGTGATTAACACCATGACACCCTTCGCAATAGCGGTCTATTGTCCCAGCGGCCTGTTGTCCCGGTCTTATTCTGAGTCCCGGCTCAGATATGGTTCTTTGAAAACCGCTGTGACCCTATCTATAAGAGGGTTTCAGGGAATAATTAGTCTCCCGCAATAGCAGAATGTCAGCATCGATCGCGATCGCCCGAGAGATTGAGGAGTGCCTCCAGGGCCTCACCAGTTAGGTACAAGCAACGAGATCTCCGGCATTAGACCGAAATAGGCTCTTGCCCAGCAGCCACTGGGGCGATCGATCGTAACTTCAGACGGGGATGATCGCTGAGCAATTGGCCCACATTCCACTCATTCCGGAACAGCAGAACCGGTCGATTCCAGCTATCTTTTACCGTCACTGTGTTGAACAGGCGACCGAGTCGCTCCAACTCTGGCCAGTCCCCTTCCACCCAACGCGCGACCGTATAGGGCAACGGCTCCACCAGGGTTTCGACCCCATACTCATTTTCCAGGCGGAACTTGACCACTTCCAGTTGCAACTGGCCCACCGCCGCTAGAATTGGATCCCGCTTTGACTCATCCGCCGAATACATAATTTGGACTGCGCCCTCTTCCCGCAGTTCCGAGACCCCTTTATTGAACTGCTTAAACTTGGAAGGATTAGGATTGCGGAGAACGGCAAAGATTTCCGGTGAAAAACAGGGGATACCCTCATACTCCAGCTTCTTGCCGGTGTAAATGGTGTCACCGATCGTAAAGACCCCAGGATTATTCAGGCCGATCACGTCCCCCGGAAATGCCTCCTCCACGGATTCACGATCCTGAGCAAACAGTTTTTGGGGTCGCGAGAGGCGTACGGTTTTACCCGTGCGTGCATGGTTCACGGTCATGTCCTTTTCAAAGCGACCGGAGCAGACCCGAATAAAGGCGACCCGATCGCGATGTTTCGGGTCCATATTGGCTTGGAGCTTGAAGACAAAGCCGGAAAACTCTGGGTAATCCGGGGCAATTTCTCCCTGGGTACTGGCATGATCTCCCGGTTTGAGGCCGTAGTCTAAAAAGGACTTTAAAAACAGCTCCACACCAAAGTTGGTCATGGCACTGCCAAAGAAAACTGGTGTTAAACTGCCATCATGGACCTGAGACAGATCAAAATCTTCTCCGACTCCCTCCAACAGCTCAATTTCTTCGAGAAGTTGTCCGTAGAACCCGGAACCCAGAATATTCTCAAGATCTGGATCCGCAAGGCTCAACACTTGGTTACTGGCTTGGCGCTTGCCGTGGGCACTGCGCTCGAACAAATGCACGGTTTGGGAGCGCCGATCGAACACCCCCTTGAAATCTTCCCCCATCCCGATCGGCCAGTTCACCGCATAGGTTTTCAGTTGCAACTGCTGTTCAATCTCATCCAGCAATTCCAGCGGCTCCCGCCCGGGCCGATCCATCTTGTTCATAAAGGTGAAGATGGGGATCTTGCGCATCCGGCAGACCTCAAATAGCTTGAGGGTTTGGGGTTCCAAGCCCTTAGCGGAGTCCTCCAACATCACCGCATTGTCCGCCGCCGCCAAGGTACGGTAGGTGTCTTCACTAAAATCTTGGTGACCGGGGGTATCCAGCAAGTTGATGTGGTAGTCCCCATAGTCAAACTGCATCACCGTGGATGTGATGGAAATCCCGCGCTGCTTCTCCATTTCCATCCAGTCGGAGGTCGCTTGACGCTGACTGCGGCGGGCCTTCACTGCCCCGGCCTCCTGAATTGCCCCTCCGTACAGGAGTAGTTTCTCCGTGAGGGTGGTCTTCCCGGCATCAGGGTGGGAAATGATGGCAAAATTGCGGCGATGATCGACGGCGGCGCGAATGGCGGATTGGAGTTCGGCGGACATGGGGGGCGGACTGGGGGGAACGAGTCGAGGGAAATGAGGGGCTGGGGAGGAATTAGGGGTTAGGGGAGATGGGTTAGGGCGATCGTTGAGAACGATATTTGACGATATTTAGGGATGTAATTTAGGGATTTAGGGATGTCATCTACGGCCTGAGTTTTTATGTTTATACGCGTAGTTTGAGCGTGTGTTTGTGAGTGTGCATTGGCCCGTTTGTGATTTCTTGTGGGCGATCGGGATCGATCGATGGTTCACGGTATCCCAATGCCCCACACTATCCCAATAATTTAGTCACTAGCCCAGACTCAGGACGTGCTAGGGACGCATCAGGGGCGATCGCCCGTCTTGCCCAAAGTCCGTGGGCCAAGGCGTAGCCCCTGCACGATCAGGAGAATCCAGTGCCTAGGGTGTGTCATTGATTAACGGTAGAAACCTTGCGACATCAGTGTTACACGCCCGCCCCAGTTGGATGAGCTAGGGGTTGTGCCCCTGATTCTGCAGGTAGTCTAGGGTTAAGTGATGACAGCCCCTAGTCAGCAGCGGCAGTGGTGTTGCTGTTGTTGCTGTTGTTCTCTTCGTTGTTCTCCTCGGGTCGGTTATCCTGATTTGAACGACGGAACCCGGAGCGACCCCGGTTGCGCTTACGGAATTTACGGGCATAGGCTTCGTTACGTAAAGCCTTCTCTTTCTTAAGGTTACGGCGTTTTGCCATGGCTCTCTCCCAATCTACAAAGACTTCTTATTGTATCACACCTGCCTTGGATCCAAGGTGCTGTGGTGGCTGGGCTTCCCTGGATGCCTTGAAGCTGCTTTCCCCATGTCTTTATAGGGGGCACTTCGATTAATTCAAATTTTTGGGAGCCAGCCCAGGCAAGAAGCAGGGTTTGGGTTGGGCGGCGAAGCCGCCCAACCTAATTAGCCGAGGGCATCCCGTCGTGGAAGCCCTCACCCTAAATCCCTCTCCCAGGTCGGGAGAGGGACTTTTCCCCTGGTCTCGGCTTGGGAGCAGAGGATAGGGGATGAGGGGTAGACTCGCCCAGGTAAGATGCACTCAATAGCCGCCCAATCCAATCAAACGTCAGTGCGATGCCCCCCAGCTTCCTCGCCCAACATGAGCGAGGGGGAGTCACGATAGAATGCGGAGTCTAGACCCTCTCCCCGAGGGAGAGGGGTTGGGGTGAGGGTCTGCCAAAGTGCTTTGTCGAACTCACGTTGATTCAGGGCCATGACCGTTCTTCTCTGGCTGTCCTGCGATCCTGGGATCCTGTCCTCAAATCTTCGCCATCACCTCGCCCAGCAAATCGCCCGGAATTTGTCCCAGCGCTTTATTCTGGCCACCGGTACCCCCGTGGTCATAGCAGGTGCGCACCGTTTGGACCACCTGGGCGATCGCTGCTTGATAGAAATCAGGCAGGGATTGCCAGCCCTGGACAGCGCGGACTTGGTGCTGGAGTGCGGTGAGGAGATTCTCTTCCACGGACTGACTGAGCCCGGTGGAGAGGCCAGCCACTTTAGATTGCTTAAGCCGCAACGCCAAGTGGTAGTAAACCATGCCCAGGTTGTTGTGGGTGGCATAGCGATCGAAGCTTAGAACGGGAGCCTGGTCTCGATAGGACACCTGATCCGCTGCCTCTAGGGCCGCTTCGTAGGCCTGGATGCTCAGCTTCATATACCGGTTGTGACTGGGATCCGCATCATCGCACAGGTTAGCCAAGTGCCAGTAGGCCGTGCCCAGGTTGTTTTGGGTGGCGGCATAGCCTGCGGGAGCTGTGTCCAGGGTGCGGTAGTGGAGGGCCGATCGATAGGCATCCACCGCCAACAGTAACCAGTCTTTGCAGCTGACGGTTTCCGAGCCTGGGATTGGCTGGTTCGACTGCTGCATTTGCTGCGCCAAATTCCAGTAGGCCGTGCCCAAGTTGTTTTGGATCATGGCGTAACTGGCGGGCTCCTGTTGGGGCTGGTAGTAGCACAGGGCATGGCTATAGGCTTCGATCGCCTTCTGGAGGTTGTGGACCGGCTCCTCATATTGGGCCAAGTGCCAGTAGGCCGTACCCAAATTATTCTGGGTGGCGGCAAATTTAAGGGGCTCAGTGTCAGCGCGACGATGGCGAAGGGCGGCTTCATAGGCTTGGATGGCCTGCCGCAGATTGTCCAAGGTGTTGCCCTGCTGGGCCATGTCGCTGTAAACCGTGCCCAAATTATTTTGCAGCATCGCATAGGAGCCGGGCTGCTGGGTTTCCTGGGTTTTTTTGAGGCCCAACTGGTAGGACTGGACCGCTTGCTTGAGGTAGGCTTGCCCCTGGTCCTGGGACGTGGCCGATCGATCCGCCATCTAATACAGCGTCCCTAGGTCGTTTAAAATATCGCACCAGGCGACGTTCCCCAGTTCTTCCGGGGATACCTCGCTAAAGCAAAGCCACTCTAAAACTTGCTCGTAGGCACTCACTGCTCCGGTCAGGACTCCAGAGTGGCTGTTACCCTGCTCGATTTGGTTGCGATAGTAGCGTCCCAAATCTAAGTAGGCACCGGCCAGGGCCTTGATGGGGGCCTGAACCTTCCGGAGATGGGCAATACGGGCTTCAATCCCTGCCACGCTATTGGGGGGAGGGGGAGGCGGGAGCGCAGCATCTTCATCCGTCGTATCGTCAGCAGTTAGTGCATCCTGCTGCACAGGGGGGGGCACGGGGTCAGCCTGCGTCGTAGCATCTGTGCTTGGTGTGGGCTCAGTTACAGGCCGATCAGACTTAAGCTGCTTAGACTCAGGCTGCTTAGACTCAGGCTGGTCAGACTCAAGTGGCGTAGTTTCAAGTCGATCCGATTCAAGCCGGTTAGATTCAGACCAGGCAGATCCAGAACTTTGGGCGGCTTCCGTCTGGCTTGTCTGGGCCTCAGGGAACTGCTCTAGGAGATCCGCAACGCTGGCGAGTGCAACGTCTTCGATCGCCACTGCATCGCCGTCCGGGGCATGATCGGGAGCGGTGACCGCATCGATCGGGGCAACCGCCATGGGGGGAGCCTCTGTGGTTACCGGCAGCTCGGTGCTTCGGGAATCTAGTGGTGCTGGGCTGGTACTGGCCAAGGAATGGGAATCTGGGTCTCGATCGTCATGCTGCTGATCCTTGGGGTGAACCCAGGTTGCCAAGAAGGTCCAGTCTTCTCCTGTCTGGGGATCTGTCACAGGGGTATCGGAGGGTGGAGTGCCGGTGTCTTGCCCAGCAGCGGTGGACTGGTAGGCTGTCTCGGTTGGATCGGTGGTGAGTGGATCCCCTAGGTTGGCCAAATCCTGAAGGTTGAGGAAGGATCCCTCATCGGCGGACCAGACTGAACCCGTAGCGTTGGTATCGTTGGGTGCTGGGCTTACCGGATCCGGTGTGGCCTCTGCGCCCGGTGTGGCCTCTGCGCCCGGTGTGGCCTCTCCATCCAACGTGACCTCGATCGGCTGGGCCGAAATAGGAGTATCGCTGGGATCCGGAGACGTAGGGAGATCGATCGGGTTCTCTGTACTCGTGCTGGTTAGATCGCTGTCCGTCGAGCTGTGATAGTTGGCTGTGGTGGCGTTGGCTGTGGTGGCGTTGGTGTCGGTGTCGCTGGCGTTGGTGACGTTTGCTGCTGTGACATTTGACGCTGCGAAGGTTGCGTCAGACTCGGGTTGGTCCTTGGGGCTCGCGGGATTATCTTGTGCTTTGATCGGCTCTTCGATCGGTGTTGCGATCGGCTCGGTGCCTGGGGTGCGATCGATCGGGACCTCGGCTTGGGGGGTCTGGATCTCCGAGGCAGGAGGAGAGGACTCGGCTGCTGGAGGAGGGGCGGGAACTGAAGCGGCAGTTGATGGTTGAGCAGCAGGAGCGGAGGCCACGGGCTTGGCTTTGGGGGACAATGGGGCCTCAGGTTTACTAGTCCACTCTGGTGATAGTTCTGCGCTAATTTTGGGTGCCGGTGGCGGATTCTGGGGGGAGGTCACCGGTTCTGGCTTGAGGTCAACCATATCCTGGGCGAGGATTTCGAGTAAGTCCCCATACTGGTTGGCTGGTTGACTGGAACTGGATGTTGGGGCATCGGCCCTGGGCCGCTCGGTTCGCGGGTCCTGGGCTGGGACGGGGGACTGACTGGTTCCGTTTTGACTGGTGCTCATGCCTGGGCTGCTGGTCTGTTCCCCTACTCCGTAGCCGGCAGCGGGGGGATGTGCGGGAGCCTGGGCGGGGGGATGCGCGGGAGCCTGGGCGACTACGGGTTCTTCGATGGTATACCCTGCCGTGGCGTAACCTTCTACCCCATCGTCTCCGGCTGCAGGTGCTGCTGGTGCGGATTGCCCGGGTCCATAGTATCCGGGTCCATAGGATCCGGCTCCATCGTTCCCGGTGTCGTATTGTCCCGGTCTGTACTGTCCCGATTCGTATTGCCCGGGCCCATAGTAGCCAGCGGTGCCATAGGCATCACCATAGTAGCCTCCATACTGGGGGGCAGCGCCAGGAAAACCGTGATTAGCCGGATGGGAAATGGCGGAGGGTTGGGGGACAACGGTGGGTTGTTGTGGGGAAGTGGGATGGGGCGAGATTTGTGGGGGAGACACCGAGGTAGGGGCGGATTCAAACAGGGGCGAGAGCATCGGTACCGGATCGCCCATAAATTCAAATACACCGGTACACCAGTTCCAGCACTCCGGCGCAAACTGGCGAATCATATAAGCCCAGGGCCGGTTGACCCACAGGAGTAGGCTGAAGTTGAAGTGAATGAGGTTACGATCGATCGATCGGAGATAGCTGAGGAACAGCCGTTGCACCGCTGCGGGTTGCTGGGTTAAATGCTCAATTCCCAGCATTTGGAACCCTAAAATTCCCTGGGGTCCGGCATACATTCCCTCGCGCATTCCGTCGCGGTCCTGGGCGGGTAGCTGGGGTCGTAGCCACCGGGCCACCTGGCCGACGGGATTCGGGTCGTTAAGGTCAAGCATGAGGCTGACCAACTGCCCCCCGGGGACAATTTGACTGCCACGACGTTGGCCTTGGCCCAGTTCAGCATGGAGTTGAACAGCGATCTGATTGCGCAAATTCAGGTTATCGCACACGCCGATGAACAACTGACGACGCAAGTTAAGCCCGAGGGCTGTCTTGAGCTGCTCATAGGTTTGTTGGTTGAGCAGTGAAGCACGCTGGAAAGTCGGGTCTTGCATAGTGGTCCGACGGGGAACGTTGGGAGTGGGCACAGAACCAGGGCTGGGAGCCGGTCGCGGACGGTCGAGGGCGATAGTCACGGTAGAGCCTTGAAATGTCGTGGGACAGCCTGTTGGGAACACCGATAGCAATGACTCAGGTGTTGAGGACAAGGCTGGGGCGAGTTTCCCCTGGTTGTGCCGGAGCATCCCGGCCTTACGATGTCCCCACAATCCTGTGGATTGCTATGGATCGATTGCTATAACGGCTCGTAGTCCTGTGCGGTACAGACCAAGATGTACGCCGCCGAAGGCGGAGCTTATCCAGCTGCACCGAAGTGTGAGCCGCCATGTACAGGGCACCTCCTACAGGACACCTCGATTAATCCAAATTTTTGGGAGATGACCCACGTAGGAGTCAGGATTGGGGGTAGCCTGAGCGGAGCCGAAGCCCACCCGAGTAACCCACCCCAATCAATCGAGGTACCCTACAGCCTCTTGCGGATACATTGGGTGCAGGGAGTTGCTCCACCGCAGGTGGAGCAACTCCTGTCTTGCACGGTACGGTTCGCCACAATGCTGTATATCGATGCTGTATATCGATCTGGCGCTTGGGTTCGATCTGGCGCGTCACAGATCCTGTGCTTCTTTCTTCTCAGGCGGCTTTCCCCGGTCAGGACGGGGCTGGTGGGGGATTAATCCCGGCACAGAGCAGCGCCTAGTCGTGCTTCACAGCGGCTTTGTTCCGGTGCCGTTAGGTCGCTTGGGGCCACGTCACGCCGTCGGACTCGGCCATTGTGACCCAACAAAAAGCGGGGCAAGGTTTCCAGGGCAATCACCTCCCAGGTCTCAGCGTTATAGGTGGTGTAGGTGAGTTGGCCTTGGCTGGTGTCCAGATCGAGGAGGGTCAGGGTTTTGGGGCTAGGGGTGCTCTGGTCGATCAGCGGACGGGGACCCGATCCGATCAGACCGGTGTGGAGCAGATCTAATTGGCCCCGCTGGCCGGGGTAGTAGGCATGGTGATGGCCGCTGATATAGGTGTGGACCTGGTGACGCTCCAGCAAGGTTCGTAATTGCTCACTATTGGCCATGACCTCGCCGGGGCGGTTGCGGCCTTCAGCAACGGCGTAGAGTGGCAGGTGGCCAATGAGAAACCGAAACTGAGCCTGTTGGGCTGGAGAAGACTGTAGGGCTTGGTCCACCCATGCCAATTGAGCGGGCGGGATGATGTGGGTGGATCCATCCCAAACCAGGAAGAAGACTTCATCGGCAGGGCCTGCGGTGAAGCTGTAGTAGAAGGGAAATTGCGATCGATCGACAAAGTTCACCCCGGGGTCATGGGCGGGGGTCTGCCAGTAGGCCGCTGCCTGGTCTCGATCGCGCTGAAAGCTGTAGCCCCCCGCTCCGTTGGGGGCGGCTGAAGCATCGTGGTTGCCCAGGGTAAAGCCGAACGGAATCCCCGCCGATCGCAGGGGTTCCGCCACAAGCTGATCAAATGCTGTCCACATGGCGGTGACCTCGTCATCCGAGAGGCTCAGGCTTTGTCCTGCCACCATATCGCCACTACACAACACGAGGTCGGGTCGCCAATAGGGGAGGAGATTCACCGTCGTGGTGACCGATGGATCGTAGGTGGTAGAACCGTAGGCGCGGTTGAGATCGCTGATTACGGCGAAGCGGAAGTCAGCGGGAGGCGGGTTCAGGGGAGCTTGGGGCAGTTGGTTGAGGAGGGCTTGGGTGGCCTTGGGGAGGGGGGGCGTTGGTGATGGGCGTGTGGTCGGGGAGAGGTCAGGGTTGGGGACTAGGGCCGGATGGTCGGCGGGACGGGGGACCGAGTCTGTGGCTGTATTGTCGGCTGTTGTATTGTCGGCTGTTGTATTGTCGGTGGAATTATCGATCGGATCATCGGTCACCGGAACGGGGGATGCGGTGATGAGGGGCGCGGCGAGTCCAGGGGGCCGTTGGGAGTCGGCTTGGGCGAGGGGCTGGGGGCCGCAGGCACTGAGGGCCCAGAGCAGGACCCAGCCCAGGTGGGCCGATCGCCGGGGGATCTGAAGCGGATCAATATTCATGGAATGGCGTATGGGGATCTGGCAAGGTCGATCGCAGCCGGGTGGGGGCAACGGATGGACAGCAGGGCACCTCGATTTCCTTCAAATTCCCGTTCTGTGACCCATGCCAGAGGGGCACGGGGGGCAGTGAAGCCGTCTCCCACAGTGATATGGAGGGACCCAGCATTGGCAGGGGAAGCGAGGGGGCAGATCGATTAATTGTGGTGTGCGGCTAATTGTGGTGCGCGGCGAAGCCGCGCAACCCAACCCTGATTCTGCCGGTACTACGGTGAAAATTTGAATTAATCGAGGTGGCCTTTAGAGCGATCATTATGTTAAATCGATCATTGAAACCGATCGAAGAACAGCATCGAAGGGCAGTACAGAACCCCCCTAAGCTGGAACCACGTTTGGGGAGCGCAAGGGCAGTGCCGACTTCCGGGGATCAGCTGGGGATTGAGGGGCGGGGGACTGGATGGCGGGGTTTGGAGTGGGTTGGACGAGTGTGGGCGGGGCTTGGGGTGGTTGCGTGGTTGGAATTGTCTGGGGTTGAGACGACTGGAGCGATTCAGGCTGCACCTGATTTTCAAAGGCTGAGTAACTCAGGGGAGAGTTACCCAAACGGGTCAAATGTTGGTTGAGGCGTTGCCATGCCGCCTGCATGGAGGGGAGGTGGTAACACAACTCGTAGAGTTTGGTGACCCAAATCGTTAAGATAACCCCCTGGTGAGAAGGGGTAATCGCATACTCAATCGTAGTGGAAGGATGTGACATGTAGCTCATCGTGGCAATAGAGAAGCCGAAAATCTCCAAATCTGTCTGTGGCTGCGGAGCGTCAGGCTGGGACCTCTCCCGTCCCGTATCCAATGTCGCTGCAAGATACTGGCCCCAGACCTTGTCCCCAAGATTTGGTTTTTTCGAGGTACCTTCTAGAGGGCACCTCGATTGAGTCAAATTTCGACCGTAGTGCCCACGGTAGAATCAGGGTTGTGGCAGGCGGCTTCGCCGCCTGCCACAATGCATCGAGGTGCCCTAGAGAACTGCGGAATCTTAAGATTCCCTACGGAAAGGAAAGTGGATTTATCGTAAATCTACGGATGACACACGCGCCGATCTCTGTATTTAATCTTATCCGCTTTGCCCCAGTCTGGATCGATTTGTGATCAAAATCATGCTCAATGGTGAGGGCAGCCCGCGAAGGCTGTAACGTCACGGATGGCCTCAACCCTGCCCGACCCGGAAGGCGTGCCTGTTGGCAGTCCTCATTCTCAATCTCTCTCCCCTGGGACTATCGGGTGGGCACCTCGATTAATACGGATTTTCACCGCAAGTACCCACGGCGGAATTAGGGTTGGGTTGGGCGGCTTCGCCGCGCAACCCAATTAATCGCAGTGCCCTGGTGGGAAAACGACGGGATATTTGGCACAGCGCAACAAGCGGGATAGGCTAGAGGCGGGCGAAATCTGATGTGATGGAGGAAACCCGTGGATCCCAATCAGTTTCGAGTCATTCAGTGGCGCGGTGGCTGGGGGGTGTGGCTCACCCTGTTGCTGGTGCTGTTGTTTCTCAGCTCGGTCTCCCCCGACTGGCTCATCAATGCCATTTTGATTTTAATTGGCCTCAGTTTGGCCGCACCCGTGGTGATTTTTTTCGGGGCACGGTGGTGGTTACGGCGGAGTTTGGTTCAAGGGAATTGTCCCGTGTGTGACTATCCCCTTAATACGTTTAAACAGATGCAGCAGGTGCAGTGTCCCAGTTGTGGTGAGATTCTTCAGGTCCAGGGGGACCGCTATCAGCGCCCTGCGCCTCCGGGGACGGTGGATGTGGATGTGGTTGACGTGACTGTGGAGGCGCTGCCGGGGGAAGATGATTGAGACGCGAACCCTCCCAGGTGTGTTGAGCTCCCGGTCAGCATGGGCCGCTTTGCTGTTCTATTCTTGATGAATCAAAATGAAGCCAAGGTCCATGCATCCAAGTTCTGGATCCCTCGATGAATTGAGTGAGCGGCGAAGCTGCCCCCCACCATTAATCGAGTTACCCTTCTGATTTTTACGGTGTATAGTTTTACGGCGTATGTCCTCACAGTCTTTGCTTGTCCCGTCTTTGGTTGCCCAGTCTTTATCTTTAGCGTCGATCGCTTCACGACTGCTCTCTAGACGTTTAGTTGCGCCCCTAGTGTCTACCCTGGCACTCCTTGGGGTTTCCACGTCGACCTTGGCCCACGGGGTCCAAACCGATTATGCCCTGGACCTTTTCAGCGCAGAATTGGAACTCACCACCACTTACAGCAGTGGAGATCCCCTGGAAGCAGCCACCGTTATGATTTATGCCCCCGGGAATGGGGAAACGCCCTGGTTAGAGACCACCACGGACGATCAGGGTCGGATTTCCTTTGTGCCCGATGTGACCCAGCCAGGAGAGTGGAAAGTGTATATCGAGCGTGAAGGCCATGGGGATATTCTCCATGTGCCAGTGAAGGCGGAGGGCGTGGATTTTAATCAAATTAGTCAAGGGCCGCAGCAGGATTTTCACCTCGCTAGTCCTGGGTCGGGGCTAACCGATGCGATGCTGCTGCTCTACGGTTTGGGAACTGGGACGATCGTGGCTTGGGACTACCAAAGACGGGTACGACGCTAGGTGCGGTAGTCCTGTTTCGATC
>JAYKIB010000087.1:0-43856 GCA_035285005.1 Prochlorothrix sp.
GTAGGGGCGCGGTTTTCGCGCCCAATGCAGGATTTCCGCCCCAAACCAACAAACCCCCGAAGAGGGCCGGAAGACCCCCTACACCGTAATATTGCCAAATTTCCCGTAGGGGCGCGGTTTTCGCGCCCAATGCAGGATTTCCGCAACCAAACCAAAAAAACCCCGAAGAGGGTCGGAAGACCCGACCCCTACACCGGATTTTCCCGTAGGGGCGGGTTTACCCCAACGATACCCACCCAAAACCTCCCCAAACCCGCCCTCTTTTGTTCAAAAACCACGCCAGGTACCCCAAAACTCTGAAGAGGGCAGGTTTGGTTAAATTTCTTGTGGGTGACCTAAATGGTCTGGTAAACCTGCCCCTACACCGGACAAAACCCCAAAAACCCGCCCTCTTTTATTCGCTATCCCTGGTGTCTCCGTTTTTGCGCAAACAAAACAATTAAATTACCCAACCCGAACAGCCCCATAATGCCCGCCAATGGATTTTGATCAATCCCCGTAATCCACGGGGGAACCACCGCCAAAGACTGGGTTAAATTGCCCACCACCACCATGTAATATCCCCACACCAAACCGCCATGGATACCCATGTTAATTCCCAGACGACCTTGACACGATCGCTTGGCCAAAACCAACACCCAACCCAACAGAAATAAACCCGGAAACTGGGGCGATGTTCTGATAATTTCTGACCAGGGCTTGAGAAAATGAACGATCGCAAAGACTAAACTACTCAACCCTAACCCACCCCTTAAACCATAATCCCGCTCCAACTCATCCAAAAACCAGCCCCGAAAAAACAACTCCTCCGCAAACCCAATCCCCAACCCCACTGCCAACCCTTCCACCACAATTCGCCCAAACCCCGCACTTGGCCCCTGCCACTGTGTCCAGCCCAACCCCCCCTGCACCCCAAACAACAGCAACACCAAAACACTACCCAAAAGCCAACCTAAACCCAATTCCTGTAGGGTTTTCCTCGTCCAAACAAGACCATAACGTTGCAAAATCTGCCCTTGGCCGTGGAAACGACGGCCCCAGCGCCGTGCCAGGATAATAAAGAGACTATAGAGCCAGCCTAGGGCGAAGATGCTTTTCCAGTTGGGATCTGTGACCCCGAGGACGATCGGAATGCCCAACGGACACCAAACCCACGCTAAACTGCTCAGAAATAGAAGGAGGCGCAGGGGAAAAGGAGCCGGACGGAACGATTCAAAGCGCAGGGCTAAAAAGGCAGTGATTCTCTGTTTCATGGCCAAAAAATAAAGTAGGGTGAGCATTGCCCACCCTAGCCCTTGGGGTTAAAAAAGCATGAAGTCGCAATGGACCAAACCCCTTACTCATCGGGTTCGATCGTGCTAGTTAAACCATGCCCCTTCAAGGTCTCACAGTAAAACTCTGCGGGTTCCAAATCGCAGGTAATGACTAGGGCCAACCCATTGGTGTGGGCTTCCATCATGATATTTAGGGCTTGGGGTTGGGTGAGACTAGGCACTGTTTGTATCAACACCTGAACCACATACTCCATCGGATTAAAGTCATCATTGTGGAGTAAAACCCGATAACGTGGGGCAATTTTCCGAACAGTTGAAGTGGATGGCTTTTCGATCGTTTGGACAGACACGGAAGGTTACCTCTGGATTAGGCGATCGGTGAGCAAAGGATTGACTTTTGGGTCCCTCGATAACTGGCGCGGGCGACACAGCCACCCACCTCCAACCCTTGTTCTGCCGTGGGCCATCTTCCAAAAATTGGGATGAACCGAGGGGCCCTTTCGACAATTCTTAATATAGCAGTCCTGCCCAGGGCCGTCGGATCCCCCTCGCCCAAACCAAAGGCGCACCCAGGGGTACGCCTTTGGTCATCGGGACTGGGACCGGGGAACTCAGGGGAGCTTACTGCGACAGGGCCTCGGCTCCTCCAGCCACTTCCAGAATCTGCTGGGTAATGGCCGCCTGACGGGCCTTGTTGTAGGACAGGGTCAGGGACTTGATCAGATCGCTGGCATTATCACTAGCATTATTCATGGCCGTCATCCGTGCAGCCAACTCGCTCGCCGCCGATTCCTGCAGAGCCCGCAGCAATTGATTATTCAAATACAGGGGCAACAGAGCGTTGAGAATCTGCACCGGATCCTGTTCAAAGATCATGTCACGGGGCAGGGGCTTGTCCTCGATCGTCACCTTGTCCCGCTCCACTTCAAAGTGGCCCTCGCGGGTGGTGAGACGGAACAGCTCATCATCGCTCACCTCCAGGCCCTGGGGAGTCAGGGGCAGTAGGGTTTGGATCACCGGTCGAGAACTCACCAACGACACAAACTTGGTGTAAATCAGCTCAACCCGATCGACTCCGTCCGACAAAAACAGAGACAGGATCTCATCGGCAATCTGGGAGGCTTCCGCCGCCGTGGGCACCTGTTCCAAATTGGTGTAGTTGGTTAGGATCGGATACTCTCGCCGGCTGAAATACTGGAGGGCCTTGCGACCGACGATCACCATTTTGTAGTTCACGCCGTCTGCCGTTAGTTCCTTGGCTCGGTTCTCGGCCCGACGAATCACATTACTGTTGTAGGCTCCGCAGAGACCCCGATCGCCGGACACCACCAGCAGACCCACGGTTTTCACATCGCGGGCTTTGAGCAGCGGCAGATCCGCTTCTTCAAACCGGAGACGGGCCTGAAGACCGTGGAGCACCTGGGCAAGGCGATCGGCAAAAGGACGCGTATTGAGCACCTGCTCCTGGGCCCGACGGACCCGAGCTGCGGCCACCAGACGCATGGCTTCGGTGATTTTTCGCGTATTCTTAACGGATTTGATTCGATCGCGAATCGCTTTAAGGTTTGCCATTAGTTCACTTTCCTTGGGGGAGGGGCTGCGCGATGGCGGCTAACACTTGGATAAGGCTTGGTGTCCTCGCCCTCCGGCGGGAACACCTGGACCCTACACCTCATGCAATTACTAGCCACTATCAGAGGAGAGAACAGAGTCCCGAGGGGCAAAAAAGAGGGGCAATTCCCCCGCTAGCCCCCAACGGGGTAGGCACGGGGGCACTACCCCTACGGACACAATCCATTCCGAGATGAATTTCGATCGGTTAATTCAGGAGGATCCCAAATTCAAAGCTGAACCTTAGAGGATGTTTGGAAACTTCAGCCAAGGATCGTAGGCCCTGACAAAATCCCACTCAGGCTCCCTTTTGAAGGGGAAGAAGAGGTCATCCTTCCCTTGTAAAGGGGGGTTAGGGGATTTCCTTAGGTTGCCAAACTCCTCTTAGACGGTGGCCACGAGGGTTTGGGTGCACTCAGAAATCACTTGCTTCAGCACTTCTTCGGCTTCAGGCTCCAGCTTTTTGGTGGATTGGATGGACTCCACAAATTTGGCTCCGCTCGTTTTGAGGGAGTCCCGCAGCATCTTGGTGAAATCCGTCACCTTCTCCACCGGCACATCATCCAGCAGACCGTTTACCCCGGAATAGACCACCGCCACCTGCTCCGCCAAGGATAGGGGGGTGTACTGGGCTTGCTTCAGTAGTTCCCGCAGCCGTTGGCCCCGGGAGAGTTGCAACTGGGTGGCCTTATCAAGGTCAGAGGCAAACTGGGAGAAGGCAGCCAACTCATCGAACTGGGCCAGTTCCAACTTGAGGCGACCGGCCACCTTTTTGATGGCCTTGGTTTGGGCGGCAGATCCCACCCGAGACACGGAGATACCCACGTTAATGGCAGGGCGAAGACCCGAGTTAAAGAGGTCCGAGGACAGGAAGATTTGACCGTCGGTAATCGAAATCACGTTGGTGGGCACGTAGGCGGACACGTCACCGGCTTGGGTCTCAATCACCGGCAGGGCAGTCATGCTACCGCCGCCCAGTTCGTCGTTAAGCTTGGCAGCCCGCTCCAGCAGACGGGAGTGTAAGTAGAACACATCCCCAGGGTAGGCTTCACGACCGGGCGGACGACGCAGCAGCAGGGACATTTGACGGTAAGCTGCGGCTTGCTTACTGAGGTCATCGTAAACCACCAAGGTGGCCTTACCCTTGTACATAAAGTACTCAGCCATGGCCGCACCTGCGTAGGGAGCCAGGTACTGAAGGGTTGCGGGGTCACTGGCGTTGGCGGCCACGATGATGGTGTAATCCAGAGCACCACGCTCCCGCAGCACCTCTACGGTTTGGGCCACGGAGGAAGCCTTTTGACCCACGGCCACATAAACGCAGACCACATCTTCACTCTTCTGGTTGATGATGGTGTCGATGGCGATCGCGGTCTTCCCGGTTTGGCGGTCTCCAATGATCAGCTCCCGCTGACCCCGACCGATGGGAATCATGGCATCAATGGCGGTGATTCCAGTTTGGAGCGGTTCGTAAACGGAGCGACGGGCAATAATGCCAGGGGCCGACGACTCCAACAACCGGGTTTCGCTGGTGGCGATGTCGCCTTTACCGTCGATCGGTTCACCCAGGGGATTAACAACCCGACCGAGGAAACCATCTCCCACGGGAACTTGGGCAATGCGACCGGTGGACTTAACGGTGCTGCCCTCTTGAATGTTGAGACCTTCGCCCATCAACACCGCACCGACGTTGTCTTCTTCCAGGTTCAGGGCGATACCGACAGTGCCGTCCTCAAATTCCAGAAGTTCCCCGGCCATAGCCTGCTCCAGGCCATAGATCCGAGCAATACCGTCCCCGACCTGGAGCACGGTCCCCACGTTGGAAACTTTAACGTCTTCGCTGTATTGTTCTATCTGCTGACGAATAATGCTGCTAATTTCGTCGGGTCTGATACTTACCATAGGATTTGCTCTTCAACGACGTAAGGAATCGGGTAAAGGGTGTAATAAATCCGGGGGAGAGGAAAGCCTAGGGCAAAGATGGGAACGCTGCCGCTGCGATCGCTGCCGAAGACGCAACCATCCAGCCCCTTAGGCAGCGCGACTGAGGGAAACCCCAATCCGGCGCAACTGGCCCCGAATGCTGGCATCCAGCACCTGGGAACCGACCTTGATAATGACTCCGCCGATAATGGCCGGATCCAAGGTGACCTCCAGCTCAACGGCATTGGCGCCGGTCATGGCCTTGACCTTATCTGTAATGGCCTGCTCTTGGTCAGACGAGAGGGCCACGGCTGCGGTCACTTCCGCTAGTTCAATCTTCTTGAAGGCACGGAGCAAACTTTGGTAGTGGGCACCGATACCGTCCAAAAAGGCAATGCGCTGGCGATCGACCAGCAGCAACAGGAAGTTCAGCATTAGGGGGTGGACCTTGCCATCAAAGGCTTGGCGAACCACTGCCTTTTTCTGCTGACTAGAGTGAACTGGACTGGCCAGGAACTGCCGTAGATCGGACGACTCCTCTAAGAGCTTGAGCAGATCGGCCACTTCCTCGCCAAAGCGATCGGTTAAATTTTGTGCCTGGGCCAAGGACATCAACGCCTCAGCATAGGGCTCTAAAATCTCTGCTGTAACTGCACGTGCCATTAGCGACCTCCAAGCGTGGCAAGACTGCGATCGATAAGCTTGCGCTGGGCAGACTCATCTAACTGCTGAGCGGCTTTAGTTTCTGCCTCTTGGAGAGCCAAGGTCACCACTCGCTGGCGCAGTTGAGCGATAACCCGCTCCTGCTCCGCATTGAGGTCCTGGGCCGCAGATGCCTTCATCCGCTCCACATCCTGGTTTGCCTGGGCCAGAATGGACTCCCGTGCAACCTTGGCATTCTCGTGGGCCGTGGCAAGGATTCGCTCAGCCTCAGCCTTCGCCTGGGCCAGCTTATCCTGCTGCACCGCCAGAGCGGCCTGTGCATCCTTGTTTTTCTGCTCAACTTCCGCCAGTTCTGCTTCAATCACAGACTTGCGCTCCGACAGGATATTGCCGAGGAAGTTGCGCCCCCCATAGATGAGCAAAGCCACGATGATGGCTAGGTTAATGAGGTTAGTTTCTAAAATATCGAAGTTGAGAGCAAAACCCCGTTCCTCAACCTCTGCTGCGGTGGCCAGCAATCCCAAAATATCCATGATTTTCGATCCAAAACCTGTCAATGACACCAAGACACCCAGTGAACCTGCTACACGAATGCAGCACACTCGGTGACGACCCTAGCAAGCCCCAATCAACTTTTCTAGAATCTGACGGCTCAGACCATCAACTTCCTGTTCTAAGGATTGCAATGCAGCACTTTTCTGCGCTTCAATCTCAGCTTGGGCGCTTTCCCGCTGCTGCTGGGCTTCCCGCTGGGCTTCTGCGATCTGCTCTGCCGCAATTTTCTGAGCTTCAGCCTGGGCTTCCGCGAGGATGCTTTGGGACTGCTTGCGGGTGCTGGCTAACTCTTGATCGTACTGGTGAGCCAGTTGCTTCGCCTGATCCAGTTGCTCTTGAGCGGACAGACGGGTTGTTCGGATGTAGTCGTTGCGATCGTCAATGACCTTACTGAATGGCTGGTAGAAAACCTTATTCAGGAGGGCAACAAGCACAACCGTTTGAACCGCAATCAGTGGCAAGGTTGCGTTCAAATCAAATAATCCACCCTCTGGCCCTTCAGCAACTTCGGCAGCCGCCTCGGCGGCTAGCAAGAATGCTGTTTGCAAAATCATGTTTTTAACGGGTTGAAAATCGGGTCAGTGACTAGGAGCCTTCAGCATGATGGGGAGTAGGCATGGGTGCAGCTACCAACCAGGAATTCATAACGAGGTGCTCAGGGATTCAACCCCAGACAGTTGAAAGATTGTTCGGGGTCTCCTGAGCCGCTTAGAAGGATCTCAGTTGGTAGCCACAAGCTGCACTATTAACGGGCTGCGTTAAAGGCTAATTAAGCAAAGGGATTTGCAAACAGGAGAACCAGCGCAACCACCAAACCGTAAATCGTCAGTGCTTCCATGAAGGCCAAGCTCAGCAGCAGGGTACCGCGAATTTTACCTTCTGCTTCAGGCTGACGAGCAATCCCTTCCACGGCTTGACCTGCCGCGTTACCTTGACCAATACCAGGGCCAATAGCAGCCAGACCAACAGCGAGGGCAGCAGCAATAACAGACGCAGCAGAAATAATCGGATCCATGATCGCCTTCCTTAAGTTATTTAGAACGAAAAAAGAACGGTAAAACAGTGATGAGCCAGAATTAGCCCCGAGTTGCAGCCGAGGCTGCTGAACCTAGATTACCAGCAAGGGGGCCCACAAAACCCATTCAAAAATGAGGTTATTCGTGGTGACCTTCTTCACCATGCTCTTCCATGGCCTCTCCGATGTAAGAGGCAGCCAAAGTTGCAAAGATTAGGGCTTGAATAGCACTGGTAAAGAGTCCCAAAACCATGGCCGGAAGTGGCACAAAGAGAGGAACTAACAGCACGAGTACTGCAACCACTAATTCATCGGCCAAAATGTTCCCAAAGAGACGGAAGCTTAGGGACAAAGGCTTCGTGAAGTCCTCCAAGATTTTGAAGGGCAACATGATTGGAGTGGGATGAATGTAGTTGCTAAAATAACCCAGTCCTTTACGGCTAAAACCCGCATAGAAATAAGCCAGAGAAGTTAGCAGCGCAAGGGCGACTGTGGTGTTGATATCACTCGTAGGAGCCGCTAATTCCCCCTCTGGAAGTTCAATTAACTTCCAGGGAATCAGGGCACCAGACCAATTTGAGAAAAAGATAAACAAAAACAAGGTACCAACAAATGGCACCCAGGCACGATACTCTTTTTCACCAATTTGGGTCTTTGTGAGATCCCGAATAAAGTCCAGAACATACTCCATCATGTTCTGTAGCCCACTGGGAACCCGCTGAAGGTTCCGGCCTGCTAGCACGGACAGCAGCAGCAGCGCTACAATCACAAACCAAGAGGTCAAAAACACCTGGCCGTGAAGACGCAAACTGCCAATCTCCCAGTAGAAGTGCTCTCCCACTTCTAGCTCGGCGAGGGGCAAAATAAGATTAGTGTTAAAGAGCGTTGGGATGGTCATGAACGGGTTACTCCATCGCCATCAGGCTTGTTGAAAACAAAGCGTTCAGGATCTGCGTTAGGGCGATCGCAATTGCAATCTTGTAGCAACCTTTACCCCAGCTTTCTAAGAAATCTGTCAGGGTACTAGGGTGATTCGGAGGGTATAAACAATTAAGGCCGCCTTATAGGTCAGAAAACCCAAGAAAACCGGTAGAAACTGCAGTTGTTCCCACTGGGTCGCTACAATGACCAGACCGGCAATCAGAGCAAGGCGGGTTTGGCTACCGGTGGATTGGCCCGAGGTATTGAGTCGCCCCACACTGCGGGACAAGAGCCTGAGGTAGACTAAACCGGTGCAAGCGCCCAGAAGATAGCTTAGGGCCGTGAATTGGCCGTAAAACCACCAGGTACTGACTAAAACGATGGCCGTAATCCCTAGGGTGGTCAGAACCAGCTCTTGTTGCAGAGCATAGTAATCTGCCATGGCAGCGGCAGAATCCACGCTCTCCCCAGGGGTCTCCGAGGAGGTAACGCTGGGGCTAGGGTCTGACTCGTCTAAGGAAGAGGGCAGCGCAGGATCGGCCAAGCTCACAAAACTCCGAAACACCAGTCAACGCCATTGGCCTTCTTTCAGAGGAACCGGGAATTGCGGTGACAGTGCTGAAAATTTCAAGCCTGTTGCTGTTCCTGATTCCCAAAAGTCTTAATGTCCTAGGCCAGTGGCCATCATATCATGCTGGGGTAACAATACTTAACTCATAGGACGGGAGATCTCGGGATTTAGACTGGAAGGGCTAAGGCGCTTACGGGGGGGTGAGAGGGGTGAGTTGCTGGACAGCCCAAGCGGCATCGGGGTAGCTGAGGAAGTAACGGGGGGAGAGGTGAATATATTGGCCGGAGTGGAGGATGAGGTAGAGGCGACAACCGGTGAAGTCGGGCTGGGGAGGGTGAGCAGCATCCAGCTGGATGTGATTAATGCTATGGAGGGGGTAGCGTTGGGTTTCGGTGCTGAGGAGGGACTGGCGCGTGAGGATAAAGCGATCGATCGATCGACTTCGTAGGAGACGATCGGGCCGAACAAAACCAAAATAGTCCCGCTGCCGAGGAGGAAAATAATCCCAAAGGGATAGGCAAAGGGGCGACCATCATCTTGGAAGGTGAGGCGAATGGCCACCGGATTGGCAAGGAATTGATTGATTTGGTTGACCACCAGGGCGCGGCTGAGGTTGGGGTTGCTGCCGAGGGGGGCGGTGAGGGGAATGGGACCGCTGCTGGTGTCCAGGACGATCGAGGCGGTGGTATTTAAGCGTGCCCGGTGTACGGTGGCGAGGGCTAGGGTTTGGCGCCGATCGCCCTCCAGGCCCAAAGACTCGATCACGCAGGTTCCTGCCCAGGGGGTAATGCGGTTACAGGATAGGGTTGTTACACGTCCCAAACCCACCATGGTACCCAGGCCCAAGGTGGCCAAAAACAAGCACAGGCACCAAATTTTGAGCGGATAGAAGCGGATGATGCGACCCTGGGCCGTGGTTTGAGCAGTATGCATGGCTGGACACCAGAACGGGACACCCGATAGACACAATACCCTAAGGTTCTATGGAGCACCTCGAAAGACTCAAGTTTCTACCGCAGTATCCACGGCATCAGTAGGGGGGTGGCGGGCGGCGCAGTTGCCCGCCACCCCTAATCGAGGTGCCCGACGATGGCTATCAGTTGTATGAGGTACAGGGATCAAAGTGTATCCCACCCCACTCATCTAAGCGTTCGTCGCAATCAAGCACCCGGGAGATTTTGTAAGAGGTGGGGCGATGGGGACGTGTGCGGCGATCGGGTGAGACCGGAAAGGTCTGGCCCTGGCATAGGGAAGGCCCACTTCCCGCCGGGTCCGCCGCAACTGAACGAAACGGGGTAACGCTGGGCGACGCTGGGCGACTGCCAGACTAACGAGGGCGTGCTTCCGGCAGGATGAGCATGGCATCTCCAAAGGAATAGAATCGGTAGGACTCCGCCACCGCTTGAGCGTAGAGATCCAAAAGGCGAGGCCGACCAATGAGGGCACTGACCAGCATCATTAAACTCGATCGGGGCAGGTGGAAATTGGTAATCAATCCTGCAACCACTTGCCAGGAATAGCCGGGATAAATGAATAAATTCACCTTACCCTGATGGGGTTGGAGCTTGCCGTGCTGGGGAATCGTAGCCTGGGCTGCCCCCTCCAGGGCACGGGTCACCGTTGTGCCCACGGCAATAATTCGGCCCCCCCGCCGCTGAGTTGCATCAATTTTGGCTACGGTTTCTGCGGAGACCTCCACCCATTCCCCATGCATGTCATGTTGGGTAATTTCTTCCACCTCCACCGGTCGAAAGGTGCCGACTCCCACATGGAGCGTGATGGTGGTGTGGTCAATGCCCTGGCTCTTGAGCTGGGCCAGCAGTTCCGGCGTAAAGTGGAGGCCGGCGGTGGGGGCGGCGACGGCTCCGGGCTGACTGCCGTAGACGGTTTGATATTGCTCGGGGTCCGCTGTGCTGTCCGTAATGTAGGGCGGCAGGGGCACTTGGCCCAGGTGATGGAAGCAGTCCCAGAGATTACGATCGCTGGGGGGGGTGAATTGGAGGATGCGTCCGCCGGTGGCGGCATCGGTTTCGAGGACTTGGGCCACCAGAGTCATGGCAGTGCTTGAGTTATGGCCTGCAGTCTTGCCTGGAGTTGTGTCTGAAGCTAGGTCTGGATTGTTACTCGAATTTTTGCCTGAATTTTTGCCTGAATTTGTGTCTGGAGCCGGGTCTGAAGTTTGGCCTGGATCCTGTGTGTCTTGGCGGCTCCCGGATTCCGTACAAAAGACCACCCAAGTGCCCGGTTTGAGGCGGCGCCCGGGTTTAACGAGGGCAAGCCAACGGTTGAGGCCCACTTCCTCCAAAAGCAGGACTTCGATCGCGGCCCCTCGGGGCAAAGTCTGGGCCAGATCTGGGGCCAGGGGGGAGTGGCTAGACGGTGGGGTAACTTTGTGGCCCCGAAGCCGAGCCGGAATCACGCGGGTATTATTCAGCACCAACAGGTCACCGGGCTGGAGCCACTGGGGGAGGTCGTAAAAGTGACTATGGACCTGGCTGTGGGGAGAGGTGACCACAAGGAGGCGGGAGTGATCGCGGGGAACGACGGGATTCTGGGCAATGCGATCGGGGGGAAGGTCGTAATCGTAGGCACTCAGGTGCGTATCGTCGGGGTGGGGCGCGATCGAAAAGACCATGGGGGGATAACAAAACTAGCTCTTCACTATACCTGATAGGCACCTGGGCACCTCGATTAATTGTGGCAGGCGGCTTCGCCACCTGCCACAACCCACCCTAATTCTGCCGTGGGCACTGCGGTCGAAATTTGAGTTTTTCGAGGTGCCCACCTCACCTGTTAGGAGTCTCTGATAGTGGCTATAGGGATTTAGAGTGAGGGCTTCCAAAACGGGATGCACTCGGTTGCGCTTTCTTCACTCGGGCCTGTTTTTTCCCCGGGCGGAGTCCAGCCATAGCGCCGCAGATTAATACGCCCATTGGCTTCCCGTTCAATTCCCTCGTCTGCCAGCAGTTGAGCTTGGATGTGGTCAGTGCCGCGTCGCTGGGGTGAATGGGAAACTTCGCCCTTGGCATTGATGACGCGGTGCCAGGGAATATCCGTACTGGGCAAGGTGACCCGAAATAGGGCATAGCCCACCAGGCGCGCCCGTCCTGGTAATCCGGCGAGTGCTGCCACTTGGCCATAGGTCGCAACGGTGCCGGGGGGGATTTGGCGGACAACCGCATAGATTCGATCGTAAGTGGTCATCGACGGTCTCGGGGGTTTCGGCGGTCTCGGTGATCTTGATGTGGGTTGATGCCAGGTTAATTGTCGCTGGCCACGATCGAGGATCAAGGTCGGGGCAGAGTTAGGGGTAGGATGCTCTGGCACGCTCTCAAGACTTTCGGGCTATGAACCGGATTTTTCTCGATCCTACCCAACTTAGGGATTCCCCCCATCGGCCCCTTGATGATCCATCATCAAGTTTGCTGCGGCCTGATTCTTCGTCGTTCCGTGCCTCTTTGTCCGATGCCCCGGAACCGTCCGGGACTAGGCCATCGGGGCTGTGGGTTGCCCAGCTCGATCGAGAACAGCGTCATTATCTGACCAAGGTTTTGCGCCTGAAAGCGGGGGCCACGATCGTGGCTCAGTTAGCCACAGGGGAGCGCTGGTTGGCGGTGTTGGAGACGGGGGGCGATCGACTGCTGCTGGGCGATCGATTACCGGAACTCCCGCCAGAGCCAGTTCAGATTACACTCATTGCAGCGTTACCGAAAACGGGATTTGATGAGGTGGTGCGACAGGCGACGGAGTTGGGAGTGGGGCAGATTAGACCGGTGTTTAGCGATCGAACGATCCCCAAGCCCAAGGCCCAGGCAGGTCAGTCTAAGGGCGGGCTTCCGGGGGGAGCAAGCGCCGGAGATGCGACCCGGAAGAAGACCGGGACCAAGCCCGATCGATGGCAGCGGATTGCCCAGGAGGCAGCGGAGCAGTGCGAACGACGTGAAATTCCGCTGGTACGGCCGCCCCACCCTTTCCGGACAGCCTTAACGGAGTTACCGGAACCTAGCTTTCGCTACCTTTGTGTGGCGCGGGATCTGGCAGGTTTATCGGCGCAATGGGCCGATCGATCGCCTCTATCTTCCCTCTGTCAATGTGTGCAGCGAGACCTAGAACACGAGGCTGAAACAGCGAAGCCGCCGGAGATTATCCTGGCGATCGGTCCGGAAGGGGGCTGGACGGTGGCTGAAATTGAAACGGCGATCGAGGCCGGTTTTAGGCCCGTGTCCCTGGGACATCGGATTTTACGGGCCGTTACCGCTCCCCTTGTGGCCTTGGCCCAGGTGGAGGCAGCGCGTTTGGGGTAATCCCATGGGCTACTCCATCTCTGGGCGCGTGCGAACCACGAGGACCGTTTGGGGACTCTGGCGGGCAATCGCTTCGGGAATATTGCCCCCCAGGGTTTGTTGGAGCAGCCCGTCCTGGCTTGCCCCCAGCACAATCACATCCGATCGATCGGTTTCCGCGAGCCGCAGAATGGCATCACTGACCCCCACGTCCACCGTCGTCACCGTGGTGATGGGACAGGTAACCCCCTGGCGTTTGAGGCGCTGTTGTCCCTGGAGCAGCAGGGGGCGATGGGGAGGCTGGCCGGGTTTATCGATGCTACAGAGGGTAATTTCTGGCGTGGGGCTGAGGGAAATGAGGGAAGGCAGCAGGGCAAGGGCCTGTTGGGCATTAGGGCCGCCGCCCAAGGGGACCAACCACCGATCGAGGGGGAGGGGGAGCAAGGCACCAGCGCCCATGCTCGGGGGGGAACCGGGGGCGGGGCAAATGCGTTGCCCCAGCTTCACAAGCACTAATTCCGAGGGGGCTTGGCGAATCAGGGTGTCCATCGTGTTACCAAACACGCGATCGGTGCTGCGACTGCGACCCTTCCAGCCCATGAGGGTCAAATCAATATTGCGCTCCCGCACCGTATCGAGAATGGCCTGGGCCACATCATGGGTGACCCGCGCCTGGGTATGAACCGGTAGGTTCCAGCGGTTCCCCAAATCCATGGCCTGGTGGAGGAGAGCGCGACTCGCCTCCACATCAACGGGGGTTTCAGCGGGGGGGCGACCGGGGGGAACCGTGATGATGCTGAGGCACTCTAGCTCATAGTGACGATCGCGGGCGAGGGTTGCGGCCAACTGCAACAGGGTGGGAGCGGTGGCAGGGTTGGCGAGGGGGACCAGCAGACGACCCTGACCCACGGCGGGGGCACGGGTTTGGTAGACCACATAGGAGGGCTGGGTGTGGGCTGCGAGGGTACAGTGACTCCCCGTGAGTTGTTTAACTTCGGCCCGAATGATGTCGGCGCGGGTGATGATCCCCACCAGCTTGCGGCCATCGGTGACGGGAAGGCGGCTGATTTGGTGTTGATTCAGTAAATAGAGCACATGGGCGAGGCTATCGTTGGGCTGAACTGTGACGGGATGATGGGTCATCAGGGTCCCGATCGGGGTGTTGCTGGCGTAATGCTTGGCATGGGCCACATCGGTTTGGGTCAAAATGCCCACCAGCTGGTTCTCCTCCAGAACCGGGAAGCCCCGATGATTCGAGGCCGCAAAAATGCGTTGGGCCGCTGCCAGGGTCACTTCATAGTCCAGGGTCTCGACTTGGCGCTGCATCACTTCACTGGCCTGGAGACTGTCCCAGTCCGAGAGTTGGGGCGCGGGTCGATCGTTCGATTTTTTGACCAGCAGGCCGCTGTCCTGGAGGAGGCGATCGTAAATAGAGCCGGGAGAAATCCAATTGGCAATGCCGTAGGCCGTGACTGACCCAATCATCAAAGGCAGAACCAGATTGAAGTTGCTGCTCATTTCAAACACGATCACGATCGCCGTAATCGGCCCCTTTGTCACCGCACTGAAAAAAGCACCCATGCCCGTGAGGACATAGGTGGCGGGGGAACTGATGGTCATGGCAGCGATCGCCCAACTGCTGGGCAAGAGCGATTGGATCAGCTCAGCCTGGAGGGCAACGAAGTAGCCCAGGGAAGCCCCCAGCACCAGCGCCGGGGCAAACAACCCCCCGGATGCACCCGAGCCCGTGGCGAGCAACACCAGGCCAAAGCGGGAGAGAAAGGCCAAAGCCGTCAGTTGCCAGGTGGCTCCACCCTCCACCAACCAATCCCGTAGGCCCACGTTATCCCGCAGTTCCTGGGGTAACAGCAGGGCCACACAGCCCGAAAGAAGACCGGCCACCGCCACCCGTCCCGGTAAGTTCCAGGGCAAGAACCGCTGGTAGAGAAAGCGACTGGCTAAGACACCTCGACTAAAGAGGCCCCCGAGTACCCCGGCGAGGACTCCCAAGAGCAGCAGGAGGGGAAGCTCCTGGATGGTGAGGTTGACCGCTTCCCGAGGCAGAGTGGAAAAAAACTGTAAGCCTTGTCCGCCCAAGAGACGCGACACCACCGCCCCGATGAATGAGGCCAAAATGGCGGTGCCCAGGGTGAGGCCGGACACGTCTTGGAGGAGTTCTTCCACCACAAAAAGCACGCCGGCAATGGGCGCATTAAACCCGGCGGCGAGTCCGGCGGCGGCACCGGCGGCAATCATTTGGCGACGATAGTCGGGGGATGTGGGCACCCATTGGCTCAGTTGGGCGGCGAGGGCCGCCCCCACCTGGACGGTTGGGCCTTGGCGACCGAGGATAATGCCAGAGCCAAGCACGAGCATGGTGCTGGACAATTTGACGATCGCGACCCGCAAGTTTAAGGCAACAGGCACCCGCGCGAGGGCCGCTTTGACCTGGGGAATGCCGCTGCCCTTGGTCTCCGGGGCAAATTTTGCGGTCAACAGTCCGGCTAGCCATCCGCCGACGAGGCCAATGACGGGCAACCACAGTAAATTTTGCTCGGCTTGTTGGGCACGCCAGGTGCTGATGCTGTTAGCCCCTTGCTTGATCAGGACGGCGGTGAGTCCTGATACGACTCCAATGAGGCAAGATTCCAGAACTGCCATTTGTTTGGTCTGGAACCAGGAGCGGGTTTGCCATGCTAGGGTTTGGCGAAGGTTCTGGATTTGGTGCTGGATCCAGGGCTGGTTTGGCGGGGGGGGAGTCCAGGTCGATCGGGACCGAGGCGATCGGTTTGCGGAGGCAGTATTTCCGATCGGGTACCGACTGGGCGATCGGTCTTCGGAGGTGTGATTTCCGATCGCGTGGCTTGGGGAGGGGTACGTTTCCGTGTCGGGTGGGTAACGACTGGGCGATTGATCCCGAGCCTGATGCCGGACGGCATCGGCACCCGAAAGACGCAACGGTAGGCACGATCGCAACACCTGTAAGCACCACAAGACAACCCCCGACAAAACCGTGTGACGTGATGGTTCTGGGTTCAACCGGCTAGCTTTGCTCGATCGCCGGGATGGGTGGAGACGGTGAGATTGCCCTGGGGGAGACTGGGAATCTTGGTGAGGTTGGGTTACCCGTGGAGAAGGCAGGGATGGAAGATGGACAAGCCGTTGGCAATGGTGCCAGAGGGAGCGCAGTCCGCCAGTGGGGAACCAGGACATGGGAGCGGGAGTAATGGAGGATGGGGATCGGGTGTTACTCTGCCGGAAACTTTTGAGGTTAAGGATAGGTGCAGCTGATGGTTACCGGGATTTGGGGTGCCGAGATCTGCTGACCGAGACTGATGTGCCGGAATTTGGGGTGCCGGGGTGCGGTGTATCGAGACTGATGCGCCGGAATTTAGGGTGCCGGGGTGCGGTGTATCGATATATGGGACCGACTGACCCAGACCTGTGTGCCCGGATCTCGATGGGCTGGTTACTCTTCGTGCATGTCCGCCATTACAACCACCACCGTGATATTGTCCCGTCCTCCGCGATCCTTAGCAGCATTGATGAGGGCCTCCGTGGCCATACCACAGGCACGAATTTGCTTGAGGAATTGGGCAATTTGGTCATCTCCCAACTCCTCCGTCAAGCCATCACTACAGAGCAGCAGCCGATCGCCCGGTTGCACCATCAACTGCTGGACATCAATTTGAAGGAGATCCGGCCGGCCCAGGCATTGGGACAACACATGTCGCCAAGGATGAACCCGCACCTGTTCAGGGGTAATATTGCCCAGTTTGACCGCTCGACTGACCCAGGTGTGATCTTCGGTGACCTGGCTCAGTTGTGCGCCACGCAGTTGGTACAGCCTAGAGTCTCCCACATGGGCACACCAGGGCTGGGGCGCTTCGTCTTCGGTCTCGGGGAAGGGCCGGAATAGGACGACCACAACGGTGGTCCCCATGTCCGATCGTTCCGGGTGCAGGAGCTGATCCTGCAAAATTGCTTCGTTGGCCCGCACAATCGACTGCCGTAGTAAATCTGGTGAGGAGTCGGTGCTATCCCAATGGGTTAAGAGGTGGTCACGAATAATTTGGGTGACGAGGGCACTGGCTTCTTGCCCCCCCGCATGGCCCCCCATACCGTCGGCAACGATAAAAAACCGACCCTCTGGATCGACAAAAAACGAATCTTGGTTACTAGAACGAACTAGCCCCTTATCCGTTGCTCCCGTGAAGTGTAGCTTCATTAGTTTTATACCTGTATCACGCGGGGAGTGAAACCCTTTTGCGACTATACTCCCCATTCTCAGCCCGGTAGCCAGACCTGATTCCCAGTCTTCGTTAAAGACTATAGCAATATAAGCGAGTGCTGGACAGACTCAAAATTTCTCGAGGATGGGCCATTTTTGCGTGATCCGCCATTTTTGCGATCGGCCCTTGAATCCTAGACCCAGTTTGCGATCGGCCCTTGAATCCTAGACCCAGTTATCGTAGACCCAGTTAATGGGGAACCAAGGCGCGATCCGAAGGCTGGGGAGGGACAGGTGTGGACACCAGCGACTGGGTCTGGGGGGTCGTTGGCGCTTGGGCCTGACGGTATCGGAAATAGGCTGCACAGGCACCTTCCGAGGACACCATGGGGGCACCCAGGGGCGTTTCGGGCGTACAGGCGGTGCCAAAGGCAGGGCATTGGGGGGGCTTGCGGAGACCCTGAAGAATTTGGCCGCTAATACAGGGGCTTGTGCTGGGGCTGCTAGCCGGTGTGGGGAGAGAGGAACGGAATCGATGGGCCGCGTCAAACTCACGATAGGCCGATCGCAGTCCCAGGCCACTGGCGGGAATTTCCCCCAGTCCCCGCCACTGACGCGGGATTACTTCAAAGACCTGATTTAACATTGCCTGGGCCGCTGGATTCCCCTCGGGTCGCACCGATCGACCATATTGATTTTCCACAGCCGCTTGTCCAGCCTCCAACTGCTGCACACATTTATAAATTCCCTGCATCACATCCAGCGGCTCAAATCCGGTGACGACGATCGGGACTCTGTAACGCTGGGCGATCGGCGGATACTGGCCATAGCCCATGACAGTACACACATGACCCGCCGCCAAAAAGCCCTGGACTTGGCACTGGGGCGAAGACAGCAGGGCTTCCATGGCGGGTGGTACCAACACATGGGAGGAGAGCAGGGAAAAGTTCGTTAAACCAAGGGTTTTAGCGTGGTGGACGGCGAGGGCTGTGGTGGGGGCCGTGGTCTCGAAGCCGACGGCAAAAAAGACCACCTGGCGATCGGGATGGTCCTGGGCCAGTTTCACCGCATCCAAGGGGGAATAAACCATCCGCACATCGCCCCCGGCAGCTTTGGCACTGAGTAAGTCGAGCGGGAGGATATCCGGCGAGGCGATATTAGGCGAGACGATATTAGGCGAGGCGAGGTCGATCGGCTCGGTCTCGGCCTCTGGTGCAGCTCCTGGCCCTGATTCGGGCTTGGGTTCCGGCGCAAGGGCTGGGCTAAAATCCCGGTCTACTCCTGAGCCAGGAACCCGCAACATGTCGCCAAAGGAACATAGGATCACCTGGGGCTGTTGGGCCAGGGCGATCGCCTGATCAATGAGGGTGCTGGGCGTGACACAGACGGGGCATCCGGGACCATGAATGAGGGTTAACGGGGGGGGAAGCAGCGTATCCAGTCCGTACTTCACAATGGCGTGGGTCTGGCCCCCGCAAATTTCCATTAGGGTCCAGGGACGGGTCACCAGACGATCGAGGGCTTGGGCGATCGCCTGGGTTTTGTGTCCATCCCGGAATTCATCAACAAATTTCATGGGCAGCTCTCAAACAATTCTGTCGGGTGCCTTTCACAGGTGCCGATAGATGGCTGTTCCGGTTAGCTGTCCCGGCTAGCCCTCGGTAGGGCCGTTACAGGACAGTTTCGGTAGGGCCGTTGTGGCGCGGGCCTCTGGCCCGTTCCTCCCACGGGGGAACGGATCAACAACAGGCTAAACCTGCTCCAACAGTGCCACCTCCTGCAGGGTTTGCTGGGCTTCCTCGGGGCTAACAATACTGAGGGCAAAGCCCACATGGACCGCGAGGTAGTCACCCACCTGGGCTTCGGGCACATAGGCAAGGCTTACTTCGCGGAGCACCCCCCCAAAGCTCACTTTGCCTTTGACCTGAAGGGGATCGGCGTGGTCTTCAAGACTCACCAACTGACCGGGAACTGCAAGACACATGGGCTCTCCACCGCAATCGTCGTTATCTGCCGTGCGGGGCTCACCTGCGGCTCTATTGGAATTCAGTGGATCCCAGAGCAGTCGATCGCGGTTACCCCGGACGACGGCCTTCTCACCCTAGCCCAGGACAGCTAACCCTCGGATTGACGCGGGGATTCTTTTAAGAATCCCCTGGCCCTGGTGCTTTGTTGCCCTGCCCTGGGTCGCAATGTCCCCTCGCACGCGCCAACGTCCCATCCTATCGCTGACCGATACCCGTAACGGGACCGCTTCAACCTGGCTGATAGACTCGGGGAAAAACTTAAGATGAAGCGACCGACGCTGCCGTGGCAGGGGTAGTTTTTACGGACTTGGCCGACCCAGGGGTCGATCGACCTACCTCCATCTGTGGGCACACATCGGCCAGTTGGCAACGATCGCACAGGGGCTTGCGGGCCGCACAGACAGCTCGACCATGGTAAATCAGACGAATCGACCAGTTTTCCCAATCGGGCTGGGGGAGCAGCTTCATCAAATCTCGCTCCACCTTGATCGGATCCGTGTACTGGGTCAGGCCCAACCGTCCGCTCAATCGCTTCACATGGGTATCCACCGTGACCCCTAGATTGAGTCCAAAGGCATGGGCCAAAACCACATTGGCCGTTTTTCGGGCCACACCCGGTAGGGTCAGCAGCTCCTCCATGCGCTGGGGCACCTCCCCCCCAAACTCCGTCACAATTTTGTGGCAGGCCCCCTGGATATGTTTGGCTTTATTGCGATAGAACCCCGTGGACTTGATCAGGGTTTCCAGTTCCGATCGATCGGCTCCCGCCAGGGCCGCAGCGTCGGGGAATCGTTGAAACAGGGGCGGCGTAACCAGGTTGACCCGATCGTCAGTGCATTGGGCAGACAGGATCGTGGCCACCAGCAACTGCACGGGCGTTTCATAGGTCAGTGAACAGGTGGCATCGGGGTAGAGTCGCTTCAGCCGGGTCAAAATTTCCAGGGCACGTTGTTTTCTAGCTCCCAGTGTTTGCTTCCCGGATTTGCGGCGACTCAATTTTTGGCTACCGGACTTTTGGCTACCGGGCTTGCGGTCACCAGGTTTTTGGCCACCAGATTTTTGGCTACCAGGTTTTTGGCTACCGGACTTTTGGTTTCCCAACTTTTATTTCCCAACTCGTACCCTGCGACAGCGGGGACCGTTTACTTTGGAAGCCCCCACCCTCTTTTCCCGATGCTCTACTGCAATTCAGTGGGTTGGGCGGCGAAGCTGCCCAACCCTGATTCTTGCGTGGATCACGGGATGAAAACTTAGATTAAACTTAGATTAATCGGGGTGCCCACGGGTGGGCACCCCAATTAATTGTGGCGTGCGGCAGAGCCGCACGCCACAACCCTGATTCTTGCGTGGATCACGGGATGAAAACTTAGATTAATCGAGGTGCCCTGGTGATCTACTGGAATAACTGTTGCAGCACGGGAAGCTGAGCCGTATCCCGAATAATCAAAAACACCCCGAGACCCACCAACAGCAAGAACCCAGTTTGCATAACACCTTCCTGAACCTGGGTGGGCAGGGGACGACCCCGCAACCCTTCAATAATTAGGAAGACCAGTTGGCCGCCATCCAGGGCTGGGAGGGGCAAAATATTCACCACCGCCAGGTTAATACTGACAAAGGCCGCAAAAAAGAAAAGATTCCCGGAATCCGCCTCGGCAATATTGGCGCCCCACTCCACAATCTTGACGGGACTTGCCACCTGGGAGGCCATTTCCTGGAAGTTGGTAATCAGCATTTGGAAACCCTGGATAATGCGGAACAGCATATCCTGGAACTGATTTCCGGCCAGGGCAAAAACTTCCACCAAGCCTTCGGGACGGCGATAGAGCAGGGTACCATTGGGGGCTAACTGAACCCCAATCCGGCCTTGACCATCGGCGGTGAGATCCGGGACCACCGTGAGCAGCAGGGTTTGCCGCCCCCGTTGGACCTCTAGTTCGATCGTTTCCTCGGGTGCCCTGCTAATTTTATCCACCAGCGCTTGCACACCACCGTCTTGGCCCTCAAACACCAGATTATCGGCCCGTAAAATAATGTCTCCCGCCTGGATCCCGGCCACCGCCGCCGCAGAATTCTCCCCCACGACCTGGGGAATGACAACGCCCGGTTGGTAGTTGAAGCCATTGGGAACGCCCACCAGTCCAAACTGGGACACCAACACAAAATAGGCAAAGACGAGGTTGGCGATCACACCGGCACTGATGACGATCGCCCGATCGGCCACGGGACGGTTGCGGAGGAGGTTGGGATCATCCGGTGCAATCTCACTGTCCGGATCATCATCGGGAAAGCCCACAAAGCCCCCCAGGGGAAAAGCACGAATCGCATATTCGGTTTGTTTGCCCTGGTACTTCAAGACCACCGGCCCAAATCCAATGGAAAAACGGTTGGCATAGATGCCCTGGAGCCGTGCGGCGAGGAAGTGCCCCAGTTCATGAACGGTAATTAAAAGCGCGAGAACGCCGATCGTGGCTAAAACTGACATATGAAAATTCTCAGAAGTTGAGGCTGGTCTTTGCGTTCTCCCATCTTATAGTGCTTTACTCCTTCATGCTGTTCACCCGAGACGAGCCATGCTCCACGGCTACCTGCCCCCCGATCGCTTCTTTGCTTACCTGCCCTGGACCCACATCCGAGATATGCCCCACAAGGATCAGGTGGTGATCATCCAGCCAATCGGCGCGATCGAACAGCATGGGCCCCATCTCCCCCTCGCCGTGGATGCCACGATCGCCCTCGGCGTCCTGGGGCGAGCCCTAGGGCAATTAGATCCGGCCATCCCCGCCTACGCCTTGCCGCCCCTCTACTACGGCAAATCCAACGAACATCTCCACTTCCCCGGCACCTTGACCCTCAGAGCTGAAACCCTTGCCCAAACCCTGATGGATATCGGAGACAGTCTGTATCGGGCTGGGTTTCGGCGCTGGGTGTTTATCAATGGCCATGGTGGACAGCCCCAGGTCCTTGAAATTGTGGCGCGGGATCTGCACCTACGCTACGCAGATTTTTGGATCTTCCCCTGGTTTGTGTGGAACGTGCCCAACACCGTTGCCCAATGGCTCACCCCCCGGGAACAGGAGTTGGGGATCCATGCGGGGGATGCGGAAACCAGCCTGCTGTTAGCCCTCCTGCCGGACCAGGTTCACCCGGAAGCCGCGATCGCGGAATATCCCCAGGGCTTACCCACGGACGGCGTGCTGTCCCTGGAAGGTCGCCTGCCCTTTGCCTGGGCAACTCAGGATCTGAGCCAAAGCGGAGTGCTCGGGGATCCCACCACAGCCTCACGGGACAAGGGCGATCGGATTCTCACCTCCCTGGCCCAGGGTTGGGTCCAAGCGCTCACCGCCGTCCACCACTTTCAACCGCCCCAAACGCATAAAAAAAACTAACCCTAGCCATAAAAGACTGTCTCGCCTTGGCCAGATTGAGGCCAGTTTCTGCGCTTGTTCCCCGCTCCGAATTGTCCCCAAACAACGCTGGAGATCGCACTCTCCCAAGGGTCTACCTGTGGCTAACCGGGGAGTCCGTAGAAAAAACCGCGCCGATACCAGGGATGGGCTAAGATTGGAGTATTGTCATTACAAAACTATAAAAAAGCCGCTAGAGTGTACAGTAAAGACTGACCTCGGACTCAGAATCCAGTCTATTTTTACTCGCAAGACGTGGCGAGAGACACGGTATTCCCAACCCTAAAGGCGCTATGCTGCGTTTCCAGATTCAGCAAAATTGAGCCGTCGGGACCAGGGTGTTGTGTTTCTAAACAAGCGTCGGGATCCAAGACCTACCGATCCAACAGGGTTTAAGGGGTCGTTCCCCATTCTCGGAACCCTCGCAGGTCAGCGTGAGGGGTTCGGGTTGGCCTATCTTTCGCTCCCCCGTTGTGACCCCCCGGTCTTTGGTAAAGCGCTTTCATCTCTTGCACATCTTGCACATAAGGGCACCTCGAAAAAGCCAAATTTTCGTCCAGTGCCCCACCCGGGAATCAAAGTTAGGTTGGGGGGTGAAGCCGCTCAACCCGATTCATCGAGGTGCCCATAAGTTGTTTCACAAAAGTATCTATAAGGAGAGGGGTAAACCTATGCAGCAGCTTGAGGCTAGCTTTGAAATGGACTACCAAAGCCCTACCTACAAAGATGCCTACAGCCGCATCAATGCCATTGTGATTGAGGGAGAGCAAGAAGCCTACGAGAACTATCTCAGTCTAACGACGCTTCTGCCTAACCACGAGAGCGACCTCAACCGGCTTGCCAAAATGGAAAGTCGTCACAAAAAGGGATTCCAAGCCTGCGGTCGGAATCTGGAGGTTACCCCAGATATGGACTTTGCACAGGAGTTTTTTGCCGAACTCCATAGCAACTTCCAAACAGCCGCCGCTGAGGGCAAGTTGGTTACCTGTCTGCTCATCCAGTCCCTCATCATTGAATGCTTTGCGATCGCGGCTTATAACATCTACATTCCCGTAGCGGATGCCTTTGCTCGCAAAATTACCGAAGGGGTGGTGAAAGATGAATATACCCACCTGAACTTTGGTGAAGAATGGCTCAAAGCGAACTTTGATTCGTCGAAACAAGAGCTGGAAGAAGCCAACCGCCAAAACCTGCCCCTGATCTGGAAAATGCTCAACCAAGTTGCGGAAGATGCTGCAATCCTGGGTATGGAGAAGGAAGCTTTGGTGGAGGACTTTATGATTCAGTACGGCGAGGCCCTTGAGAACATCGGGTTCAATAAGCGTGAGCTGGTTCGTCTGTCCATGCATGGACTGGCAGCCGCTTAAAGCTTACGGTCTGTCTCAAGCAGTCCTGGGCTCGGTTTCCCTGTGGCATCTGAGGGCTCAACCTGAATTTCAGGCTCAAGGTTACAGGTCTAGCTGGGCCGCTGCAAAGCGACGGTGGGTCGGACTAGAGTTCCTCCCCTCCGTCATCCACTGGGAAATTTGCCTTTTCCACCCCCAAGCCCCGTGCCCTGGGACTGCTTGGTCGCCCCTCAAAACTTTTTCACTGACATCATGTTTGGTCTTATTGGTCACCTGACAAGTTTGGAACATGCCCGCTCTGTGGCTCGGGAATTCGGCTATCAAGAGTATGCCGATCAAGGTTTGGAGTTTTGGTGTAGTGCTCCCCCCCTGATTGTGGACGATATTACCGTTACCAGCGCCACGGGTCAGGTGATCCATGGCAAGTATGTGGAATCTTGTTTTTTGCCAGAAATGTTGGCCAATCGCTACGCTAAGACGGCCATCCGCAAGATTTTAAATGCCATGTCCCATGCCCAAAAAAATGGGCTGGACATCACGGCATTGGGAGGCTTCTCCTCCATTATTTTTGAAAACTTTAACTTGTCAGAGCGGCCCCAAGTCCGCAACGTTAAGCTTAATTTTGAGCGCTTTACCACCGGTAACACCCATACGGCCTATGTCATTTGTCGCCAGTTAGAGGGCTGTGCCGAGCAGCTAAATCTGGATTTAAGCAAATCCAGTGTTGCTGTGGTGGGGGCGACCGGCGACATCGGCAGCGCGGTTTGCCGCTGGATTAATGCCCGTGTGGATGTGGCGGATCTGTTGCTTGTGGCCCGCAACCGGGAGCGTCTCGAAGCGCTACAGGCAGAGCTGGGATGCGGCAAGATTTTGGATGTGGGAGATGCCCTGCCCCAGGCGGATGTGATTATTTGGGTTGCCAGTATGCCCAAGGGTATGGAAATTGACGCTGCGACGTTGAAGGACACCTGCCTCTTGATCGATGGGGGCTATCCCAAAAACCTGTCAACCCAGGTACAACGTCCAGGGATCCATGTGGTGAATGGCGGTATTGTTGAGCACTCCCTGGATATTGACTGGAAAATTATGCAAACGGTCAACATGGATGTCCCGGCGCGTCAGTTGTTTGCATGCTTCGCAGAATCGATGCTTCTGGAGTTTGAAAAGTGGTATACCAACTTTTCCTGGGGGCGTAATCAGATCACGCTGGCGAAAATGGAACAAATTGGGGAATCCTCGGTACGCCATGGCTTTCGTCCTTTACTGCTGTCGATGTAATCATGAATTGGGTAGTCCACCAAAAGTAAGAATCTCGGTGCGACGGCACCAGGAATCTGGCCGCGACGATCATCCTGACGTGTAGAGGCGCTACCCAGTCATTGATGACACGCCCTAGGGCCTCGCAGGGGGCTGAGGCAGGTGACTTTTGCCAATAGGATGGCGGAGGTTGTGAACAGAAATGGGGAACGGCGATCGTGATGGGTAGAGGGTCACCAGAGTCCACCCTGTTACGGCCTCCTGCAAATGTATCGGCTACAGGGAGTTGCCCTGCCAAAGGCGAGGCAACTCTTATCTTGTGTGGTTCTGGTGCCAACAGGGCTATATTTGAGGATTTTGCAATGGGGGACTGAGAGGGGGAGTTTGCCAGGGCCTAGGGTCCTGAGCTGAAGTTTTCAAACATCCTCTCAGGGCTTCTGTCCGTTGCCAGACGGGTTGCACTGCGGTCGAATCAGGGTTGAGGCAGGCGGCGAAGCCGCCTGCCTCCATTAATCGAGGTGCCCTTTAGTAAACAAACCATGGGTCTGGAGCCATGGACCCGTAAAATGCTTGTGGTGGAGACTGCTGGGCCTGGGTTGGTTAAATCAGCATCTCAGCCTTGCCCGTTGCGAGAGGGTCTCTTCCACCTTTAAAGTTTGATTGCATTTGTCGATCGCCCCCTGAGTTATCGCCCCCTGAGTTTATGTCTACCGTTCCCCGCAAGCCGATTCTGTTGGACTTTGAAAAACCGCTCGTTGAGTTAGAAGCCCAAATCTCCCAAATTCGGGCACTCGCCGAGGAGAATGAGGTGGATGTGTCCCAGCAGATCCAACAGTTAGAGCAGCGGGCGACTCAGCTGCGGCAGGAAATTTTTAGTAGCCTATCTCCGGCCCAGCGCATCCAACTGGCCCGTCATCCCCGTCGCCCCAGCACGCTGGACTACGTGCAGATGATGACAGAGGACTGGATTGAACTGCATGGCGATCGTCGCGGTCGGGATGACTTGGCCTTGGTGGGCGGTGTGGCTCATTTGGATGGGCGTGCTGTCTTGCTGTTGGGGCACCAAAAGGGACGGGATACCAAGGATAATGTGGCCCGTAATTTTGGTATGGCTTCGCCGGGGGGCTACCGCAAAGCGATGCGCCTGATGGAACATGCCGATCGGTTTGGCATGCCAATTCTGACATTCATTGATACGCCCGGTGCCTGGGCCGGCGTGGAGGCAGAGCAGCAGGGACAAGGGGAGGCGATCGCCTATAACCTGCGGGAAATGTTTCGGTTAGCGGTGCCGATTATCTGTACGGTGATCGGGGAAGGCGGATCTGGAGGAGCCCTTGGGATTGGTGTGGGCGATCGTCAGCTGATGTTTGAGCATTCCGTCTATACCGTGGCGAGTCCCGAAGCCTGTGCGGCGATTTTGTGGAAAGATGCGGGGAAAGCCGGTCAGGCCGCTGAGGCTTTAAAGATTACGGCCCCAGATCTGAAGCATTTGGGAATTGTTGACGACATTCTGCCAGAACCCCTGGGTGGAGCACACTCCGATCCCTTGCAGTCTGCGAAGGTACTCAAGGACTCAATTTTGGGGCACCTGGCGGACCTAGACCAGTTGACCCCGGACCAGCGACGAGAGCAGCGCTATCAAAAATTCCGAAAGCTTGGAGTGTTCTTAGAGTCTTAAGTCTGAGCGTCTTCAGTGGGCACCTCGATTCATTGTGGCGTCCAGTAAAACAACACCGTGGAGATTGCTGCAAGATGCCATACAACATCTGTAGATCACAGCACCTGTCGATCAAGGCTCGGTGGCAGGGATGCCCCACGTTGGGCGGGGGAACTCCGACCTGGGACGGTACTGTGGCAAACCGTGCTGTATACTAAGGGTTAGAAACAATTCTTTACTTTTTTGGGAAGCTGTGGTGTGTTCTGTCCTTCACCCAACCCCAGAGATCCTTGAAAAGTTTCAACGTTTGAGAATGACCTAGGCAAGTGTCAGGATCCGGGGTGGGTGTTCAATTCATCTGCCTTGATCATGCCTCTCTCTATCGCAACTGCCCCAATCGGAGCGATAGCTCTGAGCGGTAGGCCCTTGCGCAGTGGGGGGTAACATGCTGCGACATGTCTCAACAGAGTCAGTGTGTTGCCCGCTCAAGCGGGGTACCCCTTAGGCAATCCACAGCGCCAACCTGTCGCAGTGGGCAGGTTAGTGAAAACAGAGAGAGATGGGAATTCCCGTCGATCGGGAAAATTCACTTCCCAGGTCTGTGCTCAGCAATGGGGCGGCCATTCTCTCAGTAGATCCACCAAGAATTCAGATCCAGCTTTATGGCGGCTAACGCTGAGGTGAGGTGAGAGATCTCTCGCCTCCAGCGGGGGAGACCCTAACACTTGTACCCCATGCAACTGCTAGTCGCCATGTGTCAGGGTTTATGGGGGAGCAGGTTTGCTGTCTCCATGCAAGCTTGCAATCTGTGGAACCTCGCTTGGGTTTTTTGAGCAGGTTAGATAAGTTGGTTAGAGTCAGCAACGGGATAGGCTGCGACGTAGTTGGGTCTCTCGCGCAGTTTGGCTTCTTTTTGGGGTTTTAGGTCTACTGCTTTGCCAGAATTACCCCCCTGAAACCAGGGAATTCGGGATCTAGCTCGACAGATTCCGCCCCTGGTCTGCCTCTATGTTCATAAGGAATTCATGACATCTCCAACACAGAAACGCGCCTTGATTACCGGTGCGAGTCGTGGGATCGGTCGATCGACGGCGTTAGCGTTTGCCCAGGCTGGCATTGACCTAATCTTAATCGGACGCTCCCAGGGAGACCTCAAATCTGTGGCTGAATTAGCCCAACAATCCGCCCAGCAGGCACAAACTTCAATTGAGGTGCAGATTTGCCCCCTAGATCTCGCGGATTTACCGCAAGTGCGACCCAAAGTTGCCCAAATCTGTGAGCAGTACGGTCCTCTGGATATTTTGGTTAACAATGCGGGCATGGCGTACACTGGCCCTTTGGATCAGATGTCGCTGGAAGACTGGCAGCGGGTGATCAACCTCAACTTGACCAGCGTATTCCTCTGCATTCAAGGTGCTTTGCCCACCCTGCGTCACCGGGGCTCCAGTACGATTATCAATCTGTCTTCGATCGCAGCACAGCAACCGTTCCCGGGTTGGGGAGCATATAGCGTCAGTAAGGCGGGTTTGGTGACTCTCTCCCAAGCCATTGCGGCGGAGGAACGCGCCCATGGGGTGCGGGTATCGGTGGTGGCACCGGGCGCGACGAATACCCCATTGTGGGATACCGAGACGGTGGATGTGGAGCTCGATCGGGGCCAAATGCTGCACCCCGACACGATCGCGCAATCTATTCTCCATGTGGCCCTTGCTCCGGCTGGTTCTGTGATTGAGTCTTTGGTGGTAACCCCCAATGCCGGTGCACTCTAGGCACAGATAGGTAAGCACGGACTAGGGCGTGGGGCAGAGGGAAGTCAGGTCTAACGGTCTGAGTAGCGCGGCTGTCTCGGCTTGCCAAGCTGCCTCGGTTTACCAAACGATTCCTGCCCAACGCCAATCTCCCTCGCCCACTTTCCGTTGCGATCGATCGCTCTCCTGTTGTGACTCCATTGACTTTAAGCGAGGATTTCAGGCCCACTAACCGTGTGAAATCCCCTTGATCTTGTTCTCTTCTCACATCTGACGTTAGGTTTGACTCTATGACTATTGCTTCTGCTTCAACCCCCAGCACCCAAAGTAACGGCCATGCGCCGCTAGCGACTCCGAAGTCTCCGGAAGTGCGTCCCGACCGGGCTAGCCGCCTGGCCCAGGACGAGGCCGCTGCCTACCCCGAGGTGGGTCAAGCGGAAATGCAGGAGGCAGTGCGCACCATGCTGCTGGGGGTTGGCGAAGATCCCGATCGCGAAGGCTTACTCAAAACCCCCAAGCGGGTTGCTGAAGCCATGCGCTTTTTAACCAGTGGCTATAGCCAGTCCTTAGATGAGCTGGTCAATGGGGCGATTTTTGACGAAGGCCACAATGAGATGGTGTTGGTCCGGGACATTACGGCCTTTAGCCTCTGTGAACACCATATGCTGCCGTTTATGGGTCGGGTTCATGTGGCCTACATCCCGACGCAAAAGGTAGTGGGGCTGAGTAAGCTGGCTCGCATTGTGGAAATGTATAGCCGTCGCCTGCAAGTGCAGGAGCGACTGACCCGTCAGATTGCGGAGGCAGTGCAGGAAATTCTTGACCCCCAAGGGGTGGCGGTGGTGATGGAAGCAACCCACATGTGTATGGTGATGCGGGGGGTCCAGAAGCCCGGTTCCTGGACGGTGACCAGTGCGATGTTGGGGTCTTTCCAGGAGGACCAGCGCACCCGCGATGAGTTCCTGAGCCTGATTCGTCACCAGCCAGCGTTTATGGCTTAGATTGACCGTCTCCGATTGACGGCCTAGGTTTATGGCTTCGATTCTGAAGCATGCCCCACCTCTGCGTAGCAGAGGTGGGGCATTTTATCTGTCACGACCCGGTTGGGGATTAGGGCTTGTCAAATAGGGCTTTAATTTCAGCCTGATAGCGTTCCCGGACCTTGGGGCGGCGCACTTTTAAGGTTTGGGTCAAGAGACCATTGGCCATGGTGAAGCCTTCACCCACGACACAGAAGGTTGCGATCCGATCGTCGGGACGATACCCCGGTCGATCCTTCACTTCCCGATTCAACTCCTGGCGTAACAGGGTGAGAATGGCTTCATGATTGAGAGCTGCGACCTGATCCGGCGTTGCCGGGGGATCTAGGGTGTCCGGTAAGTCAAGGACAAGGTTTTGGCTATTTGCCCAGTCTTGGAGCACCGTGAGATTGGGGACAATGAGCGCGGCCAGGGCCTTTTCGTCTTGGCCCAACAGCATGATTTGATCAATATAGGGGCTACGCAGACAGGCATCTTCGATCGGTTGCGGTTCAATATTCTCGCCATTACTGAGGACGATCGTGTCCTTAGCCCGCCCGGTTAAAACCACATCGCCTTGGGCGGTAATATAGCCCAAATCGCCCGTATCAAACCATCCCTCGGGGTCGATCGCCTTGGTGGTGGCCTCGGGATTTTGGAAATAGCCCTGCATAATTTGGGGCCCCCGCGCCAAGACCAGACCGCGTTCGCCGGGAGGGAGGGGATGCCGCGTTTCGGGGTTGACGATCTTCAGCTCGGTGCCGGGTACGCCCAATCCCGAAGACCCCCGCACATTCCGCCACGATCGACGGGCGGAGAGGATCGGTGAGGTTTCCGTGAGGCCATAGCCGACCAGAAGACTGACACCGACCGTTTCATAAAAGGTTTCCAGGTGGGGGGCCAGGGATCCGCCGCCACTAATCACTTGCTTCAGTTTGCCCCCTGTCGCGCCCTTGACTTGTTTGTAGATGAGTTGTCCCGCCAGGGTGTGGAGGGGCCAGAGTGTGAGGGTTTTAAGACCGGCTTTAAGTCGTGTGACTGGATCCGGCTGCCATTGCTCCAGATTGTGACCCTGCCAGGTGCGCTTAGCCTTGATAAATTTCTCACTCAGCTTAAAACAGTTGGTAATCAGTTTCCGTTTGCTCTCGGGCTGGTTCTGGAACTGTTTTTGGGCCCCTTCATAGACCGACTCCCAAATGCGGGGCACGCTGATCATAAATTGAGGGGCGTAGGCTTTAAGGTCGGTTTTGACGTTGCGAATGCTGGTGTAGATTTGGGTACAGCCCTGGGACAGGAGGAAATATTCCACCGATCGCTCGTAGGAATGCCAGGTGGGCAAGATGCTCAGGGCCGTGTCTCCCACTTCGGGCTGAACGATCGTTCCGGCAACGTTGATTTGGTGCAGAAGATTGCCGTGGCTGAGCATCACGCCCTTGGGTTGGCCGGTGGTGCCGGAGGTATAGATCAAGGTGGCGAGGCTGTTGCGGTGGAGTGTGACGGGCTGTAGGGGCTGACTTTGGCCCAGTTCCAGAAGCTGGCTGAAGTTGAGGACTTGGGTGCCGGGGAGGGAATCGGGCGTTTCATCGCTCAGGAGCACAATAAATTTGAGGCTGGTGGGATCCAGATGGTCCCGAAGTTTGGTCAAGGTGGCTTGATTCTCCACCACCAAGCCCACCGCCTCACTGTGGCGCAGGATATAGAGGAGTTCGTCGCGATCGGCCTGGTGGCTGCGGACGGCGTTGGCGGCACCGGCAGTCATCATGCCCTGGTCGGCAATAAACCAACGTGGACTGTTGTCGGCAAAGAGGGCAATGCGGGGGGGGAGGTCGCTGCCGCTCATGGTTTTGATCCCCAGGGCTTGGAAGGCAGCACCGGCGATCTGAATTTGCTGGAGTAGTTCCCGGTAGGTCAGCTGGACCACGGGGTTGAGGTGGGGGGCATGGAGCGCGGTAACGTGGCCAAAGTTCTCGGCGGTAATGGGCCAGATCTCGGGAAGGGTCTGGAGGTTGCTGTAGTCCACAAGGCGAGCGAGAAAGGCTTTGTCGCGATCGCTGAGGCTATAGGGTAAGGGGGTTGAAGTCTGGCTCGCAGTCATAGCAGGATCTTGGGCGTATGTCAGGGATAAGGATTGTGTTCGATTCTAGGGGACAAGGCAGACGATGTTGGTCTACCCAAGCCGGTTTACGAAGTGTCGGTGTTGAGCAGTTGCCGCCGAATGGTTGCCGCTGCATAGTTGAAGGGCACCTCGATTAATTGAGTTGGGCGGTGAAACCGCCCAACTCAAACCCTGATCCTTGTGTGGGGGACTGCTATTGAGAACGGGTCTCTTTTTCCCCTTGGGGTCGATCGCGTTGGGTGCGAACCCAAGCCGACTGGGGCTTAATCAGGAATCTAAAGTAAAGGGGAATTTTCCACAAAATATAAAGGGGAATAGCCAGCAGTTTATGGGCTGGTAATTGGTCACGGGCAAATCCAGCCCAGGCCACGGCAATGGCGCTGAACAGTAGCCCCCCAGCGATCGCCATCAAAACCAGCGGCAGCCCACTCCCCCCCAAGACCGCCAGGAGACCCGTGGCGATCGCCAGCCCCACCCACAACAGCACCAGGAGCGATAGGGGCGGAATCGCCAAATCCAACGCCATTACCCCCAAATCGATGCGGCCTTGGCGCAGGGCGGTAGCGAACAAAACGGGCACATAATCCCGGAGCACCTGAAGGTGTCCATGCTCCCATCGGGTGCGCTGGCTGGTGCTGGCCGCCCTGCCACTGGGAAGGGATCCCGTGACCTTAGCTCCCCCCCAGAACAACGGAGGATACCCGGCGATCGCCAAATCTAAGCCCAGTTTCATATCTTCCACAATGTGACCACTGGCCAAGTCCACCGTCGCTAAAGCAGCCCAGGGAAATGCCATGCCAGTCCCCCCCAGGGGACAGGGCCAGCCCACACGCCCTAATCCGCGCATCCGCACCCCGTTTTTGACGGTCATGGCAAAGGCAGAAATCAGATCTTTGAGGCTCGGATCTGGGGGACTGTCGAGCAGATAAAGGCTCTGGATGGGGCGCTGGGTCTGGTGGGCAGTGTGGGCCAAGGTGGGCAGGGAGCCAGGATGACAGTGGCAATCCGCATCGACAATCAGCAACACATCCGGCGGATCCGCCTGGAGAACTCGCAGACCATAATCCAAGGCATAGCCCTTACCTCGACGGTCTAAGTCGTGGCGCTCAAGTACCGTGGCTCCTGCCGATCGGGCAAGGGCTGCGGTCTCATCCTCGCAGTTATCCGCCACCACAATCACCCGGTCCTGGGGCTTGAGTTGGGGCACGATCGCCCCCAGGGTTGGGCCAATGAGCAAGGCTTCATTGTGGGCGGGCACGAGGACCGCAACCCGAAGGTGTTCCCAGGTTAAATCAGGCGCGCCGCCCGGGGACTGCCCCGATCGAGGGCCGCCGCGTGCAGCATGGCCAGGAAGTAAGGCCAAGAGAACCTCCAGTCCCAAAGTGCCGGTGAGGACCACCATGACTCCGGCGAGTCCACCCAGCACCCCAGCACCCAAGGCCGCAAAATCCAGGGACAGAATGGTTGCCATAACGGTTACCATCGTGACTGTCATAGTGGTGACCCCTAATTGTTGTTACTGTCGCTGTCGTTGCTCACCACCTGTTGAATTAACCGAAACAAGCTGAGGGGGCCACTGACGGCAGTTCCCACCCGCTGGCTCCAGTCCAGGATCCGAGGAATAAAGCGCTTCGAGACGATGATAATATCCCCATCCTGGACCTGTTCCGTATTGCGGTAGTCCTTGAGATTAATTTGCCGTTCTTCCACCGTGCCATCATCCCGACGGCGTAGCAGCGTAGTATGGGCGGTCCGGGAAGCGGGAGTCGGTCCGCCCGCCATGGCCAAGGCTTCCGAGAGGGTGAGGTGAGGGGGGAGGATGAGTTCTCCTTGACTCTGCACCTCTCCCAAAATGTGAACCCGGATCGCTTCGGGGGCAAGACTCGATCGGGCAATGAGGCGTTGATCCAGGTCTTCAGCCTCCGTGCGTTGGGGCACAAAGACCACATCCCCGTCCCGCAGGACCAAACTTTGTCCCGCGATTTCCGCCTGGATGGTTTGCCACAGGTCCACCACGAGGAGCTGCTCTTGGCCCTGGGGGAGGGGCCGCCGAATCGTGATGCGGCTAATGTTGGCGCTGCGGCGAACGCCCCCCGCTTCGATCAGGGCATCGGACAGGTGAAGACCGCCCCCTATTGCCTCAAAGGAAACGGGACCGGGTCGGTTCACTTCCCCGGTGATGGTGATGAGGATTGGACGTTGCTCTCCCAGGTTGAGACTAACGACGGGGTTGACCAAAAAGACCTGGAGCGATTCCGTTAGGGTGCGGGTTAATTCTTCGAGGGTTTGTCCTTGGACATGGAGGGGTCCAATGAGGGGGAGATTAATGGTGCCATCGGGCAGAATAGTCTGCTGGCTAGCGAATTCGGGATAGCCGATGACGTTAATGGCAAGGGCATCGCCGACCCCCAGGAGGTAGTTGGAGATGGGGATACCGTCCTCGATCGGCGCAGGGGGTGGAGACAGGACGGGTCCAGCGGGTCCGGTGGTGGTTTCCAGGTCAAGGTTGGTGGGGCCAGCGTTGTTGGGGTTGGGGCTGACGGGGGGGAATGGGTCCGGTTGGGGCGGCAGGGTTAGGGAGGATTGGGCGAGGCTGACGGGGGACAGAAGGAGCCAAAGCCCCAAACCCCCGCCTACCCAGTGGGCAGGGAAGAGCAGACGGACCGGGATGGTAAGACGAAAGGGCAAAACCATGGGGGGATAAACCGAGGGTAAACCGATCGAGAAAGGGAGTCGATCGATGCGGGCAACGATTGCTTATTGGGACCGGGAGAGATAGCGCTGAACCCAGGTTTTACAGCGTTGGAGCCAGATTTGGGCGGTACCCATGAGGGCTTTACCCCAGGTGATCAGGGGTTGGAAGAGAGGAGGCCCGGTGCGCGGTCCGGTCGATCGAGTCGATCGGGACGGGGGAGCGAGGGTCCCGACACCCGGATCCTGAACACCGAGGTCTTGGAGCAATTCTGGGTGGATTGCGAGGGCCTCGGTTACCTCGGCTGGGGGTGTGGTGCCATGGGTTGTGCCTGTACCTGGGTCTGTACCGAGAGCTGTACCTGAGTCCGGGTCGGGGTTTGGGCTGGGAGCTATGCCGAAACTTGTGCTGAGGTCTGTGCGGGGAGCTGGATCGGCCTTAGGCTTCTCTTCATCAGGATTTTTGGGTTTGTTCGGGGTGGTATCCAGGGGGGTGGGAGCGGGGATCTGGGGGGATACGATCGTTGCCAGCAGGCCCGTTGGGGTCGGCACGGTTGGTTGCGTGGCCTCTGGAGAAGTGGGATACAGCCCGGGCTCCACCTGTTGAGCGACAGGTGGAGCCAGAGGAGAGGGTTGAGGTATGGACTCGTACCCAGTGTGAAGGGGCGGGGCTAACTGGGTTGCCGATCGATCGTTGCCCCAGGCTGGCGCGTGAATTTGTTCAGGCGGGTCCGTGGGTGAGAGGGGAATGGCTGAGTCGCTCATATTGCTAGAGTCGATCTTGCTAGAGTCAATCTTGCTAGAGTCGATCGAAGCATCGGCCTGGTTGGAATGACCAACCTGCCTTGGGTCGCTGAAGGCACCGGGGTTGCCCGGGTTGTTGACTGGACTAGAGCGATCGGAATGACCGGGATCGCTAGGGTTGCCGAGATGATTGAGATTGCGGGCTTGACCGGAATCCGGAGTTAAATCCTGGGTGGGATCGGAACGGTCTGGGGGGCTATGGAGGGGGGCAGGATCGGATGAGGTTGTGTCCGCAGACTCTGGAGGCGTAGACGTGAGATCCCCGGATCCTGGGGAGGGGACAGGATCCTGTTGGGCGGCCCGGGCCTCCCGCCGGCTAGCCACTTCGCGGGCCCGGGCGCGGCGAGCCGCAGCAGTTTGGAGCAGGGAACTGGAGGGATGCAGTAAGTCTTCCGGTTCATCGCTGCCCTGGCTGGCTGCCCCTTCCCAATCTTCGGGGAAATTCTCGGGCTGCGGTGGAATTGGGTCAGCGGTCGCGATCGAGTTATCCCCAGGAAGCGGAGACTCGGGTTCAAGCTCGGACTCTGTATTGATCAGCAACAGGTCGTCCTGAGGCGGCTGACCACCGCCGCCCAGCAGCGTCTCGAAGAGGCCACCGCGATTTTCCCGATGCTGCCGATCGAAATGGGCATAGGCCGCGGCCTCAACCTGGAAATCCACTTGATTGACCGCAAGCCCCACCACAGGAGTTTTTGACTTCAACAACAAAGCGCGGGCCACCACCATCAAACTGGGATCCACAAACTGGGAACGCACCACCCACAGCGCCCCATCCACCATCTGGCCCAACAGGGCTGCATCGGGGGTCCGAGTCAGGGGAGGCGTATCAATGATCACTAAATCGTAGGTTGCGCCCAAATGGGTGACCAGATCCATCATGAACTGGGAATCTAGGAGGGCAAGGGGGTTGACGGGCAAATTACCCGAGGGCAGCAGGGACAGATAGGGGTTAAGGGTTTGGATAAAGGGGGCGAGGGCATCCGGGTTGAGCGCTGTGTTGGTATCTAAGAGGTCACCCAAACCTTGGGTGTTGGGAACTTTCCACAATAAATGTTGGCTGGGCGATCGTAGGTCCGCATCCAAAATCAAAACCCGTCGCCGTCCTTGGGCGATCGTGGCCGCGAGATTAGCCACAATTTCCGATCGTCCTTCTGCGCCGATCGCACTCACCAGAGCCAGGGAGTGGAAGCGATCGCCAAATCCCCGCAGACGCAATGCCGCACTCAGCATCTGGTAAGACTCACAGATGGGCGAATCGGGGTTGCGGAGCACCACCAGCCGGGGCGACACCTCATCATTGAGGAGGGCATTGACATTGCGCTCGGCGGCGGTGGTAAATTCTGCGATCGCCCCGAGGGTGAGATGACCCGTGATTGCCTCAGCATCGCGAATCGTTTTAACGGAACGATCGATCAACTCCAAGAAAATCAGCAGGCCCAAGCCGCCAAATACCCCGACAATGCCCCCCGCAGCCACATAGAGTACCTGGAAGCCAGGGGGGGGCTTCGGCGGAACCACCGCCTCCTCAATAATCTCCACCCGTGACACACCCATGCTTTGGCTCTCAGCAATCACGAGTTCCGGCAAGCGGTTGCGGAGCCGTTGATAGTTAGCCTGGGCGAGTTCAAACTCATCCTGCAACTTCTGTTGCATCACCTCAAGTTCGGGGATTTGTTGGATGCGGCGCGTATATTGGTCCCGCAGCGTGATCAACTCCTGGAGCTGCTGGGATACGCTGACCCGCTCCACTTCCGCCTGGACCAACTCACCCGCAAACCCCTGCTCCATCGAGCCCAGGTGTAAATCACTGATCTGAAGGGTTTGGCCCGAATCCTGCAGCACCTGATCGAGACGTGACTGGAGCAGCGCTTCCAGGGCACTCACCTGGCGGGTGAGATTAGCGACGGTGGGGTGAGCCGACGTGTAGAGCGTTTGCTGGACCGCGAGATTGGTTTGGGTGCTTTGCAGATTACCGAGGATTTGCTGAACGCCTGGATCCTCGATCGCAATGGTTAAGGCCAAAGCCTTATCCGCATCCATATTGAGCTGACTGCGCAACGCCTGGGAGCGGGCCTCTGCGGTCGCGGCCTGGGTTTGTAACTCCTCGATTTGTTGGGTCAAGTTGGTTAACCGTCCGGCGATCGCCCCCGCCTCGGAGGAGAGCGAGACAATGTTGTAACGCTGTTTAAATGCCTGAAGTGCCTGGGTTGCTTCTTGAACCTGGGCTTCCAGCGCCGGGAGTTGGCCCTCGATGAATTGCCGCGCAGCCACCACCTCCGCTCGGTTTAGTTCCGAGTTGCGTTGGATATAGACCTCCATGAGCATATCCACAGCCTCTGTACCGGACAAAACCCTGGAAATACCTACTATACAAGGGTTTTAGGCGATCAGCCTCAAATGCTTAGCCTACAAGGGTTTGGGGCCATGCTGATCACTTTTTTGTCCGGTACTTAGATCCACAGCCTGTTTGGCTTGGTTCCCGTTTGGGGACTCAAAGGCAATTTCTAAAATGTCTGTATCGGAGAGTTGATCGACTTTCAGACTCCGGTTAAAGAGATTCGTGGAGAGGGGCTCGTTTGTGGCGGGATCCAGCCATCCTAAGGCTTCGATCGTTGCTTGGAGGACCGAACTGGAGCGCAGCAGGGCAATCTCCGTATTGAAGGGGTTGCGGCTAATCGTTTGCAGCTCACCAACCTCCTCACCAATCCCGGTCAGGACGGATTGGGTATCTTGCTTTTGAATGAGGAGTTTTCCGTAGGCGGTGTAGGTTTGGGGGAGGCGTTGTTGCCACAGGGCCAAGAGCGTGGCTGGGACCATGAGGACAACAGCACAGGCTCCCATCACCCACCAGCGTCGCTTCAGAATGAGGAGGTAGCGACTGAGATCAATTTCTTCGATGTATTCCTCGTAGGTTTGCTCCTGCTGTTCAAAGGGAGCAAGACCCTCTGGGGCCTGGGGAGGCGGGGAGGCGGGGAGGGGTGCGGGCGTGGGGGGCACGGGAACTGACTCGTGTGCAGCGGTATCAGGGGCCGAGGATTTAGCTGAAGTCTGAAGCATAGGACGAGTCTAGAGAGGGCAGGGCCAGTCGTCTGATTAATCCCCAATGATGTGATGTGCCCAGCCTGGGGGCGAACCCCTGGGAAGCAAGGGGCTGGAGACCGAGTCATAGTCAAATATACCGAAAGGTTCTGAAATTGTCCTTGACCTTGGGACTTCTGACCCTTGGGGCCAGGAACAGGCGAATCTCTTAGTGGCTACCCTCACCCTCAATCCCACGCTCCTCCCGTGCCCCTGGGGCGGCACTCATCCCACACCTTCACTTTCAACCAACCCCTTCAACCAACGCCGCCACTTTCAACCAACGCCGCCCCTGAGGGAGAAGAGCGGAGCTAGGCTCCGCTTTGGTTGAGACAGTCCACACAAGAATCAGGGCTTGGGTTGGGCGGCTTCGCCGCCTGTCAAAATTAATCAAGGTGCCCTGGTTTACTCGGAGATTTAGAACATTGCAAAGCCAGAAATCCCCTGCACACCCGGGGATGCGCTCTCCCCATCGGTCCAAATCAGTCCAACGCACCGGGGCGATCGCCATCCATCCGCCCCGGATAGGCCACACTGTCATTCCTTTGCATCGCCCGTTAGATTTGTTAATATTCCTTCATGTTTTGTGATTGTTCGCGATCGATTCGTCAATGCCCCCTTCAGGTCATCCCTCGATGAATTGAAGTCCGTGGCGAAGCCGCCCCGCTAGGGTTGCCCCTCCCTGGCAATGAATTAGTTTTGGGCACCTCGAAAAATCCAAATTTTTGCCCAGTGACCCACGTCAGAATCAAGGTCAGGTTGGGCAGCGAAGCCGCCTAATCCCATGAATCGAGGTGTCTTCTTGTTAAATCTTTGAATCGATTGGGTCTGAATCGCTTTAGATCGAGTGAATCGAGTCCCGATCGACCCCTGCCCCCCTCGCTGCGTTGAGTGTGCCCATGCCAGCCCCCGACTCTTCCACTGTCCCCTCCGATGACCCACAGGCGGCGCCGTCTACGGGTGCCAAGTCACTGAGTGTGGACGCTCTAGCTCCCGTGACTCCCCCCCCAGGCTCCCAAGCTTCAGGCTCCCCAGCCCCCGATCAGGCTGCCCCTAGCGGAACGCCGACACCGGAGGCGCCTCCGCCCTCGGCTTCCGCACCCCAAGAACCGCCCCCTAGCTACACGAAGTTAGCCATGCGTAACATGGTCAAAAAAGGGCGGAAGTCATTGACCCACTTCTTTCTGACCCTGATGGGGCTGGTGGGCTTAATGGTGGGCCTGTCCTATCTCACGCGGTAAGCCTGTGGATCCATCTTTCTCCACCCCGACCCTAAGCTTGATTTTGCAAACGGCAGTGCAGGATTGGCCCTTGGAGGCTCGCGCTGCGGAATCGATCGCACCCGGTGCAAACCCCGCCGACCCGATCGGGTCAGGTAGCGACGAGCCCAGTGACGAGCCCAGTCTTGCACCCTCTCTGGAGGCACTTACCCCCCAGCACGTCACTCCGTTGTCGGTTGTTCAGGCTGAAGCCGCTGCCAAGGCTGAGACTGATGGGATAGCGCTTAGTGTGGCGACGGTGGAATTGGATGCCGTCACCCATCTTGATGCCGTCACCCATCTTGATGCCGCCGTCCATCCTGATGCCGCGACCCAGGTGGGTACAGGTTTAAAAGTAACCCCCGAAGGCTGGGTGAGCGCCGATCGCTGGCAAACTTGGTTCCAGCAATGGCTCCAACTCCTCTATCCCACGCTCCCGCTCTCCTGGCGGCAAACACCTCACTACGAACTTTCATTACGCTTGACCGGTGCCCCAGAGATCCATGGGTTTAATCTTCAATATCGCAACATCGATCGACCCACGGATGTTTTGGCCTTCGCGGCCCTAGAAGGTGAGATGCCCCCAGTCCCGGTGGAATTGATGGAGCTCCCCTCGGAACCGCTCTATCTCGGAGATATCTTAATTGCTGTCCCGATCGCCCAGGATCAAGCCCAAGCCCAGGGTCACTCCCTCCTCACGGAGCTGGTCTGGCTGGCTGCCCATGGTTTTTTGCATCTTTTGGGCTGGGATCACCCCGATGATGCTCAATTGCAGGCAATGTTACAGCAGCAGCACCATCTCTTAACGCACATTGGGATCCCGAGTCCCCACTGGGACGCGGGACTGGACTGGGATCCAGCTAGGATTCCCTTAACCGATCTACCCTCAAGCTAGACCGTTTTGCCCCTCACCCGATCGCTGAATGGTCTGCCTTGGCCATTGAGCTTTCGTTCACTCCTAATGCCATTATTCAGAGAATCCCATGGCTCAACGTCTTTCTAAACCGCTAACCGCCCAAGCGGCTTCCCTGACCGCCCCAGCGAACTCCAGTCGCCTCAACCGGAGCCCTCGCCGCTCGTCTTGGAAAGTTGCCCACAATCTGCTGGTTAGCTTCAAGTACGCAGGTTCTGGCTTAACCTATGCCTTCCAAACCCAGCGCAACTTCCGCATCCATGTGGGGGTGGGTACGGGGGTTCTGGGATTGGCCCTCTGGCTACAGGTCAGCGCAACGCAGGTGGCGATCTTGATGCTGACGGTGGGGGCGGTGATGGTGATGGAGCTAATCAATACAGCGATCGAGGCGGTGGTGGATTTGGTGGTTGAGGAGACCTACCATGACTTGGCCCGCATCGCTAAGGACTGTGCCGCCGGGGCCGTGCTGGTCGCGGCCCTAGCGTCGCTGGGGGTGGGGCTGCTGATTTTGATGCCCCCCCTGTGGACTCGGCTCCAGGGATGGTGGCTGTAGTGGTGGCTGTAGTCTCGATCGCCCATGTCTACCCCTTGGTCTCTCCACTCTCGTCTGTGTGATCTCAAAACACCCTGGTTTCGCCTACTGGGGGAGCGGCTGCAGCCATCTGAGGGTCAGGCCGTGGACTATTGGCGGGTTGAACGTGCCCATTCGGTGATTGTGGTGCCCCAGCAGGGCGATCGCTTGATTTTGCCGCCTCCCCAATACCGACCCGGTGCCGGGGTAGCAACCTGGGATTTCCCCGGTGGTCGCTGGCCCGAGGCCCAGTCCCTAGCGGAGGCCAGTTATGCCATTTTGGAGCGGGAACTTCAGGTTGTTCCCGAGGCAGTCTTGAGCCTCCAGCCCCTCAACCCGGACGGGTGGTGGGTTAATAGTTCTTTTTCCAATCAAAAACTGTATGGTGTTCAGGCGCGGATTGCCCCGGATGCCGTCATTCCCCCAGCGGCGATCGGTGCGGTCTATTTACTGCCCTCGGATGCCGCAACCCCCTCAGACACCACCATTACGGGCTTGGATCCGTCCACGAGTCCGCCCTCCACGTTCCCCAGTCACGGCAGTTTTGCCGATCTGGATCGCCAGCTGGATTGTCTGCAATGTCGCATGGTTCTGGCTCAGATGTTGAGGGCTTGAGATAATCGGGTCTGGGATAAGTCTGGGATAAACAGGGGCCTAACCCCCCCACTCTTGCTGGGGTTAGGCCCCCGTTTTGGAAGCCCTCACCCTAAATCCCTCTCCCCAAGAGGGAGAGGGACGTTAATCCTATCTGCCGTCTCCCAAAGAGGGAGACGGGGCTGGAGGGGATAGGGGCCCGACTCGCCAACGTGAGGGGCACCCGAATGGGGTGAGGTCGCTCCGAAGCCCCCCACTCCCCCTGACAAATTCTGCGCGTGAATTTTGGACGGCTATGAATGCTGCGCGGTGGTCTTGAGGCTAGCGTGAGGCGGTAGAATGGGAGGGCTCACCCGCTCTCACGGTATGGCGACGGCTTCACAGCGATTCCACAATGCTAATTGTTATTGATAACTACGACAGCTTTACCTATAACCTGGTGCAGTACCTGGGTGAACTGGGGGCACAATTTCCCGTGGCGGACTCGATCGAGGTGTACCGCAACGATCAGATTACCGTGGAAGCCTTGGCCGCCAAGCAGCCCGATGGGTTAGTCATTTCTCCGGGTCCGGGCTGTCCCGATGAGGCGGGGATTTCCCTTGCCGCGATCGAGACCCTCGGTCCCAAGCTCCCGATTTTGGGAGTGTGCCTGGGTCACCAGAGTATTGGTCAAGTGTTCGGTGGCCAAGTGGTGCGGGCACCAGAACTGATGCACGGTAAAGTTTCCCCGATTCACCACAATGACACAGGGGTGTTTGCGGGCCTTGAAAACCCGTTTATTGCGACTCGTTACCACAGCTTGGTGATCGATCGGGCCACCTGTCCACCGGAGCTAGAAATTACAGCTTGGGTTGAAGATGGCATGATTATGGGGGTACGTCACCGGAACTATCCCCATATCCAGGGAGTCCAGTTTCATCCAGAGAGTGTGTTAACCAAAGTGGGTAAAGTGCTGCTCAGCAATTTTCTTGCCGCATTGGAGCCTGCCCACGCTTAACGAGAAAAGTCTCCTCAGGGGCACCTCGCTCCATTGGGTTCGGGAGCCTCACCGCCTGATCCAAATCCTGATTGTTGCGTGGGCTGTCTCCCAAACATTTGGATTAGTTGAGATGCACTAGGTTTAGGGGCACCTCGAAAAATCAAAGTTCTTGCCCAGTGACCCACGTAAGAATCAGGATGGTGGCGTGCGGCGGAGCCGCACGCCACCATTAATCGAGGTGCCCATGCCCTAGGTTTAGGCAGTTTTTTGCAGTCATCCCCTTAGAAACGACGATGAAACGGCGACAATTTCTTCAATATGCCAGTGCAGGATTTGCCTTGAACTTGGGGCTGTCCTATCTAGGCCAGGGCAATCTGGCCCAGGCCCAGAACAGTCCGAACGCGAGCCCAGGCGGGCTAACTCTAACCTGGCTGGGTCACACCTGTTTTCTGTTCCAGGGTGGGGGCCAACGGGTTCTGGTCAATCCCTTTCAGCCGATGGGGTGTACGTCGGGGTATGCCGCCCCCCAGGTTGCCGCCGATTATGTATTGATCAGTAGTCGCCAACTGGATGAGGGATCGGTGGACCAAGTGCCTGGGGATCCTCGCATTTTATCGGAGCCCGGGGCCTATCGACTGGGAAGCAATAACCAGATCCAGGGCATCCGGACCGATCACGATCGCCTCGGTGGTCGCCGCTTTGGGCGCAACGTGGCATGGCGATGGAACCAGAGCGGGGTCGAAATCCTGCACCTTGGCGGCTTAGCCTCTGCAATTGACACGAGTCAAAAAATTCTGATGGGATCGCCCGATATTTTGCTGATCCCCGTTGGAGGAGAGCAGCCGCCTGCTGGCACTGCCCCCTATGACAGCCGCTGGCCGGAGGTCTATACACCCGAGGAAGCCAAGGTTGCCGTGGAGGCGCTGTCGCCCAAGCTAGTGATCCCGACCCACTACCGTACGTCTGCTGCTAATCCTGAGGCCTGTGACCTCGTGGCTCTCCAGGGCTTTGTGGAACTCATGAATACGGTGCCAATTCGCTATAGCACCACGAATACGCTGCAAATTAGTGCCGCTAACCTACCGGGTAATACCACTCTTCAAGTTCTCAGTGATACGGGATTAAACGCTAAGGCAGCGGTTCCGGCCTTCACCTAAGGATGCTCGGGGAGGGTATGTTTTGGGGCTGCGTGCGAGACAAAAATGTTCAGGATTACCGTCAACTTGTCTCTGATGGGCACCCCAACCCAGCCAACTTTCTGGGAGAGGGCCCACGGAAGAGTCAGGGGCACCTCGATTAATTGTGTAGGCGGCTTCGCCGCCTACCACAACCCTGATTCTGCC
>JAYKIB010000088.1:0-39183 GCA_035285005.1 Prochlorothrix sp.
TGACTTGCCCCTCGATTTGACCCCGACGGGAGATCAGATCTCCCATGATACCACCCATGAAGTCTTCAGGAACTTCGACTTCAACCTTCATCGTCGGCTCTAAAAGAACCGGAGAAGCTTTCATGACAGCATCCTTGATGGCCATGGAGCCGGCAATCTTAAACGCCATCTCAGATGAGTCTACATCGTGATAGGAACCATCCACCAAAGTTACCTTTAGATCGATAACTGGATACCCGGCAAGGACACCCGATTCACAGGTTTCCTTCATGCCTTGGGCGGAGGGATTAATAAACTCCTTGGGGATGGTTCCACCCACAATTTTAGATTCAAACTCAAACCCACTTCCTTCGTCGGTGGGCTCGACCTCAATGACCACATGGCCATATTGTCCCTTGCCACCGCTTTGGCGAATAAATTTTCCTTCGGCCTTGGCTGATTGGCGAATCGTCTCCCGATAGGCCACCTGGGGTGCCCCGATATTGGCCTCCACCTTGTACTCCCGCAACATGCGATCGACAAGGATTTCCAGGTGCAACTCTCCCATCCCCGCAATCACGGTTTGGTTGGTCTCGGGATTAACACTAACGCGGAAGGTTGGATCTTCTTCCGAGAGGGCTTGCAGGGCCTTGGATAATTTTTCCATATCCTGCTTCGTTTTGGGTTCCACAGCCACGGAAATTACCGGTTCCGGTACAAAGAGAGATTCTAAAATAACCGGCTGGTCTTCCACACACAGGGTATCCCCCGTGAAGGTGTCTCGCATTCCCAATACTGCCCCCAGATCCCCGGCCCGAAGTTCATTCACCTCAATGCGATCGTCGGCCTTTAGGATAATCAACCGGGAAACCCGCTCTTTCTTATCCTTGGTGGAGTTGTAGATGTAGCTGCCCTTGGTCATCACACCGGAATAAACCCGAATGAAGGTGAGGCGACCGTAGGGATCAGCCATGATCTTAAAGGCCAGGGCTGATAAGGGTTCCTCATCCGAGGAATGACGTTCCACTTCCGTACCGTCCGCAAGATGGCCCTGAATGGCAGGAACTTCGGGCGGGGAGGGCAAATAGTCCACCACCGCATCCAGCAGTAGTTGAACCCCCCGATTTTTGAAGGCAGAGCCGCAGAGCACAGGTACGAGGGTTCCGGCGATCGTCCCTTGACGCAACCCGGCAATCAATTCCGCTTCGCTGGGGTCTTCACCTTCCAGGTACTTCTCCATGAGGTCGTCATCCACCTCGGCTACGGCTTCAATGAGCTTTACGCGCCACTCCTCAGCCTGTTCCCGGTATTCCGCTGGGATGTCCACATCCTCGATGTCAGTCCCCAGGTCATTGGTGTAGATCTTGGCCCGCATCCGGACCAGATCGATGATGCCTTGGAACTCACTCTCAGCCCCGATCGGCAGTTGAATCGCCACGGCGTTGGCCTTGAGACGATCCACCAGTTGTTCGTAGACCCTATGGAAGTTGGCCCCGGTCCGATCCATCTTATTGACAAAGGCAATGCGTGGAACACGGTACCGATCGGCCTGCCGCCATACGGTTTCAGACTGGGGCTGTACTCCCCCCACCGAACAAAACACGGCAATAACACCATCGAGGACGCGCATGGAGCGCTCCACCTCAATGGTGAAGTCCACGTGTCCCGGCGTATCAATGATATTGATGTGGTGCTCCCGCCAGTCGGTGCTGATGGCCGCCGCCGTAATCGTAATTCCCCGCTCCCGCTCCTGATCCATCCAATCCGTGACAGCTGTGCCATCATGAACCTCTCCGATCTTGTGAACAATCCCGGAGTAAAAGAGAATGCGTTCTGTGGTGGTGGTTTTACCCGCATCAATATGGGCCGCAATCCCAATGTTGCGGACCTTCTCTAGGGGAATCGTACGTGCCACGGGGTTCTCCTTCGGTGTCAAGGGGGGCTAGGGTGGGCGAACTCAGCCTAGTAGCGGTAGTGGGCAAAGGCTTTGTTGGCTTCGGCCATGCGGTGGGTTTCTTCCCGACGACGCACAGCGTTTCCAGTTTCGTTAGCAGCATCCATCAGCTCATTGGCCAGCTTGATGGACATGGACTTGCCGGAGCGCTCACGGGAAAAGCGCACTAACCAGCGCAGGGCTAGGGCTGTTCCTCGATCGGAGCGCACTTCCATGGGCACCTGGTAGGTGGCACCTCCGACACGACGCGCCCGGACTTCCACCAGGGGAGTGGCGTTGCGCACTGCCTTTTCAAACAGTTCCACCGGGTCAGTACCCGTGCGTTCTTCGATGGTTTTAAAGGCCGTATAGATGATATTGGAGGCGACCGAACGCTTACCGCTACGCATCAGTCGGGCGGTCATCATACTCACTAAACGGCTGCTGTATACCGGGTCAGGCGTAACAGCTCTCTTTTGGGCGCGATTACGACGGGACATAGACTATAGCTTCCAAAACTTAACAAAAACGGTCTATTTCTTTTGATAGCAATCACCCAGTTGCCTTGGACTTGTCTGGGGAGGAGTTGCTCCTAGCTCCGGGGAAGACAGCGGGAAATTCCCGGCCTCACGGTGTCCTAAGCAGTGGGCCCATTGTCCTAACCCTAGGGCGATCGAGGTGCTTTGGGCGATCGCAAAAACCCCAAGATGATTGATCTGGGGGTGCTCTCAAGGGCCATCAAAATGGGGATGGCAACCACCCCCTTCGTTTCTCTGATTATCTAAGTTGCGAGAAATCGTGACTCGATATCAAGAACGGCGATTCCCTTAAGCTTTGGGTCGCTTGGCCCCATACTTGGACCGTCCTTGCTTGCGATCCTTGACCCCTGCGGTGTCGAGGGTGCCTCGAATAATGTGGTAACGCACACCGGGTAGGTCCTTAACCCGTCCCCCGCGAATCATTACCACGGAGTGCTCCTGCAAGTTGTGACCAATGCCAGGGATGTAAGCAGTGACCTCAAACCCGGAGGTGAGGCGAACCCGTGCCACTTTGCGTAGGGCTGAGTTCGGCTTTTTGGGAGTTGTGGTATAGACCCTGGTGCAAACGCCTCGGCGCTGGGGGCAGCTCTTGAGGGCAGGGGACTTGGTCTTCTTGCGGGCTACGCGGCGTTCATCGCGAATGAGTTGCTGGATGGTAGGCATTGTGGGGGAAGGGCGCGTTTCGTTCCGAAAAAACTTACAAACGCTTACGATAGCTTAACAGGGGACATTTTGTCAAATTGGCTACGGCTCAGGGGGAACGTGAGGGAACTAGGAGGGCTGGTGTAGCAACGGTAATTATTCAACTCTATTGAGGGGACCATCCCAATTTTGGCAGCCCTCACCCCAAATTCCTCTCCCCAGCTGGGGGAGGGACTGGACTATCAGTTTCCCTTCTCCCGGTTGGGGAGACGCGGTGCCCTGAGCGAAAAGTCGTTGGCTTCCTCTACCCGAAGGGTATAAGGGGACTCGGGGATGGGGGCCAGACCCACCGAAGTGAGATGTACCCGGCCTACGTCAGCATTAGGGCTGTGGTGTGCGATTTCGCCACCACAATTAATCGGGATAGCCTGAGGTGCCCTAGGGCGTATCCGAGTCTTTGGTAAAACGATCGAGGCGACGTAACCGTAAACTCATGCGCACAAAGCCCGTACCTAAAGCCCCCGTCAGGAGGAAAACGGGCACGGCAAGGGCAAGATTTCCGGCGTTTAACAGGAGTGTGCTCGCAATCAGGCTCGCACCGGAGAGCACGGCATAATTGGTACTCATCTGGGTCATGCTTAGGCGACGCAGCAGGCGATCGGTCTCTGACGATCGCACTCGCACCCGGATATCCCCCTGTTCTAGTTTCTCCAGCGTGTCTTCGAGACGACGGGGTAATCCCAGGGCTGTCGTGCTCACCTGGGCCGCTTGGCGGCTGAGTTCCCCGAGGAAATCATTCGAGTATGAAGAGTTTGCGTCAGCCATAATATCTAAGGCAAAGGGTTGGGCAACTTCGACAAAATTAAAGTCTGGGTCGAGACCTTTCCCCACCCCCTCCAAGGAGGTAAACGCTCGCATCACAAAGGTGAAGGTGGCAGGAAACCGGAAGGGTCGATCGTAGGCAATATCGTAGAGATCGTCCGTAATCGCTTCGATGGACTGCTCTTCGAGGGAACGACCATCAAAGTTATCGAGTAGGTATTGAATCGATCGGCGTACGGGGCTCAGGTCACCGGTGGGTACTAAGGCTCCCAATTCAATCAGGGCATCAATAATGCGGTTTGCATCCTGTTTTGCCACACCAAAAAACACATCTAAAACCTTGGTGCGCACATCGGCCCGCAGTTGGCCCATCATGCCAAAGTCATAGAAAATCAGGGCACCACCCGGATCCACGGCTAGGTTACCGGGGTGGGGATCCGCATGGAACAGTCCATCATCCAGAATTTGATGCAAATAGGCTTGGGCATTGAGGCGTGCCAGGGTGTTGCGATTGAGACCGGCGGCCTCTAGGGCCTCATAATCACTGATTTTGATCCCTGGTGCATACTCCAGAGTCAGCACCCGACGGGAGGCGTAGCGCCAGTAGACCCGAGGCACCTTAACCCAGTCTCGCCCCCGAAAATTGCGTCGGAACGCATCCGCATTCCGGCCCTCATTGAGGTAGTCAATTTCTTCCCAGAGAATCCGGCGACACTCTTCGTAAATACCAATCCAGTCTCGACCTTTCCCCCATTTGGGATGGCGCTGGAAAAAGTGGGTAATGCCCTTGAGGATGTCGAGATCGATCGCGAAGAGGCGCTGCAAGCCAGGTCGCTGCACCTTCACCACCACCGCCTCACCGCTGTGCAACGTGGCCCGATGCACCTGCCCGAGGCTGGCGGCTGCTAGGGGGATTGGATCAAAATCAGCAAAAAGGACTTCAATGGGCTTACCCAAGTCCTTGAGCAGGGTTTCCTCCACCTGGGCATAACTGAACGCCGGAACCCGGTCCTGAAGCTGGGACAGCTCCTCCACATATTCGCTGGGAAAAATATCCGCACGGGTGGAGAAAAACTGCCCTAGTTTAATAAAGGTTGGCCCCAAGCGCAGCATCGTTTCCCGAATCCAAATCGCTTGGCGACGCTGGCGTTCGAGCTTCTTTTCTGGTGTAAAACCGCCCACGTAGGTCCAAGGCTTGCCGTTGTACCACAGTTCCGCCAGGAAACGCAGCACAAAAGTCCAAATCCGCACAAAACGGGTGCGTTTGGAGTAGCGTCCTCGGCTCCAGCTTTCAGCGTGATCCGTAACGGCGACCCCCGCACGAGAGGCGGGGGGCACAGCCGGAGGAAGTTGAAAGGTGGCCTCCGGTGCTACCGTCGCTGGGGCGGGAGCATGGGGCGGGAGGGATCTAGAGGTCAGGGGTTCTTCTGCCAGGGCTGCCACACCGGTTCCTCAAGTGACGAAAAAGTAGGGATAAAGTTAACGCAGGGCCAATGGGCAGGCACTATTGATCGCGGTATTCCTGTAATTTGGTGCGCAATTGGGCAATTTCAGCTCTGAGATTATCCAAAAGCTCCTGGAGATCCGCTTCACTCACCGCCGCAGACCCTGCCGGGGCTGCCGATGTGGTCGGAACCGATCCTGCCTCCGATTGGGCACGGGCCATCACCTGCTCGGTAAACTCGCGAATTCGCTCCCGATTCTCTGCGTCAAATTTCCCCAACTCACTCAACGCCTCGGTGAGATTGTGCTCGACTTGCTCACTAAGACCCTGGGCTAGGGCACGACCAACGAAAAAAGCGTGGACGACGGGATTAGTCATGGTGAATTTTGCCGTGCTAACTCTGTTGTTAAGAATTATAACGTGGCTCTTGGTTCTCGGCGAAGAAATCCCACGAGGCCGATCGCCAACAGACCTGGGTCACGGCGGCTGGTGTCGCCAGGGCTGCAATCCAAGATTGGGGGCCACTAGCAGGGGAGGCATCACCACCAGGGGGCTGCAATTCCAGCAGTGACCACTGCCCTACCCCCGATGGCAGCGCCAAGATTCTCAGGCTGGGATTCACCGCCACAACAACCCGATCGAGGCTCTGGGCAATACCACTGCCCCAGGCTTTGACGAGGGCTTCTTTGCCAACCCAGTGGCGTAGGAACTGCCGATGTTGTTGGGAGGGCGGTAGGGCTGCGAGGGTGGCCACTTCCTCGGGGGCAAAAAAGCGACGGGCGAGGGTAAGGGGCTGGGCGATCGATCGCACCTGTTCCACATCAACCCCCAGGGGAACCCGAGCAATGCCGTACAAGGCCCGTCCCTGGCAATGACTGACGTTAAACTCAAGGGCTGGATTGTCATCGCCATTGGGGTGCTCATAACCGGGGTGCTCAGAATCGGGGTGCTCAGAATCTAGCCAGTCTCGAACTGCTTCTCCGTTCTCGCTCTGCTGTGTCTTGAACTGGAGGTGGGGCTTGCCCTGGGGACCGTAGTCAAATTCGATCGCCGCTGGATCCCACCCCAGATAACCACTGAGGATGACCCGCAACTGGGCACGACAGGCCGCAAACCGGTGTTGGAGCTGGGCTGTGCGGTAACGATCGGTCCGATGCTGTTCTGTGGCCGTGAGCACGACTTTGAGGCGATCGAGACTGGGCGCTTGATCCAAATCTGCCCACCACAGATCCACCTGGGGCGGGGCAGGAATCTGCAGCGTGTCTCCCCGAGTAGTAGTTGGGGCGATCCGGATTTCCACTGGCTCTCCAATCGAGATCTTCATTATGCAAGTGGCATAGACCAGGTTGAGGTAAGGGATCCCCTGTTAGGGAGATCCCTAGCTTCGGAATGTCCTAACCCAATGTTCTCAAGGGAGCATTGCACGCTGGAAGCTCGCACTCTAAAATCTCATTCCCCAATAGGGCGCCTCGATTAATCCGAATTTTTGGGAGACAGCTTACGCAAGAATCGGGGTTTGGGTTGGGCGGCGAAGCCGCCTGCCACAACCCTCATTATGCCGTGGGCACTACGGTCGAAATTTGAATAAATCGAGGTGCCCTCAAGGATTAGGGGGTGCATCTCACTTGGGCGAGTCTGGCCCTGATCCCCTAGTCCCCCTTATGCCCTTCAGCTAGGCGAAGCCAACGACTTCGCCCCGGGTGCCCCTTCTCCCACGTCGGGAGCAGGGGAGGATGAGTAAAGTCCCTCTCCCGTTTTGGGAGAGGGATTGAGGGTGAGGGCTTCCACAATGGGATGCACCCAAATCAATTAATCGAAGTGCCCACAAGAATTAAAGGCTGGTCCCTTCTGGCTTGTCATTCACAAGGCGATGGCGACTACCATCGCGCACCGGATAGCATCATCCCCTCTGGGGGTGTTCTCTATCGACCCACGCGCAGCAACGCTTCCCAGGTGGCCGGTCCCACAATGCCATCATCTTCAAGGCCCGATTCCACTTGGAAGGCTTGCACCGCCAGTTCCGTTTGTTCCCCAAACACACCATCACTTCCCCCGGTCTCAAATCCCAGGATTTCGAGTTGCGCTTGGAGTTGGATCACCGCCGAGCCCCGTGATCCCCGCTTCAAAATCGGTAAGCTCACCTCCGCATCGGGATTGGGAGCCGACGGCGCAGGCGTGGCAGTGGCCTGGGGAGTCGGCGGATTCGCAGCAGCAGGGGGAGTCGGTGCCGGGGTCGGTGCCGGGGACGACGTGACACGCGGACTCGTGCCCGTGGTAGACGGCACCGGGAAGGAACTCGCAGACGGTGTGGTCCCGGCTGGCGGCGCAGACGTGCCCACATTCGCGGACGGGGCAACCGTCCCCGGACTCGGCGGAAACAGTCTATCCCATGTACTCGGTCCCACTTCGCCCGTTGCCGCTAACCCTGCGGTTTCTTGAAAAATTGCCACGGCCGCTTGGGTGCTCGACCCGTACACCCCGTCAATTTCGCCTTCATAGAATCCCAGCAACCGCAGCACCGCCTGCAACTCCACCACGTCCGATTGGGTATCACCCAGGCTTAAGTTAGGCCGCAGTACAATTCCCGGCTGCGCCTGGGCAATCTGGATCTCAGGCTCTAGGCTCCAAACTATTGGCTGACTGGGGGTAAGTTGATTGGGAGCAAGCTGACTGGGCGCAAGCTGGCGATCGACGGGGCGTTCTAGACCTTGGGCTAATCCAATCTCCGGCAAACCGCCCCACAGAATCACGCTGATCACCCCTGGGAGGAAAGCCCCCGATCGCCCTAATCCTCTGCTTCGGTCCCTAACCCAGGAAAACATCGTCCAGCCTGTCCGGGCGATCGGGGGTTGCGTTGCGATCGAGGCTTGCATGATGACCTTAGCATCCCGGTTAGTCGGTAAAAACTGGGTGGGGTGCCGGAGGGAGACACCGATCATTTCGCCAAAACAGCGAGCATTCATGGAACTGAATTTCATGGTTCGAGGTTTGCGAATGGGGTTTGCCGTTGGGGTTTATCGCCGGGATTTACCGTCGGTCAGGATTGCAGCCGGAACTGCGGGTTTAAGTCGAAGCTACGCGGCAAGCTATCGGTCCGTTGCCGGAATTCAGGGTCGATAAGAGCCCAGATCGTGCTCAGTATAGTCCAAGGATTCCCTAGATCAGGGATTTTTCAGGAATTGCACCAGGGGTCCGAGCCGACTGCTAGGATTTGTTAAGCACCCTGGGGTACCTCGATTCAGGGTGGGGACAGCTTTGCCCCCCACAGAACCCTGACGTTGACGGGAGTTACTGAACAAAAATTGGCATTCGTTGAGGTGCCCCGCAAGGTGGGTTTTTAAAGATGAAGTTCTACGTAAATCCCTATGGCCTTGGACAACCTTCGGGATCTCTACCAACAGGTGATCCTGGAACATTACAAAAAACCTAAACACCGAGGGCGGGCCAACCCCGCCCATCGTCAACAGCGGGGCCACAATCCCTCCTGCGGTGACACGATCGAACTCACCCTCACCCTAAACGAGGACCGCAATCGTATTGAAAGTGCCAAATTTGAAGGCGAAGGTTGTGCCATTTCGATGGCTTCTGCGGACCTCATGGCTGGAGCAATTCAAGGAAAAACGATCGAAGAAGCGCTGGCCATGGTGGAGACTTTCCAGGCCATGATGAAAGGACAGGAAGAATTCCCCAAAGCCCACCGCAAGCTGAATGTGATGCAAGGTGTGGCCCAGTTTCCAGTCCGAATTAAGTGCGCGAACCTTACCTGGCATGCCCTGCGAGCTGCCCTGGAAGGAGAGGACAAGGGGGTGGATGGCTCCGAGTTGCTGTCCGATGCCTTCATTAGCACAGAAGACGACGAGCCAGGGGTGTAGTCTAAGTCGCCAGCGGGAAAATACACGACAGCACCCCTCAACGCGTCCGAACCACCCAGGGTAGTTTCATAAAACCGCTAGAACCTCGTAACCTCGTCGAGGGACTTGTAACAGAGGCCAGATTCTTGGCCTAGGAAGGGGCTAAAACCCTGATTATGCCGTGGCCAAATTCTTGATGAAACCACCCTGCTTTACCAGGGAGGCGGGGGGATTCGCTTCGGTTGCCAAATATCCTCTCAGTTCTAAAACTTTAAGTTCTACGTGCCGCGTTATGTCGATCGTTGTTGAATTTCTAGATCTTGCCAAATGGCTGGCGATCGCCACGCTTCTGGCTTTGATTGTGACGGTGGTAGCCTTTCGCAAGGAGTGGGGCATTCGGTTCCGCTTGGTGGGGGTCACCAGCTTTCTCGTAGTCTTGGTCGTTGGCAGTTTTGCCCTCAGCCTGGGCCTATACCAACACACAGAAGTGGAGGGGGCCGCTCCCTACACCGTGACCTATGATACGGGCGGAACCCATGCGGTCATTCGGGTCGATGAGTCGATCGATCCAGAGACCCTAGAAGCAACCCTGCGCCAAGCCGCCTTTGGTCTGTTCTCCTCAGGTCGCTACGCCCAACCGGGTGAATCTAAACTTGTTGTGCGGGCGCGGACCGTCATTCACCCCAGACCCGGCATCTCCCAGCCGCTTTTTCTCGGTGAAGTACGTCGATCGCTCTTCCAGCGGGCCGACGAAAACATGGAAATCAGCCTAGATCTGGACCAATTCCAGATTTTGCAGCGCTACCGGGAAACTTCTGGGGCCCCAATCCAGTCTTGAAAAACGAAAGGCATTTGAGTTGCACGAGACCTGGGTCATGCCAGCCCACCCAGGGCTCGCTAAGTTCCCCGCAACGCAGTCTTAAGACGGTGCACAGAGATTGCGTTCCCGGACAGTCGTGATAAAAGAATTCAGGGTTATGCTGACCCTAGCCTTTTCCCACGGAACATTATCCTAGACGAGCGTTCTACATTGACCAGATGCAAAGCCCCGATCAGACCGATCGGGTCATGAGCGGGTAGCCAATCCTACGCTTAGAAAAGACCGTTTCCCCGTCTCCCGGGGGAACAGGCTCCAGCCAATCTCCATTTTGCAAAAACCGCATCTCCCATCTCCTCTGCTTCGCCAGTTTGCCCTATCCCGTGGGTGAGTTCAGTTTTAGATGATGTGAACTCCAGAGCACCTCGATTAATTGTGTCGGGCGGCGGAGCCGCCCGACACAACCCTGATTCTGCTGTAGACACTCCGGTGAAAATTTGAATTGATCGAGGTGCCCTCCAGATATGGAATAGGGAAACGAACATCACAGCCCTGTTTATCTAAGTAGACCGGGGTAATTACCCTGTGTTGAACAGTCACGCTGCTGCTAGGGTTCCAGCCATTTTCAGTTCGGCTTATTTGGCCCGATCTACTTAGCCCTCGACGGTAATCCCAGCCCTACGCAATCAATTCTGCTGGAGGTTTTCCTGACCTATGTGGCAATCACTTTTATCTTCTATTTCGGTCGTCCGGCATGCCCTACAACGATCTCCTCAACTCCTCAAGTTGGGGTGTATTGCCCCCGCACTGCTGATCAGCTCTGCATTGCTCCCACCCCTCATCGCCGAAGCTGGGACGCCAAGCAATTTGGTCAGCCTTAAGTTTCCCGACAGCGAAGGGGACGCGCCACGTCGGACTGCGGGAGCTGGCGTACGTGGTGCACCTGCCTGTATCACCACCCATCCTGACCAGACCCTCGTGGCTTTAATGCCGAATGACCGGGTCAGTCTCACAGCCTCTGGGCAACCCAGTTTCTTCATCTTTATTCCGCCCAATACAGCACCGGAAGGCGTGTTTGAGCTGCACCTGGATCAAGAACAGGCCGGAAGTTATGTGGAACGTCTCACCCTGTCGGGGAAGCCGGGATTAGTGGAAGTGAGCGTGCCTCCAGAGATTGCCCTCCAACCGGACCAAAGTTATTTCTGGCGTTTTTCCCTCGTGTGCGACAGTCGCGCTCCTGAGAATAATGCGATCGTCCAGGGCTATGTTCAGCGTACGGAACTCAGTCCAGCGCAGATGGCAGAACTGGAGCAAATTACACCCGGAACCCTGGCTGAGGCTGAATTCTACGCAGAGAATGGTATTTGGCACGAGGCCACGGCGATCCTCTACGATATTCAGATGGATGCGCCACAACAATGGTCCGAGTGGCTGGGATCGGTTCAGTTGGACTTCTTGATGGATCGGCCCCAGGATCTCAACGAATCGCCCACCTTTTTTGAAGGAGCACCGGGGCAAACATTTGAATTGTCCAATGTGCCCACACGGGGCTTGATCATGACCTAGGGCAGACAACAAAGCTGTCCGTCACGGTGAAAAATGCCCCCTGGCAAAGCCAGGGGGCATTTATATTGGTAAATCGAGATTCATCACCACTAACCCCCGATCTGGACTCCAGCGCAATGCCGATTGCTGTGCCCCCCCATAGACCGGAATCCGATGTGCCCGCAGTGCAGCGATCGTCTCGGCTGTGGCTCTGCCGCCCGTGACGATCGCTCCTTGCCAGTCCAGCGCCGCAAGGAGATCCGGACTCAGCGCTCCACCGGTCCACCACAACCAGGGCTGACGGGATGGCCATGAAGCTGTGAACTCGGGTGAGGTGAGGTGAGCAGCCAGATCAACCTGGTCAGCGATCGACAAGTCCACCAAGATTCCATCAAACTGGCCAGACCAGGTCCAAAACCATGCTCCCCCATCGGGTGTGACATCCTGGGATGCTGCCACTCCTGGGCTTTGGCTGGGCTGACTGAGCTGACTGGGCTGATTCATTTGATGGGTTTGATGGGTTTGACTCGATCGCCGAGGTGCTCCGATCTGTTGTGCTCCGATCTGTTGTGCTCCGATCTGTTGTGCTCCGATCTGTTGTGGTGCGGTCTGGTACGGGAAAAGAGGGACCAGGGTCAAGGGTGATAACTCCAGGGAGTCAGTGGTTAAAGCGCGGTACTCACCTCCCTGGCGCTTCAAGGTCTTCAGGAGGACCGTTTGGAACCACTGGCTGGCTTCTTGATCGGGAACTGGGCGATCGACACCTGCCTCCGCCCCATTCTCTTCCGCTGGCGACTGCTCTCCAGTGCCCCCCTGCTCCGCCGTCAAGCCACCCTGAGCCACAGGGACCGCATCCACAAACTGCGTGACCGGAACCTCTGTCAGCAACTGGTTCCAAGCCCTATCCGTGTCCTGAGAACGCACCGTTCTCACGGCCCAGTCCAAGCGATTCACCCCCTGTTGACGTAGAAAGGGTAGCAAATGATAGTGGACTCGATCGCCACTCCCGCTGTTGATCACCCCCACCTGTCCTTGATGTTGGACCACGGCTAAGGGCACCCGATCGCCGCGCAGAAATGTAACCTGCTCCCAATGGAGCCGCTGCCACCAGCCTGGTCCCAGCGCCAGTCCCAGCATTAAGACTCCGATCGCCCCCGCCATCCTTGCCTTCGGACGACCAAACCACCAGCCCAACATCAGGCCATACAACAGCACCACCTGAAGTCCCGCTAAGGTTCCCACCGCGATCGTGGCACCGGGCAACTGGTTAAATCCAGTCACAAGACTCAGTAAGCTTTGAGCTGGATAGTGGAGCAGCAGGGCCAATCCTGTTCCCCCTGGAGGCCACAGCACCGCCACCGCCGCACTGAGGATTCCCCCCAGGCTTAGGAGATAGACCCAGGGCAAGGTCACCAGATTAACCACAAGGGTGTAGGGCGAGAAGAGACCAAAATGAAAAAGTTGCAGGGGTAAGGTCCAGAGGGTTGCAGCCAAGGGCACAGCGATCGCGCTGGCAATTACAGGCGGCAGTCGATCGAGTCGATCGGCTAGGGGTTGTGCCGTCACCAACAGGCCTAGGGTGGCCAAAAAACTCAACTGAAACCCCAAATCCCGAATCCAAAGGGGCTGGATCAATAACAGACCGATCGCGCTGAGCAACAGTAACCCCAATGGCTTCACCGACTTGTCCCAGGCCAGTCCCGCTAGGGCTACACTTCCCATAATCACCGCCCGCAAAATTGACGGCTGTGCTCCCGTGAGTCCCAAAAAGAGCAGCAGCACCGTGAATCCCAGCCCAAACTGCCCCCGAGGCGATGCCCCTCGCGCCAGGGCTAAGACCACCCCTAATACCAAAGACACGTGGAACCCAGACGCGGCGATTGTGTGGGCTAGGCCAATACGGGCAAAGGCATCCTGGGTCTCGAAGGGTAAATCAACCGCCTTACGTCCCAAGGCCATGGCACTGATCAAAGGGGCAGCAGGGCTGGGCAATCCCCAGGCATGGGCTTGCACGATCCGCTGCCGTAGGGACCAGCCCAGGGTTCGCCAGCGCGGCGCAGCCACCCGATCGATCACTCGCCATGCGGTTAGCCCTGCAAAGGTACCGCGCCGTAACAAGTAGGCCCGAAAGTCGAATCCGCCGGGATTCGTGGGCGATCGGGGTGTATATAAATTGCCCGCCAGGGTCAGCGACTGGCCGGGCTTGATGCCCGTACCTTGCAGCAGGGGAACCGTCACATAGAGGGAACCGTTGACCGGCGAGGCGACAGCAACAGGAGCAGGTGAGTTGGCCTCGTTAGCCTGTAAATTGGCCGGCACATTAGTCGGGAAACCGGCAGATGATCTGGCCTGCGAACTGGTCTGCAAGTGGGCCGGTGCATGTACCGGCGAATTCAGCCACAAACCAGCCGATGCTATGCCCTGCCCATTAGCCTGGAGATTCGCTTGCAGATTAGCCGGGGAAGTGGTTTGTGCAGGCATCCGGGTCGTCACCAGGACAGGAGACGGTGCGGAGACCTGAGCCTGGGGGTGGGAAGTTGCCGATCGATCAGAAGACTGACCGTTAAGCTGCTCCAAAGGCTTGACCTGTTGGCATCGCAACAGAAACCGGACTCGCTGGCTCCGGGTCAAGCGGGGGGAATCAATGACGGTCCCCGTCACCTCAACCCCCAAACTTCCGCCTGGAGATGGACCTAACATCTGACTAATGTCCTGGGGACCCGGTTGGGGCAAACGGACCTGAAACATCCCCACCGCTAGCCATGCCACCAGCCCCATCAATATCCAGAGAGGCGGCCTCGGTCCCGTCGGCCACAGGCGGGGCAGCACCCCAGCCCCGATCGCACTGCCCAGCACCAAGCCGAGACTGCCCCCAGCCCCCCAAGACTCAAACCCCGGTCTACCCGCCAAGATCAAACCCACCGGGTAGGCCAATAACAGTAGGGCCATCGGATTAATCCGTGGCGAACTCATGATCAATGCGACTCCCTGACAACAGGATCGGAAGGAACAGCGCGTTAACGGACAAAAAATTCTGCATCGGAGGCACAACCACGCCCTGATTAAGATGCCAGGACACGGACATCAGGTCCTCTACCCCAGTTACTATAGGGCACCTCGATTAATTGTGGGGGAGCGGCTTCGCCGCTCCCCCACAACCCTGATTCTTGCGTCGGTCACTGGGCAAAAATTGGAATCTTTCGAGATGGTTCGTAATAGTGCTGTGCAAGACAGGAGTTGACCCGCCGCAGGCGTGTTAACTCGGCGGGTCAACTTCCCGTATCCAACCCATCTGCAAGATACTGCATACCCCTAACCTGGGGCGATCGCTACGACGGTATAGCCATCTCCCAGAACCCTTGCCATGCCCAATGCCTAACTGTCCTCTGACTCCACATCCAGCGTTAAGGGTTCCATGGCCTCTGCATTGGGTGAGATGGCCGAGTCCGCATCCTCCAGGTCTGCGACATCTACCGCCATGGCATCCTCCAGCCCAGCCTGGGCAATCCACTCCTGCATCTCCTTAGGACTCATAAAAAGCTCGTCCAGCCGCGATCGAGACTGCTCAATCTCCGCACTGGACAGACGACTGGTTTCCAAGCCCCCCACCTCCAGGCTTTTCTGCTGGCCTTGGCTTTTCTCCGTCGCCGTGACGGTCAGGATCCCATTGATATCGAAGTCAAAATTCACTTCCACAGTCACTTCACCCGCTGGGAGCGAGGGCAAATCCTCCAAGGTAAAAGTCCCGAGGGGAACATTCTCATTGGCGCGCGGGTTTTCTCCCTGGAACACCTCAATTTCGACCACCTTCTGATTCGGCGACATTGTGGAGTAAAGCTCCGATTGGGATGTGGGAATGGTCGTATTGCGCGGGATGATCGTGCTGAAAATATTGGAGTTCACTCCCATTGGTGTTATCTGAGCGGTGGCAATCCCCAGGGAATGGGGAGTCACATCCACCAGAATGGCACTCACCGCTGCCCCGGTCATCATACCCGCTTGCATGGCAGCCCCCAAGGCTACACAGAGGTCTGGCTGTACCGTTGCATTGGGTTCCTGGCCAAGATGTTCCGCCACCAATTGGCGTACCAGGGGAATGCGCGTGGAGCCGCCCACGAGAATGACACGATCGAGGTCGTCTGCTGTCAATTTTGCATCTTCCAGCGCCTGATCAATCAGGGTGAGCGTCCCCTCCAGCAGGGAACGGATCAAGGTCTCAAACGTCTCGCGGCTGATCTCCGTTTCTAAGTGCAGCGCCTTGGCCCCCTCCCGCCCCAGGAACCCTTCCCGCACCGTCACATAGGCATGGGAACTAAGGCCAATTTTGGCGGTTTCCGCCGCTCGCAACAGCCGTGCCTCAATACTGGGATCCTTGGGCAGTGGGCTCCCATTCTCTTCATGAAAACGGTGTTGCAGATGCAGTTGCAGACGGCGATCGAAGTCATCTCCCCCCAAACGGCTATTCCCTTTCGTGGCCAGCACTTCCGTCATGTCCCCCGTAATCTCCACGATAGAGACATCGAAGGTTCCCCCACCCAGGTCATAGACCAATACTTTTTCGGTTGTATCCGGATCCTGACTGTCATAGGTCAGAGCTGCCGCCGTTGGTTCATTGAGGATTTGCAGCACTTCTAGGCCCGCAATTTCTCCGGCCTCTTTGGTCGCTTGGCGTTGGGCATCGGTAAAGTACGCCGGCACCGTGACCACTGCTTGGGTCACGGTGTCTTCGAGCATCAGCTCTGCCCGTTCTTTGAGGCTCCGCAGGATAATGGCGGAAATTTCCTGGGGACTGTAGGTTCGATCGCCCAGGGTGGTCACATGATCCGTGCCCATTTGTCGTTTAATCGATCGCACCGTCCGATCGGGAGCCGCCGCATACTGGTTCAGCGCAGCTCGACCCACCAGCAGTTTGCCATCCGCATCTAAACCGACGCAGGACGGTAAGAGTTCATTCCCCTCCTCATCGGTAATGATCCAAGGTTCTCCCTCATCGAGGGTAGCAACCACGGAATTTGTCGTTCCCAAGTCAATCCCAATCACCTGCGCCATAGCAATTGTCCATGCTCTTGTGTTTCACGGTTCAGTTTTGCATGCTTGGGCCAACCTACAGGGAGCCAAGATGCCTGATGGGGCCATTTTAAATTATTAAGCTTGTGAGCACCTTGAGGGCACCTCGATTAATTGGGTTGTGCGGTTTCGCCGCACGCCACAACCCTGATTCTTACGTGGGTCACGGGACGGAAATTTAGATTAATCGCGGTGACCTTACGCTTACGGACACCATAATTACCCCTGGCCATTATTATCCACTGACAAGCAATCCGCCCGGGGGATCCCCCAGTGGTCCAACATCCCTCCCTGCACTACTCTTCTGAACATCCAGAGGATCTCCCTGCGAGGATCACCTTGCGCTGTACCGCATTGCCATCAATAGGCCCGTTGCCGTACTGCTCAATCCGCTGCCGGGGGAACCGCCACAATCACCTGGGCCTCCCGTAATACCCGATCGCGCCATTGGTAGCCCCGTACCACCTCTTCAATCACTACATTAGGCGCAGCATCACTCCGTTCTTCTCGTCCGAGTGCCTTCATGGTGTTTGGATTGAAGGGCTGCCCCAAGGCGAAGATGGGCTTCACCTCTTGTCGATCGAGCGCGTCCAACAACGATCGATGGATCACAGCTGTCCCAGTGTGAGCACTCTCTAAAATCTCCGCCATTTGCGCCTTGAGGGCTGTGGTATTGGCTTCAGATGCCCGGATTGGTTGGCCGCGCAAAGCAGCCCAGATGCCTCGCAACCAGCGCTGCCAGCCCGATCGTCTCGATCGGGGATGCACATCCACCGCTTGAAAACTTTGCAAATGCTCCCCATGGGCCTGCTGCCAGTGCTGACAGGCTTGATCCAAGGCATCCACAACGTCTAAGAAGTCTCGAAAAAGCTGTTCCTGCTCCTTCTTAAACTGAACCTTCTGGGCAGCGAGATCGCGGGCTGATGGTGGCATTACAACAGCTCAACACTTTGTAACTGGACTCTGAACCTGAGGGATACCGTAACTCACGTTTCTAGGGGAGACGCCTGTCCCGTACAGCCTCCTGGGTGTCATTTCCAGCCCCAGCGGTAAGCCCGATCGAGACACAGTAGCCCCACCCCAATCCCAACTTGCACGGCCCACGGTGCATGGGCAAACCCCACAATAAAACAAATCACTGCGATCGACGCAGCCAAAACCACATACACATCTTCATCCGTCTGCCGAAACACCCAAAGAGCGCCCAGAGCCAGCGTCATTGCGAAAAAAGCCATGGCCAGGAAATAGGTTGGAATCATGGGTCACCTCTCTGTGGAGATCCGTTAACTTAATGGTAAGTTCAGGGTTCTCGAAACCTGACGCCCTCCCCATATTTCTTAGGGAAGCGCAATCTTTATTCATAGACCCTGGGCAGGGCACTCCCAGGGCTTTGAAGAACCCCCTGTGCTTTTGAGAAAAATCCACCCAAAAGATAGACAAAGTTGTCAAGTACCGGTAAGGTAAATATTCGTGGCTAGAAAGTGCGGCTGAAAAAGCCATACACCCCTTCCAGCCTGAAGAAACGTTGTTGACAAGATGCAAGCGCTCGCAGCTCTAGTTCCACGGGAATTCAGCGGCGATTTTCGAGGCTTGCAACGGAACGGGATACTGGGATACCCATCCTAAGTCCCGCAGGCTGCGTTTTTCACGGTTTTTGGCACGGGTATTCGGTTCAGCAATCCCCCAAGCCAATTAATGCAACCGTTAGCTTTTCCCTTGTTTCAGTAGATGGGCTTGCTTCCCTTGACGGTGGCTCAGTGACCTCCAACCCACGGGTATGGGAGGTTCTCTAGTCATGCCTCTTGCCATGTCTAGCATCGGTTTGAAGACTAGATGTGGGTTCTGGAAGACACGTAGGCTCAGCCAGATTGCCTGACTTAGTCGTCCTTTCCAGGGCTGACGTTCTCAGTTGTGCTCACCCTTGGTGGGCTAGCTTTGGCTCTCTACAGAAACAACCCCAAAAGGGAGAATCACCGCAAGTCCGTGATTCCAGTGCTCCGAATCCCTACACCCCACCGACTAGCAACGCTGTCGCCCTGGGCAGATGTGGGAGAGTCGGAACCCTTCACCTTGGTGAAATCATACTTGCAGCTTTAGGCCCCGCCTGTCGTTCATCGTGAACCCTTTCGGCCCCGATGATACTGGGCTTGCCCCCACAGGTCCCTAAAGCTTCTGGATACCTGGTGGCAAGAGGTCGGTGCCCTTGACCCCAGACTACCCGATGTTGGCAGCAGCTCCGCATCTGAGTCCTATGCCAATACGGTAGGCATCCACACTGTCCATGGTTGCAATTGACCCCCCTGGTGAATTCAGCCCTATCCTAAGGAGATGCAAAACTGTGTCTGTTGGTATTCTCGGCACAAAATTGGGCATGACCCAAATTTTCGATGAGGACGGAAAAGCCGTACCCATCACCGTCGTTCAAGCTGGCCCCTGTACGATCACCCAGGTCAAAACCAAGGCAACCGACGGCTACGAAGCGATTCAAGTGGGCTACCAAGAAACCCGTGAAAAGCTTCTGACCAGGCCCGCCCTCGGCCACCTCCAAAAATCCGGTGCCCCCCCCCTCAAGCATCTGAAAGAGTATCGTCTACCCGAAGCAGCCAGCTACGAACTCGGTCAGCAACTGACCGTCGAGCTATTTGAAGCCGGTCAGTTGGTCAACGTTTCCGGCACCAGCATCGGTCGCGGATTTGCCGGTTACCAAAAACGCCATAACTTTGCTCGCGGTCCCATGAGCCACGGTTCTAAAAACCACCGCCTTCCCGGTTCCACGGGCGCAGGCACCACCCCCGGTCGGATCTACCCCGGCAAGCGGATGGCCGGACAGATGGGCAACAAGAAAGTGACAATCCGCAAGTTGCAAGTTGTCAAAATAGACCTGGAAAATAACCTCCTGCTGATCAAAGGAGCGGTTCCCGGAAAGCCCGGTGCTTTACTGAACATTGCACCCTCTAGCTAACCTATTCAAGTCCTGAGACGGACTTTCACCGTTATTACGGCGAGAAATGAATTAGCTCCCCTGAGCAGCAAACCAGAGAGACAAACGTTATGGCTGAATGTGTCGTCCGAAATTGGCAGGGAGAGGAAGCGGGTTCCGCCTCCCTAGACCTGAAAGTTGCAAATCCCGAAAATGCGCCCCACATCGTTCACCGTGCCCTGCGGCGACAAATGGTGAATGCCCGTCAAGGGACTGTGTCCACCAAGACCCGGTCTGAGGTGCGAGGGGGCGGTCGCAAGCCCTGGCGGCAGAAAGGAACGGGTCGGGCTCGTGCAGGGTCCACCCGCTCCCCCCTCCTTCCCGGCGGGGGTGTGATCTTTGGTCCTAAACCCAAGGATCACAACATCAAGATGAACCGCAAGGAACGCCGCCTCGCCCTGCGCACGGCCTTCCAAAGCCGTGTAGAGGATCTGGTGGTGGTGGAAGATTTCGCCGGTCAGCTGTCTCGCCCCAAAACTAAGGATGTGTTGGAAGCACTCACCCGCTGGGGGGTGGACCTGGAGAGCAAGCTCCTCTTCATTCTGCCGGAGCGCCAGGACAACGTTTATCTGTCGGTGCGGAATGTGCCCAACATTCGCCTGATTACCAGTCAGAACCTCAATGTGTTCGATCTGCTCCACGCGGACACGATCGTGGTGACGGCCTCAGCCCTTGAAAAAGTACAGGAGGTGTACGGTGACTAGAAAGGCAAAGCCCAAGGCTCCCGTTCAATACGACTCTCGCCAGTTGGCAGACATTATTAAGCGCCCTCTGGTCACTGAAAAGGCGGTCCAACTGCTGGACAACAACCAGTATGTGTTTGAAGTCGATCGTCGTGCTAGCAAGCCTGAAATCAAGGCGGCCATCCAGGAACTCTTCCAGGTGACTGTGGTTGGCATCAGCACCATGAACAAGCCCCCCAAAACCCGTCGTATCGGTCGTTTTATGGGGTACAAGCCGCGCTATAAGCGGGCGATCGTTCGCCTTGCGCCGGAAGACGAAATCGTTCTCTTCCCTGAAGTTTAGGCTCTTGAAGTCTAGGGGCTCAAGCGAAGGCGATCGGGGAATCCAGGATCAGACTCAAGCACTGTAGCGGTATCACGACCGCTCAGGATCCAGACCCCCAGCCCGCCAAGCGAAGCCCTATACCCTAGACACTCGTGGATCCAGGACTCGCGGTTTTGCCGCTGGAGAAACGGGCCCATGAGCAGCGCGGGCTGAAGCGAGGTATTTCAGCCCCTGGGATCCACTCCCAAGCCATTCCCAAGACAGTAACCCAAGACAGGTTTGAACGATGGGCACCCGTATATATCGACCCTATACCCCTGGCACCCGTGAGCGGATTGTGACGGATTTCTCGGAAATCACCCACAGCAAACCGGAGAAGTCCCTCACTAAATCTCGCCACCGGGCCAAAGGCCGCAACAATCGAGGCGTAATCACTTGCCGTCACCGGGGGGGAGGCCACAAGCGCCGCTACCGGATGATTGATTTCCGACGGGATAAGCGGGATATGCCCGCCAAGGTGCTGACCGTTGAGTATGATCCCAACCGCAATGCTCGCATCGCCCTGGTCCAGTATCAGGATGGTGAGAAGCGCTACATTCTCCATCCGGCTGGTTTAGCCGTGGAGACTGAAGTGATTGCTGGCACGAATGTTCCCATCGAGGTGGGCAATGCGATGCCCCTTTCCTCCGTTCCCCTGGGTACCGCCGTGCACAACGTGGAACTGGTGGCCGGTCGTGGCGGCCAAATTGTCCGGGCGGCTGGGGCTTCGGCTCAGGTGGTCGCCAAGGAAGGAAACTACGTGGCCCTGAAGCTGCCCTCCGGTGAGGTTCGCCTTATTCGCAAGGAATGCTACGCCACGATCGGTGAAGTGGGTAATGCTGAGATTCGCAATACCCGCCTGGGTAAAGCGGGTCGCAAGCGTTGGCTTGGTCGCCGTCCTGAGGTTCGCGGTAGTGTGATGAACCCGGTGGATCACCCCCACGGTGGTGGTGAGGGCCGTGCTCCGATCGGTCGTTCTGGCCCGGTAACGCCCTGGGGTAAACCCGCCCTGGGCCGCAAAACCCGGAAGAAGAATAAGCACAGCAATAAGTACATTCTGCGTCGTCGCCGTCGTTCCTCCAAGCGGGGTCGGGGCGGTCGTGACTCCTAAAGCGATCGGGCTCACCCTTGGGGTGCAGCCCCGCTTTCCCGCCGCAGCTTACGGGGTGCGGCACCAGGGCTGGGGTTGGAGCGGATTCCCTCTCAAGCGCTCCCGCCCCAGGCTTTACTCCGAATCTAGTGGTTATGTTCGAGGCAAGCTATGGGACGTTCACTGAAGAAAGGGCCATTTGTGGCCGATCATTTGTTGAAAAAGGTGGAAAAACTTAACGCCAAAGGCGAAAAGCAGGTTATTAAGACCTGGTCGCGGGCTTCTACGATTCTGCCCCAGATGATTGGTCATACGATCGCGGTTCACAATGGGCGGCAACATGTTCCCGTCTATGTGACTGAGCAAATGGTTGGGCATAAGTTGGGTGAATTTGCCCCCACCCGCACCTTTAAAGGACACATCAAGGATAAGAAGGGCGGACGCTAACGGTTTGGGGTTTGGAGAGTGATTTTCGTCCCTCTCCCCGGTTCAACCTCCCATCCCTTTGGACTCCTTTTGGACCGTTGACAACCGTCTAGAACACGCTTAGGACACTGAATATGGCAATTGACACAACGACAGAGGCCCAGGCCATTGGGCGCTATATCCGAACTTCTCCTCGAAAGGTGCGCCGGGTCTTAGACCAAATTCGGGGCCAATCTTATCGGGATGCTCTCATTCTCCTGGAATTTATGCCCTACCGCGCCTGTGACCCCATCCTGAAGGTGCTGCGATCGGCGGTGGCTAATGCGGAGCATAACCTCGGACTCAATCCCGCCACCCTCGTGGTTAGCAAAGCCTTTGCTGACCAAGGACCCGTTCTGAAACGCTATCGTCCCCGGGCCCAAGGACGGGCTTATATGATTCGCAAGCCTACCTGTCACATTACGGTGGCCGTCGCCCCGATCGTGGACGAAAACTAACCCCTTCCATTGGCTGGGCCGTGGCTCTTTGCGTCACCCCCGTCACCATTACCGCGCTATTTCGCATCGTCTAAGCAGGAGAGACAAGGTCCGTGGGACAAAAGATTCATCCAATTGGTTTACGGCTCGGCATTACCCAGGAGCACCGTTCCCGGTGGTTTGCGGATGCCAAACGCTACCCTGGCTTGCTTCAGGAGGACCACCGCATTCGCGGCTATGTGGAAAAAAACCTCAATAACGCTGGAATCTCCGGCATTCGCATTGAGCGCAAGGCCGATCAAATTGAGCTAGAAATTCGCACCGCTCGTCCCGGCGTTGTTGTGGGCCGGGGTGGGGCTGGAATCGAGTCCCTGCGCCAGGGTCTCCAAAAACAACTCGGGGATACCGATCGCCAGATTCGCATCAACGTGGTCGAAGTGGAGCGCGTCGATGCCGATGCTGCTCTCATCGGCGAGTACATCGTCCAGCAACTAGAACGCCGCGTTTCCTTCCGTCGCGTTGTACGCCAAGCGATGCAGCGGGCACAGCGGGCCGGAGTCCAAGGCATCAAAATTCAAGTCAGTGGTCGCCTCAACGGGGCTGAAATTGCCCGAACCGAGTGGACCCGGGAGGGTCGAGTTCCCCTCCACACTCTCCGGGCCGACATCGACTACTCCTACAAAACCGCCCAAACCACCTATGGGGTTCTGGGAATTAAAGTCTGGGTCTTCAAGGGAGAGGTAATCCCGGGCCAGGAAGAAACCAGCAGTGCTCCCCCGGCCCAACCCCGTCGTCGCCAACAGCGTCGTCGCCAGCAGTTTGAAGACCGTTCCAACGAGGAGTAAAGCTTAGTCATGTTAAGTCCAAGACGTACCAAGTTCCGCAAGCAACAGCGGGGCCGGATGCGAGGCACCGCCAGCCGAGGTAATACCGTGGCCTTTGGCGATTTTGGTCTCAAGGCGTTGGAACCCTGCTGGATGACGGCCCGCCAAATTGAAGCTGCCCGTCGAGCCATGACTCGCTACACCCGCCGGGGCGGCAAGATCTGGATTCGGGTTTTCCCGGATAAGCCGGTCACCATGCGTCCTGCGGAAACCCGGATGGGTTCCGGTAAGGGGAACCCGGAGTTTTGGGTTGCGGTGGTCAAGCCCGAGCGGATTCTCTTTGAGATTGGGGGCATTGCCCGGGAGACAGCCCAGGAAGCGATGCGCCTTGCCTCCCACAAACTTCCCATTAAGACCAAGTTTGTGATTCGTGATACCCCTGCCACCCCAGACGCGCCTGCCCAGGAGGATAGTGAATAATGGCTCTGTCAAAAGCACAGGACTTCCGCGAGTTAAACGATGAAGCCCTCGCCCAGGAAATTCTTGCGGCCAAGCGCCAACTCTTTGATTTGCGCTTCCAGAAAGCCACCCGGCAACTGGAAAATAGCCACCACGAGTTTAAGCACCTCAAGCACCGCATTGCCCAAATGATGACGGTGGAGCGGGAACGGCAACTGGCTCAGGTCGCTGCCGAGGCAGAGGCCAGCAGCACCGAAGACTAGTGAGTTCAGCAGGTACCCCAAGCAGCGGAGATAAATTCTATGGCGGTTAAAGAACGAGTTGGGTTAGTGGTCAGCGACAAGATGGATAAAACCGTTGTGGTGGCCATCGAGAACCGGGATGCCCACCCCAAGTACGGAAAGATCGTGATCCGAACCAAACGCTATAAGGCCCACGATGAAAATAACGAGTGCAAAGTGGGCGATCGCGTTCGCATTCAAGAAACCCGGCCCCTTAGCCGCACCAAGCGGTGGACCGTGGCGGAAATTTTAGATCGATCCAGCGCATCCTAAAGCGCCGAGGAGTACTCAGGAGTACAGCCATGATTCAACAGGAAACCTATCTCAACGTGGCCGACAACAGCGGCGCTCGGAAACTAATGTGTATTCGGGTGCTGGGTAGTAATCGGCGCTATGCAGGCATTGGCGATGTGATCATCGCCGTGGTTAAGGATGCCATCCCCAACATGCCCATCAAGAAGTCTGATGTGGTGCGGGCGGTGATTGTACGCACGCGCAAAGGACTGCGACGGGAAAGCGGCATGAGCATCCGGTTTGATGACAATGCCGCGGTCATTATCAACACCGATGGCAACCCCAGGGGAACACGGGTTTTTGGCCCGGTGGCCCGGGAGCTGCGCGATCGGAACTATATGAAAATTGTGTCCCTCGCACCGGAGGTTCTGTAAATGGCTAAGCAGGCAAAGTCCAAACAGCCCATCCGCCACAAAATGCATGTCAAAACGGGCGACACCGTCCAGGTTATTTCCGGGCGCGACAAGGGCAAAGTGGGCGTGGTCACCCAGGTTTTCCCCGGCACCAGCCAAGTGATTGTGGAAGGGGTCAACATCAAAACCAAGCACCTCAAGCCCCGCCAAGAAGGAGAAAAGGGACAACTGGATAACCGGGAATTCCCCATTCATAGCTCCAATGTGATGCACTATTCCACCAAAGAGAAGGTAGCCAGCCGCGTTTGCCACACCTTCACCGAGGAAGGTCGCAAGGTGCGGATGCTCAAGAAGACTGGAGAGATCCTGGATAGTTGACGGTGGGATGTGACCCATCTCGTGTCAAATCCGATCGCAATTCGCAGGGATAAGCCCAACTATGACCACACTTAAGACCCAATATCAAAAGACGATCGTCCCCAAATTGATGGAGCAGTTTGGCTATACCAACGTCCATCAAGTCCCCAAGCTGGTGAAAGTCACCGTCAACCGGGGGTTGGGAGAAGCCTCCAGCAACGCCAAGGCCCTGGAGTCCTCCCTGTCTGAAATCGCCGTCATCACCGGTCAAAAACCTGTGGTGACCCGTGCCAAGAAAGCCATCGCCGGGTTCAAAATCCGCGAAGGGATGCCCGTGGGGGTGATGGTCACCCTTCGGGGCGAGAGAATGTACTCTTTTTTAGAGCGTCTCATTCACCTGTCCCTTCCCCGCATCCGCGACTTTCGCGGCATTAGCCCCCGCAGCTTTGATGGGCGGGGCAACTACACCTTAGGTCTGCGGGAACAACTGCTCTTTCCCGAAATTAGCTACGACACCATTGACCAGATCCGGGGCATGGATATCTCCATCGTCACCACGGCTCAGACCGACGAAGAAGGTCGGGCGCTTCTCCGGGAAATGGGGATGCCCTTTCGGGACAATTGAGGTGATTTCAGCGAGGCAATTCCAGAAAAGAGGACACTATGGCGGTTAACGATCCCATTGCAGACATGCTGACGCGCATTCGGAACGCTACTCTAGCGCGTCACCAAACAACCCAGGTACCAGCCACCCGCATGACCCGCAGCATTGCGACTGTGCTCCAGAGCGAGGGTTTCATTGGGGGCTTTGATGAAGAAGGTGAGGGAGTCAAACGGAACTTGGTGATTTCGCTCAAATATAAGGGCAAAAATCGCCAGCCGATTATCAAGACGCTCAAGCGAGTCAGTCGCCCCGGCCTACGGGTCTATGCCAACCGCAAAGAACTCCCCAAAGTTCTCGGTGGAATTGGAATCGCTATCATCTCAACCTCCCACGGCATCATGACCGATCGCGAAGCCCGCCGCCAAGGCATTGGGGGAGAGGTGCTGTGCTACGTCTGGTAAGACCCTGGCCGTGGTTTTAAGGTCGCCAGGAGCGGCAAGTTAGCTTGATATCCTAAAGAACCGTGATATCGCTAGATAACGCCAGATTCTGACCGACTAGCACTTGTTTTGATGACTCTCGTAAGGAGGAATGGATTGTGTCTCGAATTGGTAAACGTCCAATTCCAATTCCAGCCAAGGTGGATGTGAAGGTGGAAGGGCGCTCAGTCTCCGTTAAAGGCCCCAAGGGCGAACTGTCCCGGGTTCTGCCCCGGGGCGTAGCGGTACAGCATGAAGACAACCTGATTACCGTTACCCGTGTCGATGAATCGCGCCTTGCGCGGGAGCGCCATGGTCTTTGCCGGACCCTGGTGGCCAACATGATCGAAGGGGTATCCCAGGGCTACACCAAAAAATTAGCCATCACAGGGGTGGGCTACCGGGCCCAGGTCCAGGGCAAAAAGCTGGTGCTCAGCCTCGGCTACAGCCATCCCGTGGAGATGGATCCCCCTGATGGCATTCAGTTTGCTGTCGAAAACAACACGAATATTACGGTGTCCGGCATTGATAAAGAGTTGGTGGGCAATGTGGCCGCCACGATTCGGGATGCCCGTCCCCCTGAACCCTACAAGGGCAAGGGAGTCCGGTACGCCGATGAGAAGATTCGCCGTAAAGCTGGCAAGACAGGGAAGAAATAACGATGAAACTGACACGTCGGGAATCGATTCAACGCAGACATCGCCGGATTCGCCAAGTGGTGGTGGGTACGCCCGAGCGGCCACGCTTGTCGGTTTTCCGCTCCAACAACCATATTTACGCCCAGGTCATCGACGACAGTACGCACCACACCCTGGTGTCTGCGTCCAGCCTGGATCCGGAACTGCGGGAAAACTTAGACTCGGGGCGCAATTGTAGTGCCTCGGAACAGGTGGGCCAACTGATCGCCAAGCGCGCCAAGGCCCAAGGCATTGAACAGGTGGTCTTCGATCGCGGCGGGAACCTCTACCACGGTCGGGTCAAGTCCCTGGCCGAGGCTGCACGGGCTGCGGGTCTCCAGTTCTAAACTTTACCGGTCCTCAACCTCACCAAGGAAAGTTATGGCAAACAACCGTAAAAAGGCAAACCGCACCAAAGAGAAAGAAAGCGAATGGCAGGAGCGGGTGGTTCAAATCCGCCGTGTCACCAAGGTGGTCAAGGGGGGTAAGAAACTGAGCTTCCGGGCCATTGTGGTCATTGGTAATGAGCGCGGCCAAGTGGGTGTGGGCGTCGGCAAGGCCAATGATGTCATTGGCGCTGTGAAAAAAGGCGTTTCCGATGGCAAAAAGCATCTGGTGGACGTGCCCTTGACCAAAGCAAGCTCCATTCCCCATCCCTCCATCGGTCGAGGGGGCGCCGCGAAGGTGATGATGCGTCCTGCCTCTCCCGGTACCGGGGTAATTGCGGGGGGCGCAGTGCGCACCGTCCTGGAACTGGCCGGAGTCAAGAATATCCTTGCCAAGCAGCTGGGATCCGATAATCCCCTTAATAATGCTCGGGCTGCCCTGGCCGCCCTGGAAAATCTTCGCACCTTCCAAGGGGTGGCTGAAGAACGGGATGTTCCCCTCGAACAACTCTACGGTTAATCCACGTTCAGGAGAGACAAAACCATGCGTATCGAAGACGCTGTACCGAAGGCGGGCTCGAAAAAGCGCCGTCGTCGGGTCGGGCGAGGCATTTCCGCCGGTCAAGGGGCCAGTTGTGGCTTTGGGATGCGGGGCCAAAAGTCCCGATCGGGCCGCAGCACGCGCCCGGGCTTTGAAGGGGGACAACTTCCTCTCTACCGCCGCGTGCCCAAGCTCAAGCACTTTACGGTGATTAATCGGAAACAATACACTACGATTAATCTCAAGGATCTCGCCGATCTGAGCGCCAACACCGAAGTCACGCTGGAGTCCTTGCTGGAAGCGGGCATTCTCACCGCTAGCAAAGGCCCGTTAAAGATTTTGGGCGATGGGGACCTCAATGTGGCCCTGACGGTCAAAGCGGCTGCATTTACCACCAGTGCCCGCACCAAAATTGAAGCGGCTGGCGGCAGTTGCGAGGTGCTCTAGTCGGTGCTCTAGTCACAGAGGGAGGGGGTCTTGACCCCATCCTGTTTTTTTGATCTATAGCAATTTCAATTTTGGATTCGTTTTATGGTTGTTAGTCGTGGCAAAGCTCCGACTGCCCAGGAAACCTTTCTACAAATGGCCCAAGCCGCTGGCTTGCGGGGCCGTTTGCTCGTGACCGTCGGGCTACTGGTTTTGGTGCGCCTAGGCACCCGGATTCCAGTTCCCGGCATCGATCGGGTTGCGTTTTCTGAGCGTCTACAAAATAGCAATTTTGGCGGGGTGATTGGCTTCCTGGATATCTTTTCCGGGGGGGGGCTGTCAGCCCTTGGGGTCTTTGCCCTGGGGATTTTACCCTTCATTAATGCGTCTATTATTATGCAATTGCTGACCGCAGCATTGCCTTCGTTAGAAGATTTACAGAAAAACGAAGGAGAAGCGGGTCGGCGCAAGATTTCCCAAATTACCCGCTATGTGGCCCTGGGCTGGGCTGTGCTCCAAAGTACTGTCATTGCCCTCTGGGTTAATGCCGTTGCCTATAGCCCCGGTCCTGCCTTTATTTTCCAAACTGTCCTGGCGATCGTCGCTGGCTCCATGTTTGTGATGTGGGTCAGTGAGCTGATCACGGAGCGCGGCCTCGGAAATGGCGCCTCCCTGTTGATTTTCATCAACATTGTGGCCGTACTGCCCCGTTCCCTGGGTCAAACCATCGAGCTGGCCCAAAGTGGGGGCCGCGAAGTGGTGGGGGGCATTATTACCCTGCTGTTGGTCTTCTTGGCCACGATCGTCGGTATTGTTTTTGTCCAGGAAGGCACCCGCCGCATCCCGATCGTGTCCGCTAAGCGCCAGGTGGGCCGCAAAATGTATGCCGAGAAGAGCAGCTATCTTCCCCTACGTCTCAATCAGGGCGGAGTGATGCCGATTATTTTTGCCACTGCTGTGCTCTTCCTGCCCCTGCAGTTGGCCAATTCCACCAACAACGAGACCCTGATCCGCATCGTGGGCTACCTCAGTCCCAACAGTTCGGTTCCCTGGGCCTACTACCTTTTCTATCTCTCCACCATTCTTTTCTTTAGCTACTTCTATGCTTCCTTGGTGGTCAACCCCGTGGATATGTCCCAGAACCTGAAACGCATGGGAGCCAGTATCCCGGGTATTCGTCCGGGACGTGCCACCAGCGACTACATTTCTCGGATTATCAACCGACTCACCTTCCTGGGGGCAATCTTCCTGGGGATGGTCGCGATCGTGCCCACCATCGTTGAAGGAGCAACACGGGTAACCACCTTCCAAGGGTTGGGGGCAACTTCCCTCCTGATTTTGGTGGGGGTTGCCATCGACACTGCCAAGCAGGTGCAAACCTATGTGATCTCCCAACGTTATGAAGGAATGGTGAAGCAATAGTGGCACGTTTGATTTTTTTAGGCCCTCCTGGAGCGGGGAAAGGCACCCAGGCCGCGATCGTTGCGGAGCAACTTCGCCTCGCCCATATCTCCACGGGGGACATTCTCCGTGCTGCCGTGCGGGAGGGAACTCCCTTGGGCCAGGAGGCCAATAGCTACATGTCGCGGGGTGATCTGGTTCCCGACAGCGTGGTGCTGGGCCTGGTCAAAGAAGCCCTCCAAAATATCACCCCCGATCAGAAGGGATGGATTTTAGATGGCTTTCCTCGCAATGAGTCCCAGGCCAAAGCCCTGGATGACATTCTCCAAGGAATTGGCCAAAGCTCTGACTGTGCCATCAATTTGGATGTGGCCGATGACATCCTGATCCAGCGGCTCCTCAATCGAGGACGACAGGATGATACGGAGGAGGTGGTTCGCAACCGGCTCCAGGTTTACCGGGATCAGACGGCCCCCTTAATTGATTTTTATCAGTCGCGATCGCACCTCGTGTCCATTGATGGCAATGCAGCCGTCGAAACCGTGACGCACCGAATCCAAGACGCAGTCCATCAGCGGGTTGCTGCTTAGGGTGGACTGTTATTTATCCTGTAGCACAGTGGCTGTGGTGGGCGTTCCAGTCCCATTGCAGCCCTTCAGCGTCTCTAACCGTTTACTCTAATGCAGTGTTGAGGAGGGGATCCACCTTGTCTAAACAAGATCTAATTGAGATGGAAGGCACCGTTACGGAGTCTTTGCCCAATGCCATGTTTCGGGTAGACCTGGACAATGGCTTTAATGTTTTGGCCCATATTTCCGGAAAAATTCGCCGAAATTACATCAAAATCCTGCCGGGCGATCGGGTCAAGGTGGAACTTACTCCCTATGACTTAACCAAGGGCCGGATTACCTATCGTCTTCGGAAGAAGTAACCGGTTCTTGAGCGTTGGGCAACAGAGAGACACACCTGGGTGAATTGGGATTCATTGAAGTGGGTAGCTTTTCCGCCCACGGCCAACCCTAGTTCTGGTGTGGGCTATTTACCCAAGACCTAGACTAATCGAGGGATCCGGTGTGTTAAAATAGAGCGTTTGTAACTTTAAATTTAAAGCACATGAAAGTTAGAGCATCCGTGCGGAAGATGTGCGATAAGTGCCGAGTCATCCGCCGACGGGGTCGGGTAATGGTGATTTGCTCCGTCAATCCCAAGCACAAGCAGCGACAGGGCTAATTTCAACGCTGGAAGCTAATCCAGCATCCTTAGTCCCAACTCAGTCGTTTCCCTGGACTCCGTCCAAGACTCGACCGTAAACCTTCATCCAAAGCACAGAAATCCCCTCCGGGGGCTTAGGAGAACAATAAAGTGGCACGAATTGCAGGTGTTGATCTTCCCCGCGATAAGCGGGTTGAAATTGGTCTGACCTATATCTATGGGATTGGCTTAACCCGCTCCCATCAGATTTTGGCCAAAACCGGCGTTAATCCAGATACCCGCGTGCGGGATCTCAGTGATGCTGATGTGGCGGCGCTACGGGATGCCGTGGAGTCAGACTACCAAGTGGAAGGGGACCTCCGGCGCTGGGAGTTAATGAACATCAAGCGCCTCCAAGATATTGGATGTTATCGAGGTCGTCGTCACCGGGCTGGTCTGCCCGTACGGGGTCAACGGACCCGTACCAATGCCAGAACTCGCCGAGGCGGTCGTAAAACCGTGGCCGGGAAGAAGAAAGCCGGGAAGAAGTAGAGTTCTTCGGCAGCATTTATGGCCTGACTCACCCACAGGCTCCAGCGACCACCGGACTCGCCCTAATGGGCTGGCCCCTGGAGAGTCGTCCCATGTGGGGTTCATGCTTGGTATTTATCTCAGTGGAGTTTTTCAATGGCAAGACCAACCAAGAAGGGTGGCGGCAAGAAGCAAAAGCGCAATGTCCCCAGTGGCGTTGCCCACATTCAGTCCACCTTCAATAACACGATCGTTTCGATCACCGATCCCAATGGCGAAGTGGTGTCCTGGGCCTCCGCTGGCTCCAGTGGCTTCAAGGGAGCCAAGAAAGGAACCCCCTTCGCGGCTCAAACCGCAGCCGAGAATGCAGCCCGTCGCGCCATGGACCAAGGCGTGCGCCAAATCGAAGTGATGGTGAGTGGCCCCGGCGCGGGTCGGGAAACAGCGATTCGAGCGCTCCAGGGAGCCGGTCTAGAAATCACACTCATCCGGGATGTGACCCCCATTCCCCACAATGGCTGTCGTCCCCCCAAGCGCCGTCGGGTCTAGGATCCGACTGGATCACCTGGATCATCCAGGCATCACGGGGTTGTGGGCAATGCTTGGGTAGGGCTTGCACTGGACTTTCGCCGGAATCGGGCGGCAACCTATTTGGGGTCACTCCGAATCTGGATGATGTTCTGAACGATCGCCAAGCCGTGTATCCCATTCGATCGATCGCATTTTGATCGATCGCCCCCTGATCCGCCCCCCAAGTGGGGGTAAAACTTCCAACGATGGCAGCGGGACGCAACACGCGGGAGAAAACTATGGTGCAATTCCAAGTTGAATGTATTGAATCCAAAACTGAACGCGATCAGGCCCAATACAGCCGGTTCGTGATTGAACCCCTGGAGCCCGGTCAAGGGATTACGGTGGGCAACGCCCTCCGCCGCATCCTTCTGTCAAACCTGGGGGGGACAGCCATTACAGCTGTGCGTATTTCTGGGGTTTCCCACGAATTCGCGACGGTTCCTGGGGTTCGGGAAGATGTGCTGGATATTTTGTTGAATCTCAAGCAAATTGTCCTGCGCTCCCACTCGGCCCAACCTCAGATTGGTCGGCTATTAGTCCATGGCCCCAACATGGTCACGGCAGAAAATATTGAATTGAATCCAGAAGTGGAGCTGATTAACCCCAAGCAGTACATTGCGACCTTGGCAGCCTCAGCGACCCTGGAAATGGAATTCAAAATTGAACAGGGCAAGGGGTATCGCTCCTTTGATCGCACCAAGGAGGAGCCCGCAGCCCTGGACTTCCTCCAAATCGATGCGGCCTTTATGCCGGTTCGTCGGGTCAACTACACCATCGAAGATGTGCGTCTGGGTGAATCCAACCAAAAGGATCGCCTCGTGCTCGATATTTGGACCAATGGCAGCTTGACTCCCCAGGAAGCCCTGAGTCAGGCAGCCGGGATGTTGGTCGATCTCTTCAATCCCCTCAAGGACATTTCCTTTGAGCCCCAGGGTATGGAAGAGCCCATAGAAGGCCCCGAAAGCCAAATCCCGATCGAGGAACTGCAGCTTTCGGTCCGGGCCTATAACTGTTTGAAACGCGCCCAAATCAACTCCGTGGCTGACCTTCTGGAATACACCCAGGAGGAGCTACTGGAGATTAAGAACTTCGGCCAAAAGTCGGCGGAAGAAGTCATTGAAGCCCTGCGGCAACGGCTGGGTATCACGTTGCAAGAATCTCGACCCTCTGGAGGTAGTTAGGAAAACCATGCGTCATCGTTGTCGTGTTCCCCAACTCGGTCGCCCTGCCGACCAACGTAAAGCGCTCCTGCGCACCCTGGCCACGGAACTGATTCGCCATGGCCGTATTACCACCACCAAGGCGCGGGCCAAGGCTGTGCGCAATGAGGTGGAGCACCTCATCACCCTGGCCAAGTCAGGCTCTCTGGCAGCACGCCGCCAAGCCCTGGGCTACCTCTATGACAAGACCCTGGTCAAGGCCCTGTTTGAGCAAGCTCCAGAGCGCTACGGCAATCGTCAGGGCGGCTACACCCGGATTCTCCGCACGATTCGTCGTCGGGGGGATAATGCGGAGATGGCTATTATTGAGCTGGTCTAGCTCCGTTCAGCCCCATTTACGCCTGCTGTACTCTGAGTCCGCCTTGATTGGAACCTCCTAGGCCCATGGATTCGCGCCATTCCCGCCGCCGCATTGCCCTGGTAATCCAGTATTTGGGAACCCACTTTTGTGGCTGGCAAAGCCAACCCCAGCAGCGCACGGTTCAGGGAGAAATGGAACAGGTCATTGGGTCGATCGTCGGCCATCCGGTCACGGTCCACTCCGCCGGTCGTACGGACTCTGGGGTCCATGCAGCGGCCCAAGTGGTCCACTTCGAGGTCCATAGCCCCATTCCGCCCCACCGCTGGATGGGGGTGCTCAATGGCCGCCTCCCTCCAGATGTGGTGGTACGCGCATCCGTGGAAGTCCCGGAATCCTGGCATGCCCGTTTCTCGGCCTCCTGGCGGCGCTATCGCTACACCCTGTACACCGATCGCTGCCCCAATCTCTTCCTGCGGCCCTACGTGTGGCATTACTACCACCAGCCCCTAGACTCCACCGCCATGCTGGCAGCCCTGCGCCCCCTGCTGGGTTATCACCACCTCGCCGCCTTCCAACGCAGTGGGTCCAGTCGGCCCCACGCCTGGGTTGAGGTCCAAGATGTGCAATGTCAGCGCCGGAATAGTTTGATTGAAATCGAAGTTCAGGCCAGCGGATTTCTCTACGGCATGATGCGGTTGGTGGTGGGTCTATTGGTCCAAGTGGGTGAAGGCAGCCGGAGTCCGGAAGAATTCACCCAAATTTGGCAGAATCAACGCCGGGATCTGGTTAAACACTCAGCACCCGCCCAGGGCCTTTGTCTCACGGCGGTTGGCTATCCCCACTCTCCCTTTCCTCCAGAAGCCTGGCGATCGGCCCAGCCCCGCTACTGGTTTTCCCCTCTCCCGAGCACTGATCCGGTCGCACCCAGTGCCCCCCCGATCTAAACCTCTTCCCCACGCCGCTTCAGGTCTGCTCAATCCTGCCAAGGCGGCCCTTGTCTGACTCTAACCTTGTAAAACCAAGATGAACAAGACCTATCTCCCCAACCCCACCACCCTAGAGCGCCAATGGTATGTCATTGACGCCGACGGGCTACGCCTCGGCCGCCTTGCCAGCGAAATTGCCAAAATCCTGCGGGGCAAGAACAAGCCCAGTTATACCCCCCACCTGGATACCGGGGATTTTGTCATTGTGATTAACGCTGACAAAGTTGCGGTTACCGGTCGCAAAGCCAGCCAAAAGCTTTACCGTCGCCACTCCGGCAGACCGGGCGGGATGAAGGTGGAATCCTTTGAAAAATTGCAAGCACGGATTCCGGAACGGATCCTAGAACAGGCCGTGCGAGGGATGTTACCCAAGAACCGATTGGGACGGCAGCTCTTCACCAAGCTGAAGGTGTATGCCGGATCCGAGCATCCCCATGCCGCCCAACAGCCCCAGGTGCTTGAGATTAAAACCCATGAAGTTGAGGCAGATAATTAGGGTGCAGGGGCAGGAACAACCGCCAGCTCACCCTAAATTCGCTCACCCTAAATTCATCGAGTGTCCCTGAGAATTTAAAGGATAATCTGTAAGGATCTGAACCCATGCAAGAAACCGATCAATCCAGCAAAGCAGTGTATTGGGGCACGGGCCGGAGAAAGTCTTCCGTGGCTCGGGTGCGCCTGGTTCCCGGTAGCGGCCAACTCACCATCAATGGTCGCGAAGGTACCCATTACCTGCAAAATAATCCCCTCTATCTTTCGGCGGTCAAGGCTCCCCTGGAAACCCTAGGCTTAGAAGCGGAGTACGATGTCCTGGTTAATGTCCACGGCGGCGGTCTGACCGGCCAAGCCGATGCTATTCGCCTGGGTGCAGCCCGTGCTCTCTGTGAACTGGATCCTGAAAATCGGAAGCCCCTAAAAATTGAGGGCTACCTCACCCGCGATCCCCGGGCCAAGGAACGGAAGAAGTATGGTTTGCGCAAAGCCCGCAAGGCCCCCCAATACTCCAAGCGTTAAGACCTCAGGCGATCAAGCTGCGGCTCTCAAACGATATTTCCCTATTTCTTTCGGCGTTTACTTCTCGATCGAGACTCCTAACCATGGCAAAACCTGATATTCACCCCACTTGGTATCCCGATGCAAAGGTGTATTGCAACGGGGAAGTGGTCATGACCGTTGGCTCCACCCAGCCCGAAATCCATGTGGATGTGTGGTCCGGAAACCATCCTTTCTACACCGGCACCCAGAAAATCATTGACACGGAAGGTCGTGTGGAACGCTTCCTGCGGAAGTACGGCATGTTGGATGGTGAGGGCGAGGGCGAAGGCGCTGAGTCCTAAGGTGCTCAGTGTGATGGACCTTCAGCCTCGCTGTTGGCTTGCGGGAATCCTCGATCGGGGGTTCCTCGCGTGTTTTCAAGGGGGGTAAATCCAAGCTTACCCAGCGCTAGCCGCTGTACATCCCTGCTCGCCGCTATAAATCCCAACCCTTGGGGGTTATCCCCCAAGGGTTGGGCTTAAACAGCTTCTCCGCCTAACCCGATTCATTACGGTATCCTAAGCGCAGAGATCTCCCCGCGCGATACTTTTAGGGATGCGGCCGCCGCGCCGCCCTAGGCTACTCCAGCTTCATTCTTTACGGCCCGATGCGTTCGGCTCCTGTCCCATGGCTGAATCTCACCTACTGGAAAAACTAAACTCCGTTGAGCAAACCTTCCATGAGTTAACTCGGCAACTGGCCGACCCAGACATTGCGAGCGACCCTAGGGAATTCCAACGGGTGGCAAAGTCTCGATCGTCCCTGGAGCCGGTGGTACTAGCCTACGAAGAATGGCAAAAACTCCAGAAAGATTTGGATGGGGCGCGGCAAATTGCCAAAGAGTCGGGGGGAGACCCGGAACTGAAGGAAATGGCTGATCTAGAGGTGGCGGAGCTGGAGGAAAAGTCCGAACTCCTAGAGGCGCGCCTCAAGATTTTGCTCCTGCCCAAGGATCCCAATGATGATAAGAACATCATGTTGGAAGTGCGAGCTGGAACCGGAGGCGATGAGGCCAGCATTTGGGCCGGCGATTTGGTGCGTATGTATTCCCGCTATGCGGAGAGTAAGCGCTGGCGGGTGAAGCTGCTCAGTGAGTCCCTGGCGGACATGGGCGGCTTTAAAGAGGCCATTCTCGAAATTCAGGGGGATGGGGTCTACAGTCAGCTGAAGTTTGAAGCGGGGGTTCACCGGGTCCAGCGTGTTCCTGTAACGGAGGCCGGAGGCCGGGTCCACACCTCGACGGCAACGGTGGCGATCATGCCGGAGGTGGATGATGTGGAGGTGACGATCGATCCCAAGGATATTGAGATTTCCACCGCTCGATCGGGGGGGGCTGGCGGCCAAAACGTGAACAAGGTGGAAACTGCAGTTGATTTATTCCACAAACCGACGGGTATTCGAGTGTTTTGCACCGAGGAGCGTTCCCAGCTCCAGAACAGAGAGCGGGCCATGCAGATTCTCCGCGCCAAGCTCTATGAAATGAAGATTCGGGAGCAGCAGGAAGCCGTGACTTCAATGCGGCGCTCCCAGGTGGGAACGGGTGCCCGATCGGAAAAAATCCGCACCTATAACTACAAGGACAACCGAGTTACCGATCATCGCCTGGGTCGTAATTTTGCCCTCGAGTCAGCCCTGGAGGGAGATATAGAAGATCTCGTCCAGTCTTGTATCAGCCGGGATCAACAGGAACAGTTGGCGGAGTTGGCGGCGGAATCCGCAGGGAATGCCTAGAGCGAGCATGGCTGTGACCCCAGGGTAAGGGACAACAGGGTTAGGATCGGAGCATTTGTCGCTGACCTAGTTTCACAATTAACTTGACCCGTCGCTGAAAATAACGAATTTCCTCGTCCGTCAGGCAAGTTTGCTGCCATCGGGGACGGGCTTGAATCCGCTGCCACCATTGATGAAGCCAAGGGTAGGACTCTAACCAGGGAATTGACGCTGGCAATAGATGGAGGGCCGTACCTAGGGTAATATCGCCGCTGGACAGTCGATCGCCACCAAAATACTCTAACCCCGTCAATAACTCCTCCAGGAAGCCCAATACCTCCGCCAGCTTGATTTCTGCCTGGGCGTAGTTCAGGCTTTGCGGGCTCTCCGTCAGTAGCGTTGTTGCCGGCTTAAAGAGCTTATTGTCCACTAGCATCTGGACCATGCGCACGCGGGCAAAATCCGCCGGATCCCGGGGCAGTAAAGCGGGTTCGGGGTAGCGCACCTCCAAGTAGTCCAAAATCGCCATTGACTCAATAATACGCAGAGATCCATCCACCCACACCGGCACCTGGTGGAACGGATTCAGCGCCAAAAATGATTCCGATCGTTGATCCCCATTCAACTGCAAGACCACGGGGGTAAACTCAATCCCCTTTTCTAAAAGGGCGAGCCACACCCGCCGAGCATTGGGTGACAGGGGGCTGTAATAAAAAAGGGGCAAGGGGGTCATAGTCCGCAAGCAAGATTAAGGCTACTCAATCGGGTCAACTCAACCGGATCAACTCAACCGATCGATTGGTCCGCAGCACGGCGCGTAAACAGTTGGCGATAAACCGGTTCACCCCGTTTTAGGGTTGCGATTTCGCGCTCTGTTGGGACGGGCAGGGGGTTCTGGGGTAGCCAGGTTTCCCCCTCAGGCATAAAGGCAGGATGGGCCTGAAAGCATTCCACCATGGCGACAGCCACGGCTTCCACATCCGACTGCAGGAACACGATCGCCCCAGGCGCAAGACAGTCCGCTAAGGTTTGGACCAAATCCGGCTGGACCACACGGCGCTTCTGGTGTCGCTTTTTAAACCAAGGATCGGGGAACTGGATACTGACATAGCGCAGCTGGCCCGGAGGCAATGAGGTCAGAATTTGGGCCAAGCTAATATTGGCGTTACAGAAGAGAAAGTGCAAATTGGTGAGCTGGAGTCGATCGCGATCGCCCTGGGCCGCCGTCACTAAAGGTTCACGAATTTCCAAGCCCAGAAAATTCCAATCGGGACGGAGGGGCGCTAGATCCAACAAAAATCGCCCCCGAGCTGAACCAATATCCAGGTGAAACGGGGCCTGGAGGTGACCATAGCAGTGGCCCCAATCCGGCAGCGGTACCCCCTGCTGAAACTTCTGGCTCAGGGGATTAACATGTTGACGAACCCGCACACTCACAAGATGCTCCCTACATACCTAAAACAAATTCTGTATCGCGATCGCCCTGTGGCGTCGGACCAGTCTGGCGAAAGAATTCCCCCGGTCAGCGGGCAAACCACTCGATGAATTGGGGTGGGCGGCAAAGCCGCCCTAAGAGGATGTTTGAAAACTTCGGCTAAGGGCCTACGGCCCTTGCAGAATCCCCCTCAGTCTCCCTTGTGAAGGGAAGAAAAGGCTGTTCCCCCCTCTTTACAAGGGGGGGTAGGGGGGATTCTCTTCGGTTTATAAGTATCCGCTCAGATTGACCTGAGGGTACCTCGAAAAATTCAAATTTTGACCGTAGTGCCCACGGCAGAATCAGGGTTGTGGTAGGCGGCGAAGCCGCCTACACAATTAATCGAGGTGCCCCTGACTCTTCCGTGGGCCCTCTCCCAGAAAGTTGGCTGGGTTGGGGTGCCCATCAGAGACAAGTTGACG
>JAYKIB010000089.1:0-3763 GCA_035285005.1 Prochlorothrix sp.
CCCTTCTTCCAAGAACGCTGGGCACGGCTGTGGCGCAACTTCGACCTGGAAAGCTACGAAGAATCCAAAAAACTCCTGATCGATGCCCTCTGCGACGAAGCCCTCAACCCCCTCGATCGACTCAAAATTTGGAAAGGCGCAAAACTAGAAGGCCGATCGGCGATCGGCTATGTGGACTACCTCATCGCCGAACAGCGGCGCTACCTAACCACTCCACTTCTCTGTGTCATTGAAGCCAAGAAAGATAACTTTGAACAGGGCTTAGCCCAGTGCTTAGTAGAACTAGAAGCCTGTACATGGCAAAATCAACGGCAAGGTCGGGATATCTCCGTTTTTGGCATTGTCACCAACGGCGAAGGCTGGCGGTTTTATCGCCTTGATCCACAGCCAGACGATCGGGCGATCGTCTACGAAACCCCCCTCTACTCCACCGGAGACATGGAAAACCTCCTCGGGCGACTGCGCCAAGTCTTCCGCTGGTGTGCAGAAAACTTACCCATTTAAGACATGGCCCCCGCTACCACATAACTGCCCCGCACCAAATCCTCACTCGTCGTACAACGCTGCTGATTTAGACTCTGGAGATAGCGCCACTCATTATAAAAACGGTGCTGAAAGTCCAAAATTTCGCGGTTGAGGCTGTGGTAGTGGGCTTCAATCTGATCCTCCAGGGACTGATGAGACTCAAAATTCCCCTGGAGTAGTTCCGCCACACAACGCTCCAAAGACTCCAAACGATGACTCTGCCACGAACTGAGCAAATGGCGGCAGCGCTTCTCACACTCTAGCCGCTCCAAGGTCGCCGCCGCCGATCGAATCCCCAACTGGGGCCGATATAGATCCACCCGCTGAATCTCCGATGGTTGCAGAATCCCCATAATATGGGCATTGGCCGGACGCGGGTCCTCACGATCTCCCTGTCCCTGGGGTAAAGCCAGCTCCGGTAGGCGATCCTGAAGTAAAAAGCTGAGGTTCTCCGGATTCATCGCTAAAGGAGCCGCCTGTTGCCGTTCTAGCTCCAAAATCTCCCGCCATAGCACCCGATGGCTATGGATTGTGAAATTCAATTGTCGATCGCGCAGGGTCGATCGCACCCCCTCCCGCATCTCAGGACAATGGAGATAAATCCGCAGTAACTGGGCCTCCGCCAGCTCCCGCACACTGGCATCCCCCGGCTTCGCCCACCGCTGGGAGCGACCATGCCACCGCTGCCCCTGCACCTGCAACTGCAGATCCTCCTCCAGGCGCAGGGCCATACGCGCCTCTCCCTGGCCCAACAGCTCCGCACAGCGGTGAATATAGTGGGTCCGCAGAGCCGTGTGGGGTAAATTGCCCAAAAGCTTGACAATACCCTGGATTACAGGCTGGAACTGGTCCGGCTGATTGAGATCACATCCCTCCACCAACTGCTGAATTTGCCAGTCAATCCAGAGGGGCGACTGATCTAGCAGGTCTTCATAATCCCCCGCCGAGTGGCTCTGCAAATACTCGTCCGCATCCTTGCCACCGGGCAAGTTCATCACCCGCAGTTCCACCTGGCCCTGGTAGGCGAGGGCTTCCACCTCCCCGATCGCCCGCTCCGTCGCCCGACTCCCAGCCCCATCCGCATCAAAGTTCAAAATGATGCGCTTGGAGTCCGTATAGCGCATTAACAGCTTAACCTGGTGCAAACTCAAGGCCGTTCCCAGGGCTGCCACCGCATTCTTGATCCCTGCGGCATGGAGGGCAATCACATCAAAGTACCCCTCCACCACCACAGCCCGATCGGCCTTGGAAATGCTCTGCTTAGCCTTGTCCAGTCCAAACAGCATTTGGCCCTTATTAAAGAGCTCTGTTTCCGGCGAATTCAGGTATTTTGGCTCCTCTCCGCTGAGGGTGCGCCCCCCAAAGCCAATCACACGACCTTGCAAGTCATGGATCGGGATCATCAGTCGATCGCGGAATCGGTCATAGTAACCATTGCCGGACTTCCGGGGCAAAATTAAACCCGCCTCCTCCACCAACTGCACCGGATAGTGCTTTTGGTCCACCAGATAGCCGTAGAGGGTGGCCCAACCGGCGGGAGCGTAGCCCAGTTGGAACTGCTGAATGGTGGTGGGCTGGAGCTGCCGATCGTCGGTCAGATACTGGAGAGCTGAGGTGCCCTGGGGCTGGTGGAGGGCGTGGCTGTAAAATTGGGCCGTTATGGCCAGAATTTCGTAAAGCTGCTCCCGCAGAGTCAGTTTCCGTTGTAGTTCCTGACGCTGCTCGGGCTGGAGTGTTTGGACTTGGACTTGGTAACGATTGGCCAGATCCAGCACCACCTCACCAAAGGAGGTTTTGCCAATCTCCATGAGAAACTTGATGGCATTCCCCCCAGCCCCGCAGCTAAAGCAGTAGTAAAACTGCTTACTGGGGCTCACGGTAAAGCTGGGCGATTTATCGTCGTGGAAGGGGCATAGGCCGGTTAAATCTTTGCCCTGCTTCTTAAGGACGACATGATCCGAGACGATATCAACGATATCGACCCTTTCCTTAACGGCTTCGATCGTGTCGGGGTGGAGGCGAGGGGTGGACATTGGGGTCGTCCGGCAAGAAGCAAGGGAGGGGAGCGGGGACGGGAAGGATGAGGCGGGGTGAAGGGGATCCCGGGGCGTGTCATCAATGAACGGTAAACGCTGGGGATGTCAGAGTTGCATGCCCGCCCCTGTTGTGGGAGCTAGGGGCTGTATCCCTGACTCTGAGGATACTCTAGGGTTAACTTGATGACAGCTTCGATGACAGCTTCATAGTGGGGAGATCGGCTGGAGGGAGGGAACGGCGGGGATCCTCGCCAGGATTAAGGGACAGGTGTATTAGTGTTGTTCCCAGTGTACGCTGCCAACCCCGTCCCGGCATCCGTGATTTAACTACATTCCAAGGTGGGCGAAGTGGCGAGGCGGCAAAGCGACCCAAGCCCGCTCCACCCCAGGAACCGAGGTTTCCCCCTCAAGACACCACCTTGACCACTTGGAGGGGCCGCACGCGGAACCAGCCCGCAATGCTGTAGCGGGGCTGGCAAACGGGCTTAACCTCGTGGGGGAAATCTTCGCTCAGAAAAATCACCAGTTTGCCATAGTCCGGGGTAATTACCTCCAGCCGCTCGTTCTCATCTCGATCGCTATACAAATACAACTCCCCCCCATCCCCCGGCTGCCAGTCGGGGTTCAGGTACAGCACTGTAGAAACCATGCGGTTCATCCCCCCTTTAAACGCATCCCAATGTTTGCGATAAAAGCCACCGATCGGATAATAGGCGTAGTGACATTCATACTGAAACAGCGCCAGGAAGAGGGAACGATTCAAAGCCAGCCGTAATTGTTCCATCCAGTCTAAATAGGCCTGGGTGCTGGGATGCTCGGGGCTAAGCCAGTGGATTTCATCCCGACGCACCTCGGAATTAACCTGGTAGTCCTCCTTGCGACCGATCCCCCCCTGCTTGAAAGCAGCATCATCCAGGGACCGGAAGTGATGATAGAGACCCTCTAGAAGAGAACGGGACAGTGGCGACGGTAGAATAACGTAACCAGACTCTTTTAAGGTCTGGGCAATATAATCATGCTCATCTTGCGGGTTTTTCGCAGGGGAAACAGCCTGGGCCTGTTCCCGGCTAAAATTCTCTGAATGACAATGCTGCAAACCTGCGATCGAAGGCGGCGCCTCAATCGGCGGTGGGATAACAACTCTTTCCAAGCAGGGAAATCTCCGTAGGATACCTTGGGTGGCGGCTGCCCTATACTACCAT
>JAYKIB010000090.1:0-6904 GCA_035285005.1 Prochlorothrix sp.
CATGACCGAATCCGTCAAAGACGACATCACCGTGCCCATCGTCTACGAAGGCCGCGCCGCCAAGGTGGTGCTAGACAACGCCAAACTAGCGGAAATCGAAGCCTACTACAGCCAATGCGCCGAGGACGGAGCCAGCGAATATCAGATCGAAGAAAGCAAAAAAGCCAGCGCCACCATGAACGCCATCCTCGGCGACCCCGATCGGATCAGAGCCTTGGCCGCTGATTTCGTCAAACACTACGAGCAGCGCCTGGAGGAAGGCTCCACCCTCCAGGGCAAAGCCCTGTTTGTGTGCAGCAAGCGGGAGATTGCCTATGCCCTCTGGCAGGAGGTCATCGCCCTGCGGCCCCACTGGAACGTTAAAGATGCCCTCACCCCAGCCCTCTCCCTGGGGGAGAGGGGGCAAGATGCCCTCACCCCAGCCCTCTCCCAGGGGCAAGAGTCAAAGGATGATGATGTGCTGCCGCTGGAACGGGTGAAGCTGGTCATGACCCGAGGCAAGGACGACCCCCAGGAACTCTACGACCTGCTGGGCACCAAGGACGATCGCAAGACCCTAGACACCCAGTTCAAAAATCCCCATTCCAATTTCAAAATCGCGATCGTCGTCGATATGTGGCTGACCGGCTTCGACGTGCCAGAACTCGACACGATCTACATCGACAAGCCCGTCCAGCGCCACAACCTGATTCAGACCATCTCGCGGGTCAATCGCAAATTTGCGGGCAAGAACAAAGGTCTGGTCGTGGACTACATCGGCATCAAAAAGCAGATGAACCTCGCCCTGGCCCACTACAACAAAGCCGACCAGCAAAACATCGAAGAAATCGAGCAATCCCTGATCGTCGTGCGGGACCACCTCGACCTGCTGGGCCAGATCTTCCACAAGTTCGACACCACACCCTATTTCTCAGGCAATCCCCTGGCGCAGCTTAATACCCTCAATAACGCCGCCGAGTATGTGCAGGTCACCGACAAGACCGAGAAACGCTTCATGGCCCTGGTGAAACGCCTCAAAGCGGCCTACGACATCTGTAGCGGCTCCGAAAGCCTGACTCAGCATGAGCGCGACTGGGTACATTTCTATCTCGCGGTTCGATCGATCGTCTTCAAGCTCACCAAGGGAAATGCGCCCGACACCGCCCAAATGAACGCAAAGGTGCGCGAAATGATCGCCGAAGCCCTCAAAGCCGATGGCGTGGAAGAAATTTTGAAGCTGGGCGCTGACAATGCCCCCGAGATCGACCTCTTTGATGACGACTATCTCGCCAAGATCAACAAGATCAAACTGCCCAATACCAAGCTCAAGCTGTTGCAACAGCTCCTGGCCCGAGCGATCGAGGACTTTAAGAAGGTCAACAAAGCCAAGGGCGTGGACTTCTCCCAGCAGTTCAAGTCCCTGGTCGATCGCTACAACGAACGCCAGGAAGACAACGTGCTGGTCAGCGATGTCCTGGAGGACTTTACCAACGAGATCATCGACCTCCTCCAAGCCCTAAAAGCCGAGAAAGCCTCATTCGCAGACCTGGGCATCGATTTCGAGGAAAAGGCATTCTACGACATCCTGAAAAGTCTGGCGGTGAAGTATGACTTCACCTATCCCGAAGACAAGCTGATCGAAGTGTCAAAAGCTGTGAAAGCGATCGTCGATGACAAAGCCAAATACACCGACTGGAACCAGCGCGACGACATCAAGGCCGAGCTGAAGGTCGATTTGATCCTGGTGCTGGCCGACCATGGTTACCCGCCGGTCAATCGGGATGAGGTCTACAAGGAGATCTTCGAGCAGGCGGAGAATTTTAAGAAATACCGAGCGGAAACGAGAGGCTAAGAGGATATCGAGGGTTTCCCGCTAGTCCTGCCCAGTCCTCCCCATCTGTCGCCTCCAAGACCAAGCGTATTCCGTCCTGCAAACAAAGGGAAAACTGCCCTAGACTGAATGCTCACCGCAAAACTTCCCTTAAAATACAGACATCACCTGCATTTCCAAACCGATGACCGTCCCCCATCCCAGGTCTCCCCATGGTCACCCTTCAACTGCGACAACTCAGCGCCCCTCCTGGTCAGCGCCTTCTGATTCACAACCTAGACTGGACCAACCTTGAAGCCATCCTCACCGAACTTGGCGACAAACGCACGAGCCGCATTGCCTACAGCGACGGAACCCTGGAAATCAGAATGCCCCTGCCTGAACACGAAATCGATAAAGAACTGCTCGGCGACCTGATCAAAATTCTGCTTGATGAACTAGAAATTGACTGTGAATGCTACGGCTCTACCACCTTCAAAAACCAACAAACCAACAGCGGCCTAGAGCCTGACCAGTGCTTCTACATCCAGAACCATGAGCAGATGCGCGGTCGGCGACGTATCAATCTAGACATTGATCCTCCACCAGACCTAGCCCTGGAAGTGGATGTCACCTCCAAAACCAAGCTTGACGCTTACATTCGCTTAGGTGTCCCTGAACTCTGGGTTTACGACAGTACCCACCTCACGATCTATATCCTCCACGCTGGTCAGTATCAGAGTGTCACCACCAGCCCCACCTTCCCTGGTATTCCCATCTTTGAACTGGTGACTGAAACGATCGAGCAGTGTCGGCTCCTAGGTCGCAGTCCTGCTCTCCGCAACCTCCGCAAACGCATTCGCTTTACCTAAACCCACTCCCGCGACACTCAGTTCCCTCACTGTGAGGTTGCTCACACTCTCTTTTTGGGGTCACAACATAAAACGGAAAAAATTGTACGCTAAGGATTTTGCACAAATCTGAAAGTCTTGCTGGATGTTGGGTTTCAGTTGAACTACGGCAATATCTGGCTCCGGCTCGGAGTAGTCGTCCAACTGAATTGGATCTTGCAGACGCACTAACACCTGATCGCCTAGCAGATGTTCTAGTAATTTTTCAATGTGTTTACACAGGGCGCTGTGGGCTGGGCCTTTAGGCATTTTCTGGATAATCTGTCCGGCCAGTAGCTCAACCTGCTTCTCCGCCGACAAGATGCCCACCTCTGCCATGCGATGGTAGTCCGCCGTTGTGATCAGGCGAAGGGAGGTATCAGAGCGGGGGGCGGCAACGATACTTTTCTCTGGGTTACCAAACATCCTCTAAGCGCTAGCGATCGCGAATTTTGGCCTCTAACTCACGGCGGAGACGTGCCAGGATCGAGGCTTCATCCAACGAGGCCAGGATAGTCTGAACCAGGGCCTTAGGGCCTTCCGCTCCCCAGGTTGCACCTTGGGCTAGGTAGGTTTTAGTGACGCGGCCAATGCCATAGGACGACAGACCCGCCACCGCCGCTTGGGTACTGGCAACGGGCACGTAGGGACCGAGACTAGCGCCAGCGGTGGCGGGGGCAGCCGCGCCGAGGATACCTTTGAGGGAACTGAGGCCGAGATTGGTGAGGAGATCCGTGACGGTGAGACTTCCCATACTCAGGGCAATTTTTTGGAGCAGGTTGACGGCACCATATTCGGTTAAGGGCAAGCCGTAGAGGCGAGCGAGGGAGAGAATCATGACCACATCGATCGCGGCCCCGCTGACCATATCCAGAATTGTGAGGGGGTTTAGGGCCACGGCTAGCCCCTTGGTCACCGCCGCATTCCAAATCAGTTGGTCGGCGGCATGGTCACGAATTTCCATTTTGCGGCTGACGATGTGGTGATTGGCCGCGTCGGCGTAGAGCATGGAGTTGAGGGCAACCAGGGCTTTACCCTCCTGGTGGAGCAGGTCGAGGAGCTTGAGCTTGAGGTCCGTGACCTGGGGTTCGCCGGGATAGCGCTGGATGGTAATTTGGCCCGTGGGGCCTCGATCGGCCACCGTGACCAGGGGCGCAGCGGCGGCCATGACAATTTCGTCGGGGGAAATGAGGTCCTGGAGTCGATCGTCCCGAATTTTGTCATAAATGGCGAGTCGATCGGCCTCGGGGTACTGATCCACCTTATTAAAGACCACCAGAATTGGTTTACTGGCCTGGCGCAGGGTTAGCAGGGCATCGTATTCAACCTGGGTAATATCCCCCGAGACCACAAATAGAATTAAATCAACTCGCTTAGCCACTCGTCGGGCGAGTTTTTCTCGACTTTCGCCATCAATCTCATCAAGGCCCGGTGTATCGACTAGTTCTATGCGGGACTGGCCCAGGCTGGGGAGGCTGAGGGTCTGGAGGTTGGGGCCGGGGACTCCCTGGGCGGGATGGGCCTCGGCTAGGCTGGTCCCGGGTGAGCCAACCTCGGCTAGGCGGGCCTCGGCTAAGCTGGTCTCGGATAAACGCCAGGGGCACATCTCCACCTGTTGTGTCACCCCATGGGTGGCTCCAGTCACAAAGACCCGCTCCCCCAGCAGGGCATTGAGCAGCGATGATTTTCCCCGCCCCACCAAGCCAAAGACCGCAATTTGCACCACTTCCTGGTTAAGTTTGGTCAACATCCGGTTCAAGCCCCGGACCGCCGGTTCTAGTTGGCTCCGCTCCCGCTGGCTCAGATCCAGATCGCTGACCAGTTGTTCGAGTACAGCCTGGGCTTGGCGATAGTGAAACTCACCCTGAAGCTGCTGGAACTCGGGGTGGGGGGGGGCCAGGGGGCTGGACCGTGGGCGACGGGAGCGAGAACGGGGCGATCGGGGTTTCACGGGATAGGAGCTGGGGCCAAAGGAGTAGGAGGTGCCCTGGGGGGGCACTGGGGGAGGGTTACAGGTGTGCTGCCATTGACACGTTGAGGTGCTGAGTTGCTGAGTTCAGGAACCCAGCGTTGTCCGCCCTACAATTCTATAGCAATCGCCCAGTTGCGGCGGGGCAGTGGGGGGCGGGATCCTCCACTGGGCCATCCCCATAAACCGAGGGATCCGTGGAAATGGGGCCAAGCAGCAGAGGCTTAGGGGCGCCAGAAGGTAATGGCATCGGTGAGGGGCTGAAGTTGGGTTTGGGGGTAGTAGAAATTGAGGATTTGGCGACTGGACCAGCCCAGGTCCGCCAGGTTATAGGATCCCGCCTGACTCAAGCCCACTCCATGGCCCCAGCCGCCTCCGGTGAAGGTATAGCCGGTTAAGGCGCCGGTGGCGTCGGATTTAGGGTCTAGGTAAAATAAAATACTGATGGGAGGTGAAAAAGCCCGTAGAATTTCGTCTTTTTCCAGGATTACTGGCCCCCGATCGGTCGTAACCCGCAACTGCTGTACCCGACCCGATCGACCCCGCTGGGTTACCACCAGGTTTTGAATCGTCTGGAAGTTTGCGTAAGAATGCTGCTTACTCTGCAAAAATGTCCGGAGATCCTGGGTTAAGGTTGCCAAGGATCCCTCCACTTGCCAGCGGAAGTACCGCCAGCCCACCTCGTTAAATCCGTCCTTTAGGCTAATAAAAGAGCGAAAATTTTGCTCGTTCGTCAAGGGCCGCTGGTTTAAGTCCCAAATGGGAGCCGCCGTGTCCACAACGGGCTGTAAATAGGGGCGCGGCTCCCCATCCCAAACCTCTTCAAAGGCCGCTGTCACACCGCCACTGGTGGAGTAATAGACCGCATCCACCAAGGTATTGTCGTAGGTGAGCACTAAGCCTCGGGTTGCCTCGATCGCCCGATCGACCCGGTCCACGGTGCCCCGCCAGCCCCAATACACCTGACATTGGGTATCGGCGCAGAGTTCGTAGTCATCAATGGTGAAGCGGCGCAGGTTCCGCAGGGCGTAGGTTCGAGCTAGCACGGCCTGGGCTTCGACGGCGGCTTGGGGCGCGGCGGGGCCGATTTCGTGGGGGACGACGCCGCGCAGGTAGTCTTCGATCTTGACGGCGTTGACGAGGGTATAGGTGCCGTAGCTGTTGGGCTGCCAGTGGAAGCCTCCCGGATGGAGGCTGTTGTTGATATAGGCGCGGTTGTAGGTGGTGGTGATGTCGAGTCGATCGCGGGTGTACCGATAGCCATTCACGACCCAACTGAGGCGTGGGACTTCCTGAACCACTGTGCTATCGAGGTAGGGTAATGTAAATCCCTGCTGTTCCAGATTTCTAACTAGGATTCGCCGTAATAAGGGTGTATGGTAGATTTCCCGCTTGGCCCACACCTCCCAGGTGCCCGGTTGGGCCAGTTCTGTTTCGATTCCCCTTGCTTGCCATTGGAGGGCGCTATCTTCGGCACTTTCAAAGCTGCGATGGGTACTCAAGACAACCCGTTCTCGGGCTTCTGGCTCTGTGAGGGTCTGCATTTGCACATCCATCACTACCCGCTGGGCCGTCACGGTTTGGGGCTGTCCCCCGGTTTCAAACTCTAGGGTGAGTTGATCGCCCCCGAGGGCTTCGATCGTCAATCGATCGTCTGATTCCGTCCCAAACCGTTGAACGATGCCCACCTCGATCGTGGGGTTGAGGGGGGTGGGGGTTTGGGCTGCGATTGGGCGTGGGCTGGCGATCGTCCCCAGGGAGAGCAAGGGGAGGATCCACCATGGGCGGAGATTGGGACGGGGGGTGAGACCGAACAGAGGGAGCATGGTAGATAGGGGATAGGACTTGCGATCGGTGAGGATGCCCCGAGGACACCCGAGGGCGTGTGATCTATTCACGGTAGAACCCTGGCGATATCAGAGTGACACGCTCGCCCTAGTTGTAGGATCTCGGGATCGGGTGACGAAAGGCTGATGAGCCCTGTTGATCAGCTGTGCTAATAAGCTAAGGGGCATCTCGATTAATTGTGGCTAATTGTGGCCTGCGGTGAAGCCGCAGGCCACAACCCTAATTCTTACGTAGGTCACTGGACAAGAACTGTGATTTTTCGAGGTGCCCTAAGGGGGCTGATGGTAGTATAGGGCAGCCGCCACCCAAGGTATCCTACGGAGATTTCCCTGCTTGGAAAGAGTTGTTATCCCACCGCCGATTGAGGCGCCGCCTTCGATCGCAGGTTTGCAGCATTGTCATTCAGAG
>JAYKIB010000091.1:0-7906 GCA_035285005.1 Prochlorothrix sp.
TCTAACCGGGGCTTAGCTTCGACCTTGGTGGAATATGAGGTTAAAACCGGGTCTTGGCAGAATTTCTTCACGGTGCTCGATCGGGTTAACCAAATCACTGCTGCTGATCTCCAGCGGGTTGCCCAGGAACTCTTCCAGCCCCAACGCCGCACGGTGGGCCGGTTGGTCACGGGTCCGCCTGAGGACTGAGCCTCCCACCGAAGCCACGGAAACCCTAACGGGCACCTCGATTCATCCAAATTTTTGGAAGATAGCCCACGCAAGAATCAGGGGTGTGGGGGGCGGCTTCGCCGCCCCCCACAATTAATCGAGGTACCCTAACCACGATATGACGATGGATTCAAACCGGATGGAGGCTCGCAACGGGTTTATATTTAGTGGGCCTAGATTTAATGGGCCTGGATTTAACGGGCCTAGATTTAACGGGTCTACATTATCTTGTGCTGCCCTTGTCTTAGCGGGGGGGCAGAGCCGCCGAATGGGGCGGGATAAGGCCCTGCTTTGCCATCATGGGATGCCCCTGCTGCGTTATCTCGTGGAGGTGGCCCATCGCTGCTGTGATCCGGTTGCGGTGGTGACACCTTGGGTCGATCGCTATCGATCGATCCTGCCGCCTGAGTGTGGTCTGATTCCCGAAACCCCTGCGCCTTGGGCAGCGGCCCAAGCTTCGTCTGGACCGCTTTGGGGTTTCCATCACGGATTATCAGGATTAGCGATGTTGCCCGAGGCGGCTGACCGGGCTATGGGGAACCCTCTGGAAGTGCCCCCCTGGGTTTTGCTGTTGGCCTGCGACTTGCCGCGTCTGACCCCCGCCATTCTCCACCGCTGGATGCTGCAACTGTCTGCCCTCCCGCCCCAAACCCTCGCCTTGCTGCCCCCTAATCCCAAGGGCTGGGATCCCCTCTGTGGCTTCTATCACCGGGACTGTGGGCCGTTGCTGGATGAATTTTTGCGGGGGGCAGATGGAGGGGGGGAGAAGTCTGAAGGTTCTGGGGTTGGGGGACGGTCTGGGCTGCCTAAAGGCTCTGGACGGTCGGTGTCGTTTCAGTCCTGGTTAAGACAGCCGACGATCGCCCCCCGAATTGCACCGCTAACTGTGGTCGATCGATCGGTCCTTTTAAACTGCAACACCCCCGCCGACTGGCAAGGGGTGTAGACACAGGGGTGTAGACCCTGGAGAGATGAGACAGCCGCTGCCCCAGTGTAACCAAGCCAGGGGTTGCCCCACCGCAGGCGGGGTTACCCCTGTTTTGCACGCTAGGTTGCGAATCGCGTGTGGGTCGGGGCTGATGGATTAGGGCTTACTCAGCGACGGGTGCTTCCACTGGAGCCTCGGCAGGTGCTGCATCAGGAGCCGGGGCACTCAGGTCACTGGGTAGTTCCGTGGGTGCGCCCAAGTTTTCCACCGGAGGAGCCGGCGGCACCGCGTCGGCACCCCCCCCAAAGGCCGAGAGCCAGCCCGCACTCAGCACCACCGTCAGGCTAATGAAGACAACAAACAGCATCCAGGTAATGCGGTTCAGGGTTTGTTCCGCACTCTTAGCGCTGGTGAACAGCTGGGCCTGGCCGCCGATTCCCCCCAGTCCATCTCCCTTGGGGCTGTGGAGGAGCACAAAGACAATCAGTCCTGCGGCGGAAACGGACCAGATAATTTGAACAAGATCGGTGATGGTCATGGGATGGCCTAGGGTATGCGGTCAATCAGTCTTAAAAACAGTCTTAAAACAGTGGGGTTTTTGGTGGGGCTCCTCGATTCAGTGGCTTGAGCAGCTTCGCCCCATGACCCAAATTCAGAACCAGGGTTACGGTGGGTGGCGCAGCCGCCCGCCACGGTTCGTTGAGATACTCAATTAATCGAGGTACTTTATTCCCAGTCTAGGATCATAGCTCAAAGTCCGACCGAACGGACATCTGTCAACGAGCCCCTAGGCTTTGGACGATCGCTGAGAGTGGTAACTGGGCCGGAAATGCGCCGGACTCGCGGGCCATCTCCAGTTCCATTGGTGTGACTGGAATGGTCAAGCGTTGGGCCACGATCGCCAAAATATGGCCCCGATCGATCATGCCGACCACTTCCCCTCCGGACGAGGTTACGGGGAGCGATCGTAACCGGGACTCGTCTAATAGGGCTAGTGCTTCTCCGAGGGATAGGGTTTCCGGGAGGAGGGTATCGGTGGTGGCGATCGTCTCCCCCGGCAGGGCCAAGAGGCGGGCCATGGTCGCCCCGGCCTTATACCAAAAGTCTGCGGGGGCCATGGCATCCCGCACTTGCAGATCGGCTAGGGCGGTTTGAATTTCGGTGATGGAGCCGTAGCGATCGGCACTGCGCCAAATGAAGCCGCCAATCAGGGCTAGCCAGATTCCTCCGGCATCTCCGGTTTCCAGTAGCAGCAACAGCCCGAGACCAATCCCGATGCTGCCAAGAATTTTGCCGCTAATTGCAGCCCAGCGGTTCCCCTTGAGTCGATCGCCCGTTGCTTTCCAAATTCCGGCCCGCAGCACCTGTCCTCCATCTAAGGGCAACCCTGGGATCAGGTTGAACAGGGTTAGGGCGAGGTTAATGCGGGTGAGGTTGGCGGTGAGTGTGGCCAGGAGGCTCGTGGGGGGGAGTAGCAATCCCAGGCTGCCAAAGCCCAAAAATAGGATAAAGCTCACGGCAGGTCCTGCGATCGCCACCTGGAACAGTCCCCCCGGGGTTTTAGACTCTCGCTCGATCGCGGCCACCCCGCCAAAGAAGAAGAGTGTGATGGAGTTCACCCGAATACCTTGGGACTGGGCAACGACGCTATGGCCCAACTCGTGTAGCAGCACGGAGCCGAAAAGGAGCAGGGCAAGGGCGAGTCCTGCTACAGTGCCCAATGCCAGACCGTAGCGGGGGGCAAAGGCGATCGCGTCGCTGATGGTGATCAGGCCAACGATATACAGCCAGGAGGGATCGATGCGTAGGGGAATATTCCGTAGGGTGCCGAAGCGCCAACCAGATTGCATAGGCTTGGAGAAGAGAGGTTACGGTCTACTGTTAGGTTCTATTGTATGGGTCGCCTTGTATGGGTTACCCCGAAAGATCGGAACTTTTGGGAGGCGACCCGCGCATGAATCAAGGTTCGAGGTGCGGCCTGCACGTAAACCAAGGCTTAGGGGGTGGGCGGCGAAGCCGCCCACCCCCTAATTAATCGAGGTACCCTTGGGCCTGAGGAGAATTAGGAGGTGGCTTCAGCGGAAGGGGACGCGATCGACTCGGGGTTCTCCTGGACCCGCTGCATGGCGATCGCGGCTGCAAACAAAAACGCACCCCCCAACACCACCGCCGCCAAACGGCTCCCCCCCAGCCAGTGGCTCACCACCCAGCCCAGCCCCAGGGAAGCCACCACCTCGGGCACCACAATAAAGAAGTTAAACAGCCCCATGAAAATGCCGGTGCGGTTGGGCGGCAAGGCCCCCACTAGAATTGCGTAGGGCATGGAGAGCATACTGGACCAGGCCATGCCAATACCGACCATGGAGAGTAGGGCAAAGCGGGGACTCGGCACTAGGGCGAGGGAGGCCAGCCCCGCCGCCCCACCGAGGAGACAGATGGTGTGGGTAAACTTGCGACTGGTGCGGTTGGCTAAGCGCGGCAGCATAAAGGCCACCAGCAAGCACACCACGTTGTAGAAGGCGATGCAAACCCCAGCCCATTCGATCCCTTCGCCGTAGAGGGGACTGGCTTGATCCGCTGCGCCAAACAGATCGCGGGCCATGGCGGGGGGAAAGTAGAGGAACATACAAAAGAGGCCCAACCAACTGAGACACTGCACCCAGGCCAGTTGTTTCATCACCTGGGGCATAGATGCCCAGGCACCGGTGATGTCCTGGACGATCGCTCCGGCCTGGGCTAGGGGGCTGTGGCTGCGGGCCGATCGCTCCGCCTGGAATGCTTCCCAGTCCTCCGGGGGATACTCTTCTGTGGAAAAGACCGTCCAGGCCACCGCGCCAAAAAAGACGATCGCGCCAATATAAAAAGACCCCTTCACTGCTGCGGGAATGGCAGTTCCGGCCCCCTCTGCTCCCGTTGCCAAGCCCACCCCATGGGTCAGCAACCAAGGCATGGCAGCGGCAGAGACCGATCCGAGGCCAATAAACAAACTCTGGAGGGCAAACCCCTGGGTACGTTGCTCTTCTGGCAGTAAATCCCCCACAAAAGCTCGAAAAGGCTCCATACTGACATTAACCGAAGAATCCAGAACCCAGAGTAGTGCTGCCGCCATCCACAGGGCCGACACATTGGGCATGGCGACCAAGGCGAGGGATGCAAAAATAGCGCCCCCTAAGAAGTAGGGACGACGGCGGCCCAACGGTCCCCAGGTGTTGTCGCTGAGGGTGCCAATGATGGGTTGCACCAAGAGACCCGTCATGGGTGCGGCCAGCCAGAGAATCGGCACCTGATCGGCTTCGGCCCCTAAGTATTCAAAAATGGCACTCATATTGGCCATCTGTAGTCCCCAGCCAAACTGGATCCCCAGAAAACCGAAATTCATATTCCACAATTGCCAAAACTTGAGGGGTGACTTTTCCATGGGAGGTGCGGTGTATAACACGGGATGGGGGTGGGTGAGCAGCCGCCCGGTTGCTCAGCAACGGTGTGGAGGGTGCTCCCTTGCGCAGTGCGCGTTTTCGAGGTTCGGTCGATCGTGGGGTTCAAGCTGAGGCTTCTGGGGGTGAGGTGACGGACTGCGGGCAAATCCTCCCACTGGGTACCTCGAAAACCCCCAAGGTTTGCTAGTGTGCCTCTTTGATTGGCGTGCCTAGGTAAGAGTCAGGGGTGCGGCGGGTGGCTCCACTGGCGCTGAACTGTTCGATGGCGTTTCCCGCACTTCCACATACTGGCCCACCACCTGAAGCACCCCTTGGCGGTGGATCAGGGTTTGGCGGGTGCGATGGTTGGGGCTAAGCAGCTTGCACTCTTCCACAAAGCTAGAGCCGTCGTAGGCGGTTTCGGTGAGGAGGGTTTGGGTTTGGGGAAAGCTGTAGCGGGAGGTGATGGGATCGGTGGTGGAAAAGCCCCGATCGCGATAAAGTCGATCGCCCAACACGCCAAAGCAGCTTGATCCCGTTAGGTGGCGATGGGGATTGGTCTGGGGTTTGCCGTCAACCAGATACCGACTTTTCCAGCTAATTTGAACCCCGGCAACGAAGGTTTGGGCTGGGTCAGCCTCCGGGTTGAGGGTGTGGCGGCGGGCTAACTGCAATAGCTCCGGTCCATGGGGATCTAGCCAGACAATTTGAATTGAGCAGATGGCATCCTGGGTCGTCCCAGTGCTGAGGGTGTGGTAACGCCGCTGGGAATGCCAGGTGCCGACACTGGCTTGTAAGAATTGCGCGGCTTCCTGTTCCAAGCGAGAGGGCACCACGGGAGCGGTGGCTAGGGTCATGGACAAAAATCCTCGGGGAGCGGAAGTGAACGGATCGGGGCAGCCTTGGGAGTAGCCGCCCAATTGCGAGCGACTCGTCGGGAAAGTCTTCCCCCTAGACAACGGGGGTAACACTTTTCAACCCATGCCTCAACGTAGTTGTCCGTTGCCATAGCAATTGAGTGCGACTTGAGTGCGACGGCTGACGCACAATTAGGGGCTTTGGCGATCGGTTGCAGCGATCGTCATCATTCATCGAGGTGCCCTGGCGTTGTTACTGCACCTTATCAAACCCAGTGCCCAGTGCTTGTGCGGTGAACTTAGATCGCGGAGGGGGCAAGGAGCTGTTCCACCGCCTCGATCGTGAGCCCTTGGGCTAAATAATTTGGGGATTGGGGATTGTAGGGGCCGTGGAGCCGATCGAGGCTGACAAACTGTGCGGTTTCTGGCAAGACTGGCACGTCGGGATCGAAGGCTGTGGCACCCATCAGGAGGCTGGACATCCCCTTGAAAATCATAACCTGTTCCCGCTGGCCCTCCACCTCGGCTTCCAGAAGAAGCACTTCCTGGGGATGGCTGCGGCTGTACTGTTCAAGGCGTTGGAGCAGATCACCCATGGGCTGGTGTGGCGAATGCGACTGGAAAGGGCGAGGGGGGACGGGGCTGTGCTGCTGCCCCCCCATGTGGGTTGCGAGGATGTTTGAAAACCTCGGCCAAGGACTCTAGGCTCTTGCCGAATTCCCCTCAGTCCCCCTTTGGGAGGGGGAAGAAAAGGCCGCCCCCCCTTGATTAATTGTGGTGGGCGGCTTTGCCGCCCACCACAACCCTAATGACTCGATACGGGCGATCTAAAAGCGGGTGGCGAGGCGACCCTGGCGACTGAGGCGGATCACCAGAAAATAGACGAGGTAGAGGGTATAGATGGCCAGACCAAAGAGGCCAATGAAGCCGATAAAGGCAGGGGTCTGTCCGGCGAGGAAATATTCCCGGAACCCCCAGGGCGGCGCTAGCCAGACCCGGCACGCCGTATCTTCGGTGAGGAGAGTGGTTTGGGCTACGGTGGCACAGCGCAGGAAGTAGAGGCTAAAGAGCGTCCCGGCTCCGCTGTAGAAGGTCATGGCCCAGCGCCAGCTATTGAACGCAATTTTGAGGGGGCGATAGGGCGACAGGTCGCGAATATCTTCGTTGAGATCGGTCCAGAACCACAGGCTGATGGGGATCAGAATCCGGGCAACCCACCCTGTGACGAAGGCCAACGGCAGAGCAGCGATAAAGAGAAACACGGTGATCGCCAGCAGGCTAGAGACTTTCCAGTAAATCTCCATTTGGCGCTGGATGGCTTCTATTCGGCTAATAAATGCCCAGATCAGTAGCACCAGGGGAACGGAAACGGTCAAGAGCACGGCAAGGCGATAGTCTGCCCAGACTACGGCACTGAGGGCAAGATCATTCATAACAACTCAGATTCACCAGATTCATCAGTATTGAGATATGGCAACGGATCGCTTGGTTCGGACGGCCTAGTTTGGACACCTTGATTCATCTAAATTTTAGGCACCCAACCCGGGTCAGAACCAAGGTTTAGGGTGGGCTGCTTTGCCGCCTATCCTATGCGCCGCCCGTCGAAATTTATCCCAATTCATCGACTCGACAAGGGCGACGACCTGACAAGCCTGGGCCATTTCGGATTGGGACGAGACAGGGGGCCGCCGCAATGCCCATAACAAACCCTCAGGTTTCCGGTCTGGGCACGTTCCGAGCGAGGGTAAGGCTGGGCGAGTCCAAGGGACGGATGACTGAGGGAGGGGGGTGGGGCCACATTCTGAGTGGATCCTAAACTGGATTGCCCTCGGAATGGAGACCCCAGGGCTAACCCTTGGGGATTAGTCGTCGTAAATACGGCACTCATCCGCATCGGGGTTATCCGCGCAATATTGCTCGAAGGAACTCTTTTTCGGTTCTTCACGTTGGTGAGACGCTTCCGCCTGAAGTTCCTCTACCGCATCCCAGGCTGCAGCACATTCAGCGGAGTTACTGCCGCTCACGTCACAGGCCGCCCGAGCTTGCTCGCGCTCTTTTTCAATTTGTTCCTGGATATTGTTGCTCATAAAAGTCCTTTACTCTTGAACTCGATGGGTTAACCAATAGACTAACGCAGTGGGCAGGGCGCTAATGGACCAGACTAGCCCTTTCAAACTTAACATAGGCTACCAAGCTCCATTGCTTTAAGCCGAGATAATTGCCACAAATTGCGATAGGACACCTCGATTAGGGCACCTCGACTAATTGTGGCCTGCGGCGAAGCCGCAGGCCACAACCCTAATTCTTACGTAGGTCACTGGACAAGAACTGTGATTTTTCGAGGTGCCCTAAGGGGGCTGATGGGCTAATGGTAGTATAGGGCAGCCGCCACCCAAGGTATCCTACGGAGATTTCCCTGCTTGGAAAGAGTTGTTATCCCACCGCCGATTGAGGCGCCGCCTTCGATCGCAGGTTTGCAGCATTGTCATTCAGAG
>JAYKIB010000092.1:0-19462 GCA_035285005.1 Prochlorothrix sp.
GACGCTTAGCTAATCAACTGGAACACGTGTGGTAGCTCTTGATGGGTACCTACCCCCTCCCAATCGAAGCCTGAAACCCCCTCCAGCAAATACTCTCAGCCTACAGACTGGTTTTATGAAACCACCCTGCCTAACCCCCCTTTGTAAGGGGGGGACAGCCTTTTCTTCCCCCTTCAAAAGGGGGGACAGCCTTTTCTTCCCCCTTGTAAAGGGGGACTGAGGGGGATTCTGCCAGGGCCTACGGCCCTTGGCCGAAGTTTCCAAACATCCTCCTAACTTTCGTACTGCTCATAGGCCGCCACAATGCGTTGCACCAGAGGATGACGCACCACATCACTATGGGTAAACTCACAGAACGCGATCCCCTCTACCCGCTGTAAAATCTTGTGGGCCACGGCCAGCCCCGAACTTTGGTGACTTGGCAAATCCGTTTGGGTCACATCCCCCGTCACCACCATGCGAGACTTAAATCCCAGCCGAGTGAGGACCATTTTCATCTGGGCAGGCGTGGTGTTTTGGGCCTCGTCCAAAATCACAAAGGCATTATTCAAGGTGCGACCCCGCATGTAGGCCAGGGGAGCCACCTCAATGATGCCGCGCTCCATGAGGGCATTGATCCGCTCCGGGTCAGCCATTTCATAAAGGGCATCGTACAGGGGCCGCAGGTAGGGGTTGATTTTTTGCTGCAAATCTCCCGGCAAGAAGCCCAAGCGCTCCCCCGCCTCCACCGCCGGACGGGTCAGGATCAAGCGCTCATATTCCCCGGCTAGGAGCGATTGCACCGCCAGAACCGCCGCTAAATAGGTTTTACCCGTGCCCGCCGGACCCACACAGAACGTCAGCGCATGGCTGCGCATGGCCTGGATATAGCGGCGTTGACGAAAGGTTTTGGCCCGAATTTCTACCCCCATGCGGGTCTTGGCCAGCACATCCTTCTGCATGTCCTGGAGTTCCCCTTGGCGCTGGGTATCCAGGGCGTGGCGGGCCGTCATAATGTCTACGGGGGTCAGCAGGCGACCCTGGCCCCAAATTTGGCCAAGGGACTGGATCAGGGCTTGGGTGCGATCGATCTGGCTTTGGGTGCCGCTTAAGTGCAGGGCTTGGCCCCGCAGCACCGCTTTCGCGCCCATCTGCTGGGTGATCAGTTTCAGATTTTCTTCTTGCTCCCCCGCCAGAGCCAGCGCACTCTCCGGGGTGGGTAATTCAATGACGGCGGTGTGGACCATAACCGAATGCGTGGGGGAGTTTACCGTCGTCGTGGAGGGTTCAAGTAGCCCTAGGGGGGGTTAAAACTGGGGACGACGGGGACGGGAGCGGGGAAAGCTCGGACCCGGTCGCGGACCAGAGCGGGATGGACCCGATCGGGGGCGAGAGCGACGAAACGAGCCGCCTCCATCCCCGGAACTGGAGCGATGATCGCGATGGTCATTGTCCATACCGTGGCCCCCAAACACGTCAATGTTGACGGTTTGTTGCGCTAGTGTCCCCACCGATTGCAGAACGGTTTGAATCGCTTTGAGGTTGCGCCCTCCCCGACCCAAGACTTTCCCTTTGTCTTCTCCGTCAAAGGCAACCCGTATAAAGACACGGGAACCTTGACCGAGGATTTCGCAATCCACCTTCAAGGAACTGGGGGATTCCACCAGAGGTTCCAGCAGGAATCGTACCAGGGCAGTGTAGTCCGGCTGAGTGCCTGGGGTTACAGAGTGGGGAAGAGGAGCCACGGACATATCATTCAAGACTGGGCACCCACCTGTTCAAAGACATTCGCTTTTTCCAAGATGCGGCGCACGGTGGGGGTGGGCTGGGCACCTTGCTGGAGCCGACGAACCAGGCCAGGGACATCCAGACGGGTCTCGTCGGTGCGGGGGTTGTAGTATCCCAATTCCTCTAGGGTGCGACCATCCCGGCGAGCGGAGCTGGGCATGGCGACAATCCGATAACTTGCTTCACGTTTTTTGCCAAATCGCTTGAGGCGCAGCTTAACCATTGTTGTTGTTGCTTGTTTCCCTTGGTGTGCGAAATCCAGTTGGTTGGGGTCGGGCTGGACAAGAGGCCCAAGGCCAGACTTTACCGAATGACCATGATAGCACGATCGATCCCCGTGGCGAATGGGCGAGGGTGGGGCGCTGCTGTGGGGCACTTCAGGATACGATCGAAGCATGGATCCCCACTACGCAGGGGGTCACAACCGCAGACTAGTCCTTAGCCCCTTGGCGGCTGTCCTATGAATCAAATTTGTACGTTTTGGCAATCTTGGAAGTCTTGGAAATCCTGGAAATCCTGGAAATCCTGGAAATCCTGGAAATCTTGGAAATCCTGGAAATTCATGTGTCGTGGCTTGGGTTTGAGGACTCCCTCCCAATGTGAGACCGTATTAGGAACCGTGCGATGTGTCCTCGTGCTGCTGCTCTGGCTGAGTTTGGGTGCGTTGGCTCCTGCCCCAGCCTGGGCCACCATTCAACGCATTGAAGAGGCTCCGGGACGGGTAGTTTACCAAACCCGGGAAAGCCTGAAGGACCAAGTGGGACACACCTGGCAGGTGGTAGCCTTTCGGCGGCAATGGCCCGACGGTGCGATCAGTCTCGATCTGCGCTTGGTAGGCTTTCCCGGTACCGTCACGATCGATCGGAGTCAGCCCCTAACCCTGGCCAGTGTCGTGGGTCCCAGCCTCACGGCTACCGATTCCTCCGGGGAAATTCTCACGTCGGGCACCCCGCTGGAACCCTATGTGGGCCAGTACGACCTGCTGCCGATTTTGGACCAACTGCGCCCAGAATTGCCCTGGCAACTGCATCTAGCCACCCTAGACGGGCCAGAGCTAAAAATTACCTTCCCCCCCCTGGCGATCCAAGACTGGCAAGTTTTATCGGCTCCTGACCCTAACCCTGATCCCTAACGGATGGCACCCGCCCCACGGCTTCGGACCCATCTGGGGAGAGAATCCCCTGCTCCGTAGCCGATTGCCAGCCTCCGATCGTCCCCCAGGCTGCCTTAACCAAGCGAATCGTTGCCACGGGTGCGTTGCCATCGATTCGTTGCCACCGGTGCATTGCTATATGATCGACATGATTGACGGATGGGCACCGTGAAAAATTCCCATTTTTGCCCCTCCCTGCCATCGACGAGACCATCCCACGGGGCAATCTCGTTATGACACCCTCACCCGAAATCCCTCTTCCATGCGGGGATTGGGGAGCGGCTATACCGCTCCCCAATCCATCAAAGTACTCCCAATCTTGGGTTCAGGGCACCTCGAAAAATTAGAATTTCCGCCGGGTGACCCACGCAAGAATCAGGGGTGTGGTGGGCGGCAAAGCCGCCCACCACAACTAATCGAGGTGCCCAAGGGCACCTCGAAAAATCAAAGTACTTGCCCAGTGACCCACGTCAGAATCAGGACTGGGTTGGGCGGTGAAGCCGCACACCACAATTAATCGAAGTCCCCTTCACTCTGTTGCATTCATTACTGGTTATGGCTTTTTTTCGTCAAGTAATTGCTCCCTTTTTAATCGTTTTAGTCTTCGTGATCGCCCTCGCAGCGGTAACCGCCCGGATTTGGCTCCCCTCAGATATGGCAGCCCCAGCCCCGGTGGATCCCGCCGACATGGCCGCTGTGGAGTTGTATAGCCCTCCCTCTAGCCCTCCAGCAGCGGAGTAACCCTAAAGCCATCGCAAAGGCTATTCGGCCATTCGGCCATTACAAAGGCCATCGCAAAAGCCCGCAGGTCCTGCCGATCGCCATCCCCAGACCCAGACCCAGACCCAGCCTCCAACTCAGCCCATGACCCAGCCCAGCCTCCCCCCCGGTTACTGCCTCCTGGCGGGTAGCCCCGGCGATCGGCCCCTGCTTGCTCGGTTGATGGAGCGCACCTACGGTGAACTCTTTCCCGGCATGGACTTGGAGCATCTCAAAGGCACGGTGGACAGCTACTTTCCCCAGTCCCACCTCTGGTGGGTCTACTCCGGTCACACCCCCCCACTGGCCCAAGGTCTCATTCCCCGATCGCCCCCGAACCCGATCGCCGGTCTCTGGCTGGGATCGGTGGTGGATCAAGTCAGCGGCGATCGTCATAGTCACATTCTTTTGCTCTACGTGGATCCAGCGCATCGGCGGCAAGGATTGGGGCGTGCTCTGCTGGACCAGGCGGAAACTTGGGCAAAGAAAAATCACGATCGACAGATTACCCTACAGGTTTTCTGCGACAATCAATCTGCTTTAGCGCTCTATCACAGCCAAGGCTACCGTCCCCAGGTTTTCACCCTGGTTAAGCCTTTATCCCCCTAAATTCCAACTCACGTAAAATCAGGGTTAGACTGTGCCGCTTCGCCGCTTGACCCAAGTCATCGAGGTGCCCACCGTCAGCCCACCCAACCCGACTCCATCTCGGCCTCGGCTCACCCCCACCTGAATCCCGACTCAAATCCGACGATCTGCCCCCCGTAATGCCATGACTCACGAGGATAGTTTCAAGCCCGAAGAAACCCTAAATAACGACCTGGCAGATCTAGATAGCCCCTTGGATCAGCCCGAGGTTCTCCCGGACATTGATCCCGATGCCATGCTGGCCTTGCTGCAGGCCGCCGACTCCCAGCAGCGAATCCTCGCCACCCGCGCCTTCTGCGAACTCCAGGATCCCCGTGCCATTCCCCACCTCATCGACCTGCTCCAGGATCCCTGCCCCATGGTGCGGGTCAGTGCGGCCTATGCCCTGGGCCGCAACCCCAGCGATGTGGCGATCGATCCCCTCATGGGTCAATTGCGCCGGGATTGGAATGGTTACGTGCGCAAAGGGGTGGTCTGGGCCATGGGCAACTGTGGGGACCACCGCTGCTTGCCCTTGCTAGTGGATACATTACAGACGGATATTGCAGCGGTGCGGCTGTGGGCGGCCAGCGCCCTGGGGCAGTTGGCAACGGTGGGCCAAGAGGCGATCGCGGCGGTGATTCAGCCCCTGGTGGCGGCCCTGCGGGGGGATCCCGTGGCGGTGGTTCGCAGTAACTGCGCCTGGGCCTTGGGCCAAATTGGCCGTGAGATCCCCATGGATGTGACCTATGCCAACTTAATTGACACGTTACTGGATGTGCTGGTCCAGGACGATGACTTAAGCGTGCGGGAAGATGCCAAGGATTCCTTGCTGCGGGTTGGGGATCCCCGTGCTCTCCAGGCGATCGAGGAGCTGGAGCAGGACGGAGCCCTGTGGTAAATGCTCCCGATCGCAAAATATCAACCGCTGTGAACCCAAGGCCCCGCCACGGCCAAAGCACTATAAAATGGGGCAGACATTAAAATTTGTATACGAGGGAGATTTATAACCATGGCTGGCGAAATCGCAACGATCGCAATTCTTTTACCGGTTTTGGTCATGCTGGGCATGTCCCTAGGGGCGCTCTTGGTCAAAATCCAGGGGGGCGAGGGCTAAACCCGTTGGGAGCAGACCTGTGGTCTCCTCAACACAGAATGGCGTTAATGTCCCGTGAGGTCGGCAGATGTTCTGGATCTCCGGATGCTCTGGATCCCTACACCCCAACGTCTCTCCCATCGAGGGAAACGTTGGGGTTCTTGTTTGGGGCACCTCGGTTTTGGGGCACCTCGGTTCGGGGAAAGAAGCCACCACGATCCAAGAGATCCCACCTGGGCCGGTCCCAACTCACCAGTCCGGAACCCGAGCGACTCGTCTGGGACCCCTTCGCCCCTGGCTGTCCTACGGCGTAGGAGACCATACCTCACCGCATGGGTCCGCTAGCGTCGGTTCCAGAAAAGACCGCAGCCGTTTCCGAAGTTCTGGCCCTCGAAGTCCCTAGAACTGCCGCATATAATAGACACCAACGAGGGGAAGCTCGATGAATTGGGTTGGGCGGCAAAGCCGCCCAACCCGCCCCTAATTCTGCCGTGGAAAAAGCGGTAGACATTAGACTTTTTCGAGGTGACCCAGGTTCTATCACGGTTATCAGTTGTATGCGGTGCAGGGATTCAGATATCCCCCGCTTCCAGCGGGAGACATCCGCAGCCTCACCCACGCGTTGACCGCTGCCGTGTGATCTACTTGTGAGCTACTGAGGTTGTCTGGAGTGGGCGGCCCCTAGCGGGAAGTCCCTACAGGGGGTTGCCCAAATCTGGCCTCAGCCTTTTGTTTTGGTGTGTGCGGAGACGCTCAAATTATGACGGACTTAACAAAAGCGGACCTGCGGGACCGCCTTGGTAACATCGATCAAATTCGGGACATCCTCTTTGGTCCCCAAGTGCGAGAGTTTGTGGCCCGCCTAGACCAACTGGAGCGGACCCTGGCCAACCAACAGCAGGAACTACGCGGTCGCATTGATGAAGTGCGTCAGGCGGTAACAGCGGATTTGCGATCGGAGCTGGAGGCGCTGGATAAAAAGCTGCGCAATAGCGTGGTCAAGGATGAGGAAGAAAAGCAGGATATTCGCCAGCAAATTGACACCCTCAACAAGCGATTGGGCACGGTGTCGGACAGTCTGGAGGATGCCCTAGAAGAGGAAATTGAGACGACTCTGGAAACCTTGAACCAACGCTTGAAGGAAGCGGCCACCAAGGATGAGGAGGAAAAGTTCGAGTTGCGCCAGCAAATTGATCTGCTGAGCAAGAAGCTCAGTAGCAATGTGGAAGCCTTGGATGAGGCGATCGACACCCAAACCAACACGCTGCGGGAAGATTTCGTCAGCAGTCGGGATAGCCTCCAGGAGGAGTTGTCGGACCTACGGACCCAGATCTTTGAAGAACTGGAGCGCTATGTGTCCATGCTCAGCGAGGTCAAGATTTCTAAGGATGACATGGCGGAGTTGCTGTTTGAGCTGGGGCTGCGCCTGAAGGGTACGGAATTTGTGCCGGAGTTGCAAGAAATGGGCAGCTTGGCAGAGTTGGAGCCGGAACCGACACCGAAGGCGATCGAGCCGGATGCGGAAGAAGCGCCGAAAACTCGCAAAACCCGCGCCGGTCGCACCCGTAGCTCTCGGGCCTAACCTCCTGACTGGCGTGGCCCCCGCTGCGCGGGGGCCACTCCCCTGGGAGGTCTTCTTGCAACAATTTGACCACGATGGTACAGACACAGCCCCCAGGGGGCGGAGGTCGCGAGGATCAAGATGGCACCCATCTCGCCGCTGCCAATTCCTCGGACCCTGCCCTCGGGAAAGTTTTCGATCAGGTTTTCGGTAAAGTCTATTTAGTGGGTGCTGGCCCCGGATCGGCCCAATATCTGACCCTGGCAGCCCAGGACTGTCTGCGGCGGGCGGAGGTGGTGATTTACGATGCCCTAGCGGATGAGGTCCGCGCCACGGTCCAAGACTGGATGGCCGATCGGGGTCAACTGATCCAGGTCGGCAAACGGGGCGGCCAACCCAGCACACCCCAGGCAGAAATTAACCGGTTATTAATCCACCATTGCCAGCAGGGAAAACAGGTGGTGCGCCTCAAGGGGGGCGATCCCTTTGTCTTTGGCCGTGCCCTGGCGGAGATCCAGGCCCTCACCCAGGCCCAGTGTCCCTTTGAGGTGGTGCCCGGAATCTCCTCGGCCCTGGCGGCCCCCCTGCTGGCGGGCATCCCCCTCACGGATCCGGTTCTCAGCCGAGGCTTTGGCGTTTTTACGGCCCACGACCCGGAGGCCCTCAACTGGGCCGCGATCGCCCAACTGGACACCGTTGTCTTTCTGATGGGGGGGCGGCAGTTGGAGCGCATTATCCAGGAGTTGCTGCGTCACGATCGATCGCCCGAGACCCCGATCGCCCTGATTCGGTGGGCCAGCCATCCGCACCAGGAGGTGTGGACCGGCACCCTGATGACGATCGGCCAGGTGCTGGGTCGGGTCCCCCGATCGCCCTGTGTGATTGTGGTGGGGGCGGTGGTGCGGCTGCGGGAGTTTACGGGGTCGCCCGCAGTGCCCCGCGATCGCACTGACCACTCTGGCCAATTTCAAGGATCTTAACCGAACCTTAAGGAACGTAACGCCATATCACAATCTGCAAAGGGGTGTTCCCAGGACCAAATTGCCATGCTACATTGATTTCTATACAAAGCAAGAGGGCTAAGGAACAAAACGGTTGTTGTTCTCCCTTGATTGCTCAAAACCAAGATATTCCGTGGATTCTGTCCAGCCGTTCTCTTCAGAACCCACCCCTTACCCAGTTAACCTGCTTTTATGGGGAGTCCTGCAAGTCAGTCCCCGAGCCTAACCAGTTTGGATGGGGAAAACTGCGTAAGTCGTTCAGAACCTCTTCATTTCTCTGTTTTGTCCTGTTTTTGCCTTTTGTAGCTGGTGAGTTACGGCGTAGAACCCCAGTTACCCTGTAGTCCCCCTTGGGATGTTCCGTTAACAGTCTGTTCTTGGCTGGTGCTGCTCGTGTGATGCACATCGCCCCTTCCCAAACAGTGCTGTGTCTCAAGTTTTGATTGAAGTCTTGTTGGAGTTTTAGCTGACCGTTCAGGATCGATGATTTTGCATTAGCTCGATCGGTTTTCCGTCAAGATGCTTGGTGTTGTTGCTCTAGTTGCCTTTTTGTTGATTTTTTGTCAGAGCGACGATTCTAGGTTAGTTCAAGGCTCAAATCGGTTCGTGCTCGTCCTTCATTCACAATTGCAGTAGACCCCCTCATACAGAGTCTCTTCTTCTGTCTTTGCCGTCCTACGCCACAGTTTCAGTTCTTTTCATTCTTTACCACACTGAACTCATTTCTTTTTTCTTTGTCGCACCCTGCGACGCCCTGGCACGCCATCAGTGACCAGTGTAATCATTTCATCGTCAACCCAGGGAAGGTCCATACACCTTCCCTCTCGTCGTTTTAAAGGGCTATCGCTGGCAATGGCGGTGTCCCCCCCTGGGCGGAAGGCACGACTCCACACATCGCAACAAGGGGCTGGCAACAAGTTGGGGGTCAAAAACCTGCGGAATGCGAGGGGATGCTACGATCGCTCCCAGAGAGTGGGGCCGCAGGGAGCCAACCTGATGGCCACAGCCTAGGGTCAAGTCCCGGAATCTAGCCGATCGGCAGCACCGGGCACAACACAGCTCCCATGGCGGCACTGACGGCGACCCTCGCCAGCACTCTCCGCAACATTCCCATAGATGATTGCTATTGACGCTTGATTAGGAGTTCTTGAATCATGGTTTTAGCGGTTGGTACCCCGGCTCCGGCTTTCACAGCCAAGGATGATGCCGGAAATACAGTTTCGCTCTCGGATTTTGCAGGTAAGACCGTCGTTCTCTACTTTTATCCCAAGGATGACACCCCCGGTTGCACCAAGGAAGCACAAAACTTCCGGGATAAGTACAGCGAGTACCAGGGCAAGGATATCGTTGTGCTGGGGGTCAGCACCGATGACGAAGCCTCCCACAAGGCGTTTAAGGAAAAGTATGGTCTGCCCTTCACCCTCGTAGCGGACCCCGATCATGCCATCACCAAGGCTTACGAAGTGGACGGGGGCGGCTACGCCAAGCGCATCACCTACATCATCAACGGCAGCGGCGTGATCGATAAGGTGTTTGAAACGGTCCAGGCCGCGACCCACGCGGAGGATGTGCTGGCGGCCCTCGGCTAGGAGGATGTTTGGCAACCGCCCAGTGGGTTGCCATCGGTCTGCGGAGTGAACCCCTCGCTGCGCGGGGGGTTCACTCCACAAGATATCTGTCTGGTGCCATCGGCATGGGATCAATGGGCCACACCAAAGGGCCACACCAAAGGGCCACATCAAAGGGCCACACCAAAGGGCCACATCAAAAACAAATCTCCCGATCCTGGTGGTAGATTTTGCCCGTTTTAAGGGCGATCGCCGCCTTTTGTAGCTCCATGCCCAAATATCCCGCATGCTCCGGTCGTAACATTGGGGAGGCTTGGCAGATCTGCCGGAGGAGGCGGAGAGGATTTTTACCCCGATAGGTTTGGACCGCTTCACCACTGCCGGAGGTGGTGTGGGTGACGACGATTTCGGCCCCCGCATCGGTCACTTCCAGCTCAATCAGGAAATTACCAGCGGGATCGGAAAAATCCTGGGTTTTATAGAGCTGGGCATATTGGGTTGCGATCAGGCGATCGGCATTATCCCAGGTGTCGTCATAAATATGGGCACTCTGGCTCACCGTCATGAGCGGTCCCAAACGTAGGTCATAGTCGGAGTCTGCGGCGATTCGATCGCGGATATGCTGCTGTAAAGCCCGTAACCCCATGGCATTGGCGGGCCAAGCGCTAAACATATCATTGGACCGAAACACAGCGGTGAGGGACAACTCCTGATCCACGACCCGTAGCCAAATATGGTTTAAACAGGGACTCCCTCCCTTTTCATGGTCTTTTACGTCCCAGAGGCTCATCACAGCACTGGCAGCATCAATTTCACCCATTAACTTGGCGATCACCTGTTCAATTTGGTCACGCCCAAACCAGGACCGCAACCGTTGGCCATAGGTATACTTCACGCCTTCGCGGTAGGGCGCGTCGTCGAGGATTTGGGAGATGTATTCCTGGATAAAGGGCCGATCGCAGGGTAAATAGTTCGGTTCTGGGAAGTAGAAGTCTTCGGGCTCCGCCGTGACCACAGCGACGAGGTTAATGAGCTCCTGCCAGTAGCCGTCGTAGCCCGTGGGCCGGATCGTCCCGGTGGTTTTGATGCGGTGAATCAGTCGCACCCAGGTTTCAGCGATCGTCTTGCCTTCGATGCGGTGGCCATAGCGCGGACCGGGAAAAACCGTGGGTTTTGTGTCCTTGAGGGGGAAAAATTGCGGTTTGGCCCAGGGAGCAGCCTGTCCCTCCGTGGCAAGGCGCTGATTACAGGCTCTGACCGCTGCGATCGCCCCCTGGAGATCGGTGGTGAAGTGGTAGCGCACAGCTTGGCGCACCTGATTGAGGGCGGTGTCGGGCAGGTCGGAGTCGATGTAGCCGATCGCGCCGCTGGCGGACCCCGGAGCGGCTCCAATCACCCAACAGTCTGCGCCGGTATCACTTTGGCCGGCCTGGAAGCCCTGGTCGAAAAAGTCCCGCAAGCGCTCACAGCCTCCGGCGTTGCGGTCTTCTTTGGTGGCGCTGAGGATGACGAGATCGCGGATGTGGGGGTTCGCTAGGAGGTTGCGGAGGAGGAGGCTAATCCCACGGGTGGGGCTGTAGAGCTGACCAATGGCGGCGTATTCTTCGGGATTGAGTACTTTTGCAAGGCTTTGGCGCACAGTCCATCCCGTGACGACCACGACGGCTCCCTGTCCCCGTAGGACCTGGTTGGGTTTGTAGTGGGGGACGTAGGGCGCGATCGGGCTGGGGGATTCCGGGCTGGGGGATTCCGGGCTGGGCGTGGAGACGGTGGGGGGGGGCAGGGTAGACATGGGGAGAGGGGGGGCGTGGGCAGGCAGGGCGCGATCGGTACAGGCGATCGGGTGTAAACACGATCGGTGTAGATGATCGGTAAACGCGATCGGGTGTCGGTGTTCAGGATAATCGCCTTGGAGCATCTCGATTAATTTTGGCGATCGACGGGATCGATCGCCGATCGCCATCCCTCTGATTTTGCCATCAGTCCCTGGAGCCGTCACGAGACCCAGATCGCAATCTTTTGGGGTTGGGCGGTTTCGCTGCACGCCACAACCCTTATTCTTGCGTGGGTCACAGCGCAAAAACTTTGATTTTTCGAGGAAGCCTATAGGATAATGGGGAGTCAATCGTAACCATCATCCAGTATTACCGTGACCGTAACTCCTCTTCCCACCCAAAGCCCTAACTCGACCCCAGCCCCGACCCTGCGTGATGTCATTAATACCCTCGGCCAGCGGCCCGATCCCCTCGGTCGCTTCGGGCAGTTTGGGGGCAAGTATGTGCCCGAGACCTTGATGCCTGCCTTAGCGGAGCTAGAGGTGGCCTTTGGGCAGTATTTTGCGGATCCGCAGTTCCAGGCGGAGTACCATGCCCTGCTCAAGGACTATGTGGGGCGGCCTAATCCCCTGTACTTTGCGGAGCGGCTGACGGAGTATTACCGCAAGGCGGATGGCAGTGGTCCCCAGATTTACCTGAAGCGGGAAGACCTTAACCACACGGGAGCCCACAAGATCAATAACGCGATCGGCCAAGCACTCCTGGCAAAACGGATGGGGAAGCAGCGGATTATTGCGGAAACCGGCGCGGGGCAGCATGGTGTGGCAACAGCGACGGTGTGTGCCCGGTTTGGCCTGGATTGTGTCATTTATATGGGCATCCATGATATGGAGCGCCAAGCGCTCAATGTGTTTCGGATGCGGCTGATGGGGGCGGAGGTGCGCCCGGTGGAGTCGGGGACAGGGACGCTGAAGGATGCGACTTCGGAGGCGATCCGCGATTGGGTGACGAATGTGGAGACGACCCACTATATTTTGGGGTCGGTGGCGGGCCCCCATCCCTACCCGATGATGGTGCGGGAGTTCCATGGGGTGATTGGCCAGGAAACGCGCCAGCAGGCACAGGCGCTGTGGGGCGGTTTGCCGGATATTTTGGTGGCCTGTGTGGGGGGTGGTTCCAATGCGATGGGGCTATTCCATGAGTTTGTGGATGAACCGACGGTGCGGATGATTGGGGTGGAGGCCTCTGGGGAGGGGGTGAGCACTGGGAAACATGCGGCGACGCTGACGGCGGGCCGGGTCGGGGTTTTGCATGGGGCGATGAGCTATTTGCTCCAGGATGAGGAGGGTCAGGTGATTGAGCCCCATTCCATTAGTGCGGGGCTGGACTATCCGGGTGTGGGTCCGGAGCATAGCTACCTGAAGCAGACGGGACGGGCGGAGTATTACGGGGTGACGGATGCGGAGGCGCTGGAGGCGTTCCAGATGTTGTCGCGGCTGGAGGGGATTATTCCGGCGCTGGAGACGGCCCATGCGTTTGCGTATTTGGAGAAGCTCTGCCCGACGCTGGAGGGGAGTCCTCGGATTGTGCTGAATTGTTCGGGCCGGGGGGATAAGGATGTGCAGTCGGCGGCGAAGTATCTGAAGTTCTAGGGGATTCCCCGAAGGATTTGGATTTTTGCTGCAAGGTTCGCGGCAGCATCAGGGTTGGGTTGCGCGGCTTCGCCGCGCAACCTAATTCATCGAGGGACCCTCAGAGGATGTTTGGAAACCTAAGAGAATCCCCCCTAACCCCCTTTACAAGAGGGGAGCGATCTTTTCTTCCCCCTTTTGAAGCCTACATTCCGCAGGATGTAGGATCTATCAGCTTTTTTGTTCCAAACTCTGGCTCATTGACCTTCCTCCCACACTTCACCAAAGGTCTGGGCCATCTCTTTCCACCCCGGATCGAAGTAGAAGGACTTCACCTCTCGTGCTGCATCGAGGATGCAATAAATCTTGCGTTTGCCAGGAGTGTCCACATGCTCCACCACATAGAGCCAGAACTGCGCCCCCTGCTCTAGGCCAAACCAAAACTGTCGCCGAGACAGCCTTGCGCCCCCTTGGGGCCATGCTCCCTTGAAGGACTTCACTTCGATATAGCGCACAGATCCATCCGTCTCGTCTGTGGACTGATACCAGCGACAGTTGGGGTCTGGCGCATCTTGTTTAGACTGAACATCGTAGCCAGGGTTGTTGTACCAAAGCTTGTCCATTGCGATGGCCGATCGACCTTGTTGCTTTTCGTACTCCAGAACAATCTCAACTCCTCGATCTCCGGTTTCCCGTCGTTTTTCCTGGGTTAGCCGTTCTGGGTCATCTGCGTCTCTGTCTTTACCAGCCGTAACTCGCGTTTGGCCCTGCATTCTAGTACTGGAGTGTTGGTTAGTTTTGCTGGGGTCGCGTGTGGGCTTGGACTTGACCCCCACAACCTTTTGTCCAGTGCTGGTGACGTTTTCTGCTTGGGACTCTGAAGCAGTGGGCTGTGGATCAGTACGAGAGTAGTCTTCTGTCCTGTTTATCCCTCTCTGTCTTCTGTGGCCTGAGCCTCCACGCCGCACTCCACAACCTGTGTCAAATGAACTGTCTGGATCTTCTGGCTCATCTTGGTTAGTAGCGGGATCTGGTTTTTGACTTCCCTGTGACTCAATAGTTTTCTCCTTTTCTTCTTCAGAAGAGGGAATATCCAGAATAGAACGATCGCCGGAGGGGCGAGGAGGACTTGGTCGCTGGGGCTGTGGGCTAGGGGCGGTGGTTTCCTCGTCATCATGATCTGGCGGCTCTTCAGGATCAGAAGCAAAGTCGATCGGCTCTGCGTCGCCTAACTCCTCTGCTGGTGCCCCGGTGCGCTGGAGCAGATTTTGTATCCCTTTTTGGTCGAGATATGAGTGTATTTCGCTTGGATCCTTCTGGAGGATGCTATTCAAGCCAACTTCATTGTTTAGCCCCAAGCTATATTCGCTCAGTAGATCATTTACGCACTCTCCCAAGAACTCGCTGCCAACACTGGGCGCGTAGAGTACATAAATTACACCTCCCTGTCGATCGCAGTAGTAGTTCACCTCCACCCCTTTAGCAATGAGTTGGTGAGTTCCCCAATACAGATTGGTTGTGATGTGGGCAGCAACCTTGACCTGAAAGCGATCTAGCCATGATAGATCCAAGGTACTGTTGGGTGAGATTTTGCTCTCATGGAGCAAGAGTCGTTCTAGTCCCTCTCGAAACTGGGAGGTTCGCAGTTGGGCTTGCCAACGTTGCGCTTGGGGTTGAGCATCCGGCTCTCGGCTCAGCGGCATCTGTCCCCCTTTAGCTTCTTTTGCGTCTTTCAGGGAGTTGCAAGCCACTGCCATTGCCAGCCCCTGGTCCACATCTGGATGCAGCAAAGAGACTTGGCCATGTCTCCGTACTGGTTCCTCATACCGTTTCACATCTGGAATCCAGACTTTGTTGGGAGACAGGAGACGATTATTTGCCGTCAGAATGAAATTGAGCTGTGGTGTTCTCATCTCCTGCTTTTTGAGGAGATCTGCCATGTATTTGAGGGTATTCAGCACACATTGCAGCTCGTCGCTCTTCTCCGCCAGAGACTGGGGGTGGGCTGCCGCCACCTCTGCCAGAAACTCATAGCAGTCCTCCCACCTCACCGCCTGCCGCTGCCCAAAAGCGAGAAACACATTGGAACTACCTATATTGAGGCGATAATGACCAAATAGAGAAGTGGTTTTTTTGGTGAAGACGTGATGAGGATACCAAAAATGTCCTTTCTCGTCCCAAATACATTTTTTTGATTGAAATCTAAGCTGCAAATCTCGCTTATACTCTGTTTGTTTGGCTAAGTTCAGAAACTGGTTGAGATACCGGTAGACCCGCAGGACCGCAGTATTGAAGTCACCTAGGTTGGGCCGAGGGCCAGATCTCCAAATTTCGATTAATTCCTCAAGGTGAGCCATTGCTTGCTCAAAGGTAGGGCGTTTAAACCCCATTTCTTTGGCTACCTCTACCTTGCTCCCTTTGGAAGTCTGAATATTTGCTGGGAGTGCCTTACGCGGGAGAAGCATGAAGCCTTGACTGGCTCCTATGTTAATGTCGTCACGACACAAGACCTCTTCGGAGCGGTAGAGTCGAGTTGGAGGTACTTCAGCACCTGGATACTGAGCCAGATCTTGGGGATCGACAACAACGGGGAGCCATTGGACAGTGCGGATGGCTGCGGCGAAGTCTATCTGTGATTGCCCCAGAGTGACCTTCTGTTGTCGTACCTGGAGCCAGTTCTCTTCTACATATTTCAATAACCGTAAGCAAGATTCGGTAACGGCCTCCATACTGGTCTTTCGGAGCTTGTCCCGGAGCCGCTTGATATGATCGAGCAAGTCCTGGGCCTGGAGCTTGTCCCGAATCCCCATGAGTTGGAACAGAGCAAGCCAATCTCCAGGGGCTTGGTTATAAACATTCTGCATATCAGGTATAGGGGCATCTCCCCCTAGTACCTCTATTACATAGCGTGCGTTAGGTTGATAAGTCTGTTGTGCTGATCTCAGCTCTCCATCAGTACAGCGAATTAGGGGAGTATTTTTTATCGCGTCCCGCAGACGTTGATTGCCCGATCCTCCCTTACTCAAATCCTTTAGCGCAGCCGGAAAAGCTGACTGCAACCACTCCAACATCTTCAACTGCTGAGCTTGATCCCACTGGCCATAAGCAGGGAGTAGATGCTCCTCAATCAAGACAGCCAAACTTAGGCGTTTTACGCCTAATATTTCAAACAGATATTTCCAGGTGGGTTCAAGTAGCTTGATGGACAAAACGAATGGGGGTAGTTCGGCTTCCGGGATACCAACCTTGTAGTCCTCATGCTCTAAGGCAACTAACTCCCCATCAGTGGTTGGAAAAATCGGAATTTTTTTGAGCTGCTCCTTACGTACTGTGTCTTGCTTGAGCTGATCCAGTACAGAGCTGCTGATATAGTTCAGTAGCTCTGTATATTGAGCTGTGTCATAGGGTGGGAGAGTGTTTCGCTCTGCGTAAGTTGTCAGTGTGTCAATGACATCTAGAGGAGAAAGTTTGAAGATCAAGCCATTATAGCCAACGGGATGACGATGAAATAAATCTGTGAACCGAGCTTTTGGAATTGCATCAGTCGCAATGATGGGAATACCAAAATAGTTCAAAGCATCCTGGCGCTTTTGGGCAATACTCTTCTCTGGCCATAGGGGAGTGTCTGTGAACCCACCCCTGTGTAAATATCCATCAATGCCAGGGACAATAGACACTTCTTTTAGGGGAGCTATGGGTAAAGGAGGAGATTCAGTAGCCAGATACTGATACACGAGACTAAGCCATTGTTTGTTGGGCAGATCTTTCCCATCTCCCATTGATTCCCACAGGTAGCCCGTTCCCTGGGGTGCTTCTTGCCACCAATCTAGCCCTGCCAAGCGTTCTGCAACCAGTTCCACCGTAAACTCTGTAACACCCTGCACTGGTCCGAAGGGGAGAACTACTTCGATCTCAGAGTCTAGAAACCAGTGCGGGAACTGGGCAAAAATTTGCTTTTGTAAAGGGTTGGCCTGATAAATCCACCCATCCGGTCCCTCACCAAAGCGATGCAAGGTGCCATCCTGCAACAGAGCCAATGGCAAACCCGTTAAGTCCCGGTGCCCATCACTCAGGCAAAACTTCAAGAACTCCACCACCCACTCAGGTCGCTGCAAGCTTTCCTGCTGTATCTCTGCAATAGGTAGCCCTAGGGGCTTTTCAACCTTTCGTAAATACTTCCGTATTCTCTTTGGAGTAATTTTCTTGAACGGGTGACCCACAGCCTCAAATGCTTCGGCAATGGACTCAGGAACAAACCGTGAAGCCATGCGCACTCGATCTGCGGTTAAAGGCTTAAACAACGCCTGTCCCTCTGGGGGCAAGACACGGGCATTCTCGGGACACATCCATTTATTGCGCAAATTGGAGTGAATCACCCGATATTGTCGAACTGCCTCTAGAAAAGGGACTTGGAAGTTGCTCAATCCTTCCGCATAGCTCAAGGGCCAAAGTCGATAAAACCGAGCCGGATCTGCCCGACCCACATCGTCCACCAAGTCTCGGACCAACTCAGCACAGGCGATCGCCACCACCTCTGTCGCCAGCAACCGGTTCCAGTCACTGCGTGCTTTAGCATTTCCCGTCCCTTCTTCATCGGTCGAGCTACGACGGGAAGAGTCTAAATCCCAGTAGCCGTGAATATGGATCGGCAGTCCAGTGGTCTTGGGCAGTGGCAAAAAGCAAAACTGTCGGCCTTGGACAGGTTCAGGTCGATCTGACTTTATCCGAGCTGCTGCCCCCCCCCAAGGCACTGCTTTTTTCTGGAGCTTATGAAGCTGCTCCATAACCCCAACTAACTTCCCCTCAGGGTGAACTCCGATATGATGAACCACCCGCCAGGTTGACTGAATTATTGTATTGGGGGTCTGGGTTTGAATCTTATGAAGGTAGGAAACCTTCGGCAGCGATCTGGGGTTGGCCTTGCAGAGTTGGTTCAGATCCTTTTGCAAGTTTGGATAATTCAGCATCGCCATATGAGCTTCACTGACCTGATCCTGGTTAAGAGTCTGGAGATGTAACCTCACGGTCTCAGTCCCGTCCTCCTCAATCTCCCGTACCTTAATTTCAAGAACTGACTTGAGAAAAATCAGTAAATTTTCTCCTTCAGCCTCTAAGGTTTGCAATAAAGGCTCTATATTTCCCGAACGAGTGACAGATTGTGCACCAAACTCTCTTTTACCCTGATTTATCTCTGCTTGCGCTTCAGTCCTCAAGGGGAATCGGAACAGCGTATCCGCAAATTCAGAACGTCCTCGCTGAAAGTGACCCACCTCATAAATTTGCATCCAGTTTTCTTGGACCAAATCTGCTAATTGCCATTGACCACCAGGTCTGTCTCCTTTGGCATAGGTGCGATGGGGATCGAGCCAGGATAAATATTGACCCGCCAGAATACTGGGATAGTCCGTCAAGTTATAAATAGTGTTGAAGCCCACCCCAAAACGTCCCGTCTTACGAAGTCCGCCGCTCTTGCTGCCCTCATCAACCTTCTGAATGCCCTCAAAGTCTTCTGGCGTAAAGGGAGCATCATTGAAAACCAGTAATGCCGCTCCCGCAAAGATGTCCCACTTATGGACATGCTTTCGCCAGTCTATGACAAACTCAATTTTCTTCGCTCCTGCGTCATCAGCATTTTGGATCATCTCCGAAAAGATAGAGATACCCTCTTTGTAGTCATCCATAAGCTTTTGAATCCGCTTCTGGAGGGAAACCGTCTGTCCAAAGGTGTTGACGCTTGGGGGAGGGGTAAAGGTCATAGTGGGAGAGTCCAGTGTAGGGAAGATTACGTGAGGGAAAGGCTAGATGAGTTGAAGGGAAGCAGTTTGTAAGGGCTAAGGGCAAGGACTGGAGCGATCTCAGCCCGGTGCGATGTTTTCATCTTCTGGTCTAAGAAAATTACCTTTGACCTTACTGGATAAGACTGACAGGCAGCTAAAGAGACCTACTGATTCTGATCGTCAAAATCGAATTCCTCAGTCGATTGTCAGAGCTTATTGATCTTAGTACGTCGCTTAGGATTAAGGTTCTGATCTTAATTATCACCTACAAGTAAGTAGCTTAGACTAAATAAAAGGAGGTATGGACCACGGCAGAGTCAGGGTTTCAGCGATCCTAAGTGCCCATTACTTTCCCTGATCTACTTAAACACTATAAAGTGTATTGGTTTCCCTAGTTGCCATCATTCTAGCGACCGCATAGCTGACCTACCAACCCAACCTCGCTTCTACACTACACTGGAGCTAATCCCCAAACTCCGATCGCTCCCGTTGCTATGCCCGCCGATCGCCCCAACAAAAAACGCAAATTCTCCAGTTTCACCAAACCCCAAGCCTTCGAGCTACTGCAACTGCGAGAACTCCTGCCCTGGGACATTGCCACCGATCCCGTTCCCCTCAGCCCCTTCTTCCAAGAACGCTGGGCACGGCTGTGGCGCAACTTCGACCTGGAAAGCTACGAAGAATCCAAAAAACTCCTGATCGATGCCCTCTGCGACGAAGCCCTCAACCCCCTCGATCGACTCAAAA
>JAYKIB010000093.1:0-64291 GCA_035285005.1 Prochlorothrix sp.
TTTTGAGTCGATCGAGGGGGTTGAGGGCTTCGTCGCAGAGGGCATCGATCAGGAGTTTTTTGGATTCTTCGTAGCTTTCCAGGTCGAAGTTGCGCCACAGCCGTGCCCAGCGTTCTTGGAAGAAGGGATTCAGGGGAACGGGATCGGTGGCAATGTCCCAGGGCAGGAGTTCTCGCAGTTGCAGTAGCTTGAAGGCTTGGGGTTTGGTGAAACTGGAGAATAGGCGCTTTTTGCGGGGGCGATCGGCGGGCATGGTGTGCGGGGGCTGGACAGAGCCTCAGCGAAGGCGATGGTGTGATTGTACTGCACAATCGGTGGCTGAGTGTGACGCTGGGGGCGCGTTTGTTATGGCTTTGGGGAAGTTTCTGGAACAGCGGTATAGGGGCGGCTAGAGCCGCCTTGCAAAGCTCATCTCGAGCTGTTGGGTAGGGGGTGAGAGGGTGGGTGAGGTGGGGGTTTTGGGGTCAACGTGGCGGGAACCGACGATCGCGAGACTAGGGGCAGGGGCGATGGGGTGTATCTAGGGGCGGGGGGCAGATGAGGTGGCTGGCTTGGGGTTTGGGCACTCGATTAATTGTGGCGCGCGGCGAAGCCGCACGCCACAACCCTGGTTCTGCTGTAGACACTCTGGTGAAAATGTGAATTAATCGAGGTGCCTGTTTGATGGAAGTGAATGCAACATAGGGAGTGGGCGCTACTTAAAGAGATTGTAGGAAATGAACTAGTTTTTGTGTTTCACCATCAGGATTTGCGAACCAGTCTGTAGACCAGATTCGATATAGAGTCCACCCTAATCGCTCTAGAACCTGTTGTCGTAGACGGTCTCGATCCCGGGCTGTTTTGGCCGAATGATACGTGGCCCCATCGCACTCAATTCCAGCAAGGTAGGTGCCAGGGTGATGAGGATCGACGATCCCGAGATCGATAAAGTAACCCGAGACTCCAACTTGGGGTACTACTTCATAGCCTTGTTGGCGTAAGCGATCGGCTACAACAATTTCAAAGTCACTGTCGGGTTCGCGTCCGGTGACAATTCCAGCCTGCAGACGGTGGGTTTGAGCATAGGTGAGGTAATCGCGCAGAATACTTACCCCACGATGGCGACCCTCGCGTATATCACTGGGCTTCATCGATGAAAAGATAACAACTCGCTCTTTGGCACGAGTAAACAGAACATTGAGACGGCGGTGACCATTTTTAGAGTTAATGGGTCCAAATCGCTGCATTACTGGCCCACCAGTTTCGCTAGGACCATAGACAGTTGAAATGAAGATCACGTCTCGTTCATCCCCTTGAACATTCTCCAAATTTTTAACAAATAAAGGCTCTAGAGTTGCTTCTTGTTTCATGCGGTACTCCTCTAGGGCTGGATGGAGTACAAAAAGCCGATCGAGTTCATCTATGAGTAGCTCCTGCTGCTTTTGGTTTAAGGTGACTACTCCTAAGGAACGATCGGGGTAGCGTTCCACAAAATCAATGATAGCAGCGGCAACAGCTTGAGCTTCATTAAGATTGGCTCTATTCTGGTAGAGTCCAGATTCGACATAGCAATATTCCACAGCAAATTTTTGTCGAGGAGCAGGAAAAATGGTGAGACTACTCTCATAAAACTCTCGATTGGAGAAAGCAATTAGGCTTTCATGACGAGAACGATAGTGCCACTTCAAGCGGCGAGCTGGATAAAAGACTTTCATAGCCATGTCTAGAATCGACTCACTATCTAAATCGGCATCTTCTGCATTCTCTTCATCAACATCCAATTGTGACTTAAAAAAATCTGTAGGGGGTAACTGTTTTGGATCTCCTACGACGACTAATTGCTTAGCACGAGCTAGAGCGCATAATGCCTCCTCAGGCCGCATTTGGGAGGCTTCATCGATAATGACTAAATCAAACGTGACTGCTCCTGGTGGAATAAATTGAGCCACGCTGGCGGGGGACATCATCCAGCAAGGCTTAATCTCTTGTAGGGCACGACTTGCTCTTTTAAATAGATTCCGCTGGGGAATATGTCGCTTTTGCTTGTTAATTTCGTGATGTATAAGAGCTAGATCTGTATATTCAGACTTACGACCACGATTATTGCCCTCAGTCACTTCAACTTGACTAAGTTGAGCCACTAAATGCTGTTGGTAGAGTTTTATAAGTTGCTGATCAACCTGTTGAAATTGTTCTCGGGCTTGCGCCTGGGAAATACCTGATAACTCTGCAAGATTAGGATATTCCCGATAGGCCATACGAATCAGAGATTGGTAGAAGATGAAGGGATAAACTAGATCCAGAAGCTCAAAGCTTAACTCTTCATCTGTAAATGCTTTCAAGAGGTCTTGCAGACCATCATCAATCACCTGTGCGTAGGCTCGGCGATAGTTAATCCATACTGATAGCTGATCCTGGACTTCGACTGCTCGTGCTAGTCGCTTTGCAATTAGTGGTAGATCCAAAGTCAAGAGGTCAGAGTGAGCAAACATCTCATTAAGGTTCGGTTGTCCCAAAAGAAGAAAAGCATGGCGCTGATCACTTTCTACCTGAAGTAATTGATCTAGCTCGCTTGAGAATTGATCAATTTGTTGTAATACTTGAAGTGCATTAGAGGAAAAGAGAGTATCTTTTAAAGATTGGGGTAGTGACGATTGAAGATATGACTGAGCAAAGTTGAGTGTAGCTTCTAAGTTCTCATAGTTGGTTTGAGATCCTTGGTAGAACTCGCCAAGAGCTTCACAGACTGACAATCGATCCATTGATCTTTGATACCCTTCTAGCTTTTGTAGGCGCTGCTCGATCTCTTGAACAAAGTCATGTAAAGCAATTAATGCCTGAATATCGGTTTCTATCCCTTGGAAGAATCGATTACAAATACGCTTAGTTATAGGATTTCCTTGAAATGCTTTTACTTCATCCTTAAACTTAGAAATTAAGTGAAACTGATCTGCAATCTCAGAGTCAGAGTAATTTCTTTTATGCTTAAGAATACGATCCCAGTGATTTTTAGCCCGATCATAAGTTGAACTAAACCATACGTCTAGGAGATTGGCATGGCGAAGTTTATTGGCGTATTCAGCAAGACAGTCTGAACTTTCACAGATCCCTAGATGATAGTTCTTCTGTAGCTGTTGTTGTGTTGTCAGTAACTGTTCTTGCTGATCTCGGAGCTTGATTAGACTATGGCGTGTCGCGTGACATAAATCGGGGAAACGTTGCTTGAGATCTTGGGCGATAGCAGTAATTTCTTGAAGACTTACATCAGCACTTAAAGAAGAGGTAGGGAAAAGCTTCAAGGATGTCAGTTCTGGAGAATTAATCTGTTCTTGAAAGAAGCCCGTAAGGGCTTGAGACTCTTGTCGATAATCCCGCAGATATTCGAGGAGTTGAATAGCTCCTTCTTGAACTGAGGTTGTGGCTAGGACTGGAAGTAATACTATATCAACCGCAGAACTTAATGAGGGACATTGATGCAGGTGCTCCTGTAGTTGCTGAATATGTTCTAAAGTTGTCAAAGGTTGGATCTTCCATGCCTGTGCGATCTGTTCGAGGTGTGTGGTTAGCTTTTTCAAGTTACTAGCCCATCCACTCACGCAGCTATATAGATCCTGCTGATCAATGGGAGACAGGTTTTGTACAGTTAGTCCAAACCAAGGATGACGCTCTAAAATGGTATATTGCCGCAAAATTGATTGATGATCCTGACTAAACGCCTTTAAGTGCGTCATTTTGCGATTGAAGCTTGCGACACCCATCTCGATTGCTTGTGGATCGTGAATCTGCCCCAGTTGCATCGGTACGGCACAACTTTTACATGCTTGCTCAGCTTTCTTACTAGCCCACAGTAGTTCCTGGATGGTGTTATTACTTTTTCCAAATGGCCGATTGAGCAATGAGACATATCGGGCGAGCTGGTCTCGCAGACGCCGATACTCTTGAATTTGCGCTTCAAGGGCTTGAGATACTTCGAGTGGCTCTTCTTGCTCTAGTCGGCGTTTGAGGTCACTGTAAAAAGTCTGACGAGCACCATTTGTTGCATGTGTCTCAAGACAGTAGTTGTCCAAACCTGCTGAGGTAAGACGGTTGTAGACAACATCAAGTGCTGCTTTCTTAGCTGCCACAAAGAGAATAGTTTTTCCCTGAGCCAAAGCGGCAGCAATGAGGTTTGTAATTGTTTGACTCTTACCTGTACCGGGCGGTCCTTCAATGACCAAATTCTTGCCATCCATAACATCTACGATCGCTGAAAACTGGGAAGAATCAGCGTCTGTAATTAAAAGTGGCACTTTACGCTCGATATTGGGATCATCAGCCCAATAGTCCTTGGCAATGAGTCCGTCACTAACAGCACCTTCTCCTAGTAGTAGGGCTGTGATCAAAGGATGCTGAAGCAGGCTGTCCCCTCCCTGAGGCCAGCGTTCTGGCTGGAGATCCTCGAAGAGTGCGATCCCTCCAAAAGAAAATAGGCTTAAGGTTAAAAAACGCCGAACCCTCCAGCGCGGACGATCTTGAATTAAGGCTTCAACTTTCTGTAAATACTGTTCTGCTGTCGTCAGGTTGTTTTCGCTCTGCTCATCATCTGTTTCTTCTAACGACGGTAAAACGAGTCCAAAATCTCGCTTGAGACGCTCGCGCAAACTAAAGTTTCCCTCTGGATCCTCTCCAAAGGATCTGAGGGTATAGCAGTATTGGGAGTGGCGAAGTTCACGATCGAGGCTAACTGGGTAGAGCCAGAGAGGTGCAAGGAGTGGATGATCAGATGAATCGGACTCGTACCACTCCAACATGCCAAAAGCTAAGTAAAGCATGTTCAGTCCTGTCTCTTCGAGGGACTTACGGGCACCTGCTCGAATACCTGAGAGTTTACGGTCTAATTCCGTGGAGTATAGTAGGGTCTGAAGTCCTTTCTGCCGCTGGTCTGTTCGGGACTGGGAGTAATTGGGTCCCAAAATAAGATCATAGCTTGGATTAATTCCCAAGGATCTCGCATAATCTAGCTTTGATGGTCTTTCCTGGTTTTGGGCTGTGACTCCCAGTGTTTTACCGTCTAGTTGCACTATCGTCTCTGTCACCTCTGGCTCTGACTCTGGAGGCTCGGGTAATGGGTGAAATGTGAGACTCTTGTCCTTATCTAGGGTTTGAAAGATGATTTCTGGTGAGCAATCTACAATCCGAAGCTGTGTTCGTAGTCGGTCAGAGAACTTGAAATTGAGAAGACGATTTCGACCACTGAGATCTAAGAGGCGGAGGCGAAGCAGCTCAAGTTGTTGCGCAACCAGGGAATCAATAGACATAGATGGGACCTTATATGGATGGAGAGGCTGTCTCTATAGCTCCTTAGTCTAATCATTCCAACTGAGTTACGTCTAGTTCTGCTCGCCTGATTACAGGTGTATGCTATGGAAGTCGCCAAGCTGCGTAACACTAGTCCGTAGAGGAGACCCCCTGCGCAGAGGGAATTCGCGGCCTCACGACATCCTAATAAGCTAGTTTCTTGCTCTATGTGATGATTCTCCCCGCTCATGACCATCCTCCATCAACTTCGTGACTTGGCTTTCCAACTCCCTCAGCAGATACTTGAAAACTCTCGATCGGTGCCGTTGATCCTCGAAGACTCTCCGTTGGTTGAGGGCTAGTCTAGGTCAGGGATCCACCGAATTATGAGGGATCCAACCTCGTGCTGTCCTGATCAACCTATCCATCGTCCTCGGTCTCCACGAATAGTCTATTTGCTGAAATCGGAAGTTATGATGCGTGTCGCAGCATAAACGCCCGGAAAAGACCAGTAATAGAGGATGGAAAACTTTGGAAACCTCAATTAAGCTTTAGCTAAATCCTAAAACTCACTAAAGCTTTGCCATGGCGCTGGACTTCTCTGCTTTAGAGGATATTTGAAAACTTCGGCCAAGGGCCGTAGGCCCTGGCAGAATCCCCCTCGGTCCCCCTTTATAAGGGGGAAGAAGAGGTCGTCCCCCCCTTATAAAGGGGGGTGTAGGGGGGATTCTCTTAGGTTTTCAAACATCCTCTGAGGGCATTCCTAAACATCCAGCCGCATTGCCATCCCATCTCGATTCCAATTTCCACTGCCCCTGCTGCCCCCGCTGTCTTCCCGTGACCCATGGCCTACGAACCCCTACACCACAAATATCGGCCCCAAATGTTCCAGCATTTGGTGGGACAAACGGCGATCGCCACGACGCTCACAAACGCGCTACAGCAACAGCGGATTGCTCCGGCCTATCTATTCACAGGGCCTCGGGGAACCGGGAAAACGTCGAGTGCGCGCATCCTGGCCAAGTCCTTGAATTGTTTAGCCAGCGATCGACCAACGGCAACACCCTGCGGTCAGTGTGAGGCGTGCCAAAGCATTGCCCGAGGGACTGCTTTGGATGTCATTGAGATTGACGCGGCCAGTAATACCGGAGTTGACAATATTCGGGAGTTAATTGAAAAGTCACAATTTGCGCCGGTCCAATGCAGATATAAGGTCTATGTAATCGATGAGTGCCATATGCTCAGCACAGCAGCATTTAATGCACTCCTAAAGACCCTAGAAGAACCCCCCGATCGGGTCATTTTTGTCCTCGCCACCACCGATCCCCAACGCGTCCTACCCACAATCATCTCCCGCTGCCAGCGTTTCGACTTTCGCCGCATTCCGCTGGATGCCATGGTCAGCCATCTCCAGCAGATTGCCCAGCAGGAACAAATCGAGATTACTGAGGCCGCAGTGACTCTAGTGGCCCAAATTGCCCAGGGTGGGCTACGAGATGCAGAAAGTTTGCTGGATCAGTTGAGTTTACTGCCGCCTCCGATTACCCCTGAAGCCGTCTGGGACTTAGTGGGGGCCGTGCCGGAACGGGACTTGCTGGCCCTGACGGAGGCGATCGCCGCCAACCAGCCCGAACAACTCATCGATGTGGCCCGTCGTCTCATGAACCGAGGCCGCGAGCCCCTGATTGTATTGCAAAATCTCGCCAGTTTTTACCGGGACTTACTGATCGCCAAAACTGCCCCCCAACGCGGGGATCTGGTGGCAATTACGGCGGATACCTGGCAGGAAATGTGCCAATTCGTCCAATCGATCGATCTCAACGCCATTTTGCAGGGACAGCAGCATTTACGCAGCAGTGAGGTCCAACTGAAAAATACAACCCAGCCTCGCCTGTGGTTGGAGGTCACGTTGATGGGGCTATTGCCCACCACCCTAGCGGCTGCGGCTCCGGTGGCAACCCCGATCGCTTCGCCTCCCCCTCCGGCTCCCGCCACTCCAACCGCTGCACTCCCTACCCCCACAATCCCCACCGGAGCAGCCCCAACCCCGCCAGCGATCGTCCCCGTTCCGGCTGCCTCCCCTACCCAAGCAGCGACTCCTTCAGTCGCCCAGCCCCCCATGACAGCTCCAGCCCCCGTGAGCCCCGCCGCCCCGCCCACGGGTCACCCCCTAGCCCCCACAGCATCCACAGCATCGGAGTCGGTTGCCTCGGCTCCCCTGGCACCTCCCCCAGAACCCGCCTCCTCCCCGGATCTCAACCAACTGTGGCAACGGGTCGTCAATCGCCTCAGCTCCCGAAGTACACGCATTTTATTAGAGCAACAGGTGCGTCTGCTGGATGTACAGGGGGGACGGGTTCGGATTAGTAGCCCTCCAGGGCTGAAGCAAACGGTGGAAACGCGCATTCCCCAAGTGGAAGAGGTATTTACCCAGGTTTTAGGTCGATCGGTTTCGATTCAGCTTGAAACCCGCGCCAAAACTGATTCCACAGCTCCTCCGACTGCCGGCCCCTCCCTATCGCCGGCCCAGACAGCTTCCCCAGGGCCACCCACCCCCACTTCACCGGCCCCAACCCCCCAGCCCCCAGCCCCTCCACAGACCCCGATCGCATCTCCCCCCCCTGCGCCTGTTACGCCCCCACCGTCCTCGGTTTCTCCGACCTCGACTCACCCAACCACTGCGCCCCAACCTACTTCTGCGCCCCAGACTGCCCCTGACCCCGTTGCGCCCCAAGCTGCTGCTCCCCCAACCCCAGATCAGTCCCAAACACCAGCCCCCCAGCCTCCAACACCGCCACCCGTAGTCCCTCAGCCCTCAGCCCCTCACACCTCCGTGACGCCGGCCTCACCTCACCCCCCAACACCCCACATCCCCACACCGCAAGCCCCCACACCGCAAGCCCCCACACCGCAAGCAACTCCTTCTCCCCTCCCACCCTCTACCCAAGTAAACCAGCCCGTGACAGCGGTAACGGCAGGATTGGCCCCAAAAACTGGAGAAGCGATCTCCACCACACGATCGGCGATGTGGGCAGATGATGAGGTGGCACGGGCTGCGAAAAGCTTAGCGGACTTCTTTAATGGCCAAGTGGTACAGGAAGATGGTGATCCCAATGAGATTGACCTCGAAATCTGGAACCAGATACCTTTAGAAGAAGATGAAGCGTTTTAGGAAGCTGAAAATAGCCCTCGGGCCGATTAACTGACAAAACTGGGTCCTAACAGGGTACAAAGAGCAATCCGACTAACGTTCCGCAGCCCTCGGCGCACAAAGCATAATTACCCCAGGGCACCTCGATCAATTGGGTTGCGCGGCTTCGCCGCGCAACCCAACCCTGATTCTACCGGGCACCTCGATTAATGATGGCAGGCGGCGAAGCCGCCTACCATAACCCTGATTCTTGCGGGGGTCATGGTTAGAAACACCCTCTAGTCTCGGTTTTGGAGTTTATTGACAAGGGCATAAAACGGTTCCCAATCATCCGCTTGATCGATCGCAGCCCACACCGCCTCAATGTGGGGGCGGGTTAAGTAGGTGTGACCATTCCAGCGATCGAGCTGATTCTGCACACCCTCCAGTTCAGCCTCGGGAAGGGCTTGAAGGAGATAGTGGTATCGATCGCGCCAGGTTTCCCACAGGGACTGGGGGGGAGCTTGGGCACCTTCTTCCGTAGAATCCACCAAATCCAAGGGAATCAGCCCACTATTCTCCCGCCATTGGGGAGAGAACTGCCGCCGCAAACGGCTAAAGAAGACTCCGTAGTTGACTTGAGTCGTTTGGAGAAGTTCCAGGGTCGATCGCACCAACTCCTCCGGTTCTGAGACCTGGGCCGGATTGAAGCCCAACCGTTGCACCATTCGATCGAGATAGGCCAGCCGAAAGTGCTCATCAAACGCCTCTAACTCCGCTTTGAGCGCCTCTACCTCCGTAATCATGCCCAAGGGCCGTTGTAGAAGCTCCAGGTTTAACTTGCAAATGGGGGCTTGGTTCCCATAACAGTAGCGACCATAGTGATCAAAATAGGCCGCCGTAAAACGGGGATTATAGGTGGGAATAAAAGCATAGGGACCATAGTCAAAGCTTTCCCCCGTAATCGACATGTTATCGGTGTTAAGCACCGCATGGCAGAATCCCACACTCACCCATTGGGCCGTCAAGGTCGCCACCCGCTGAATCAGCTCACGATAAAACGGAACAACGGGCAAGTCTGCGGAAGGATCAGGCCATAAGTGGGGATAATAGACCGAAATTACATGACTGAGGAGTCGCTCCACCAGATCACGCCGTCCTAAATAGTGATAGCGTTCAAAGGTACCAAAGCGAATATGGGACTGACTAAACCGAATCATCACCGACGATCGGGTCGGTGACGGCTCATCACCGCGCCACAGCTGTTCCCCCGTTTCCACTAAACTCAAACAACGCGAGGTGTTGACCCCAAGAGCATGGAGAGCTTCCGCCGCCAACACTTCCCGCACCCCACCCTTGAGGGTGAGCCGTCCATCCCCTCCCCGACTCCAGGGAGTCATCCCCGACCCTTTCGTGCCGAAGTCATAGAGCACCCCATCGGTGCCCCGCACTTGACCGTACAAAAAGCCCCGACCATCCCCCAATTGGGGGTTATAGGTGCCAAACTGGTAACCATGGTAGCGTAGGGCCAAGAGAGGATGGCGACCTTGGAAACGCCCAAAGGCTTCGATGAAATGCTCATCGCTCACGCTATCTACCGCTAAATTTAGGCGGGGGAGAAGGTTATCATTGCGAAATCTAAGGATTTGCTGGGGAAAGTCTGCCGCAGCAACAATATCGTAGTAATTGTCCCCTAGGCTTTCAAGGGTGGGTTCGTAGTTCAAGGCCAGGAAAGGATTTTGGGTCACGGTACAGGGGACTATGGACAACAAATCCTCTCTATCCTACAGTTTCTCGCAGATTCAACTGTTCCCGATCGACCACCCAGAAGCCTTAAAATCCTAGCTAAGCGACCAATGGCAGCCGCCCAGGGGTGTTTATCGCCTTTTACCGCATCTTGCAGAGGTAGACGAACAGCGCGATACCATCCCCCCCGATCCCATCACTCCCCATCATCGCTCCTTCAATGGCAGACCCCATGCTGACGGCTCATAATCTTTGGAAAACCTATGACGATCGCACCGTAGTGGAAGCCATCCACTTTACGTTGGCAGCGGGGGAAGTCCTCGGTCTGCTCGGTCCCAACGGGGCCGGGAAAACCACCACCGTAGGAATGTGCTATGGACAAGTGCTACCCACTCAAGGCCATGTACAGTTTAATCAATGGCGTATTCCCCAGCACAGTAAGCAAGCTCGCTCTAAAATGGGCATTGTCATCCAGGAAGACAATCTAGACCCCGATTTCACAGTTTTCCAGAATCTTGCCTACTTTGCCCATCACTACGGTATTCGTGGGGCAGCAGCACGACAGCGGGCGGGAGAACTCCTAGCCCAAGTCAACCTGGAAGCGGTGGGAAAGAACGCAGTGGATACGCTATCCGGTGGCATGAAACGGCGGTTAGTCTTGGCCCGTGCCCTAGTGAATCGCCCCCAGGTTGTTTTTTTAGATGAACCGACCACGGGGTTGGATCCCGATGCGCGGCAGGACTTCTGGCAATTGGTGATCCAACTGCGACGGGAGGGTTGTGGCGTGGTGCTGACAACCCATTACATGGATGAGGCACAACGGCTATGCGATCGACTGCTATTGATGCAGCAGGGGCGTGTGATGGATGAGGGGAAACCCGACGTGTTAATTCAGCGGACGATCGGGCGCGAGGTGGCGGAAGTGGAGGGACTGGAGGAAGCCCAGGTGGTAGCGATCGGCCAGCGGTTTCAGGTGTGGTGGCGACGGTTTGGTCACGGTTATGTGGTGGCACTACCGGAGGAGACAGGGACGGAGGTGTGGCACACCCTAGAGGCAACCCAGGCCCCCCGTTTAACGCGACGTTTGGCCAATCTGGAGGATGTTTTCCTGCGCCTGACGGGAACAGATTTGGGATCAGATTGAGCCGACATTCCGCAGCTTCCCCAGCACACAGCACAAGTTCCACAGAATAAGGGTTGGGTTGTGCGGCTTCGCCGCGCAACCCAATTCATCGAGGTGCCCTAGCGATTGAGTAACCAATAGGTATTCATCCACCCCTTCCCTTTCACATAAATAGGACGGCGGCGCTGAAACTCGTATTTATCCTTGAGGCGCAGATAAGTAGCCTCAGACACTTGAATCCGACCTGGTTTACCGGAAGACTCCATACGAGAAGCCACATTAACCGTATCTCCCCATAGATTATAGATAAACTTACGAATCCCAATGACCCCTGCCACGGCCGCTCCGGTATTGATACCGATGCGCAGTTGCAGCCGATCGCCCCGGGGCGTGGGGTAGTAGCTCATGGTATCGGTCATCGCCAGGGCCATATCCGCGATGACCTCCGCATGGTCAGGCCGATAGAGGGGCAACCCTGCGGCCACCATATATTCATCCCCCACGGTTTTAATTTTCTCCAATCCAAAGGACTCGGCCAGGGTGTCAAAGTCTGAGAAAATCTGATTCAGCCAGTGAACCAGGTTTTCGGGGCTAACCTCCGATGAAAACGAGGTAAAGCCAACGATATCAGCAAAAAGCAAGGTCACTTCTGAGAAAGACTCAGCGATCGCCCGTTGTTTCTGCTTGAGTTGGGCGGCGATCGGTTGGGGCAAAATATTGAGTAGGAGTCGATCGGACTGGTGTTGCTCCTGGCGTAGGGCCTCTTCCGCCACTTCCCGCGCCTCTGTCATCGCCAACACATCTCCCACCAACTCCAGCATTTGAATATCCTTACGCCGCCAGCCCTGGCAACCCTGCGCACGACTCACGCCCAAAAAGCCCACCAGTTGGTCCATGTAGACGAGGGGGACAATGGCGAGGGATTGTGTTTGGAGGGTCTGTAATAGCTTTCGCGGGTTTTGAATCGACTCCACGGCAACCGACTCCACAGCAACCGATCCCTGGGGTGGAGACCCAGGGGAAGCTGGCTGGTGCCAAAACCACTGCTGCTCCCGATGGGTTTGGCAGATCTCCCAGAGCCAATCATGCAATTCTGGCGAAAGACTGGGGAGTAAATCGCCAATGGGCTGAATCAACTCAAATTGGCTCCACTCCGCTCGAATTCTGAAGGATTTAGACTCCGATTCCGTAGGGTTCCGTGAGGAAAGGACTGAAACGGAGGAACTCAGATGGGGATCGGGAGGAGAAACGGACGAGCGGTATGGGACTACAGGAGCAGGACGATGGGCTGGATCTGGGACGGTGGCACGGTCCGAGGACCGGGTCGCAGACCGGGGAAGGGTGAACGTTCCGGCGGCCAAGGGCCGGAGGCTGGGGGGATCAACAACCGCGAGAAAACAACGATCGCTAGCGGTCAGGTGCCCTAACTGGGCGAGGAGATCGGGCAACACCCGGTTGAGGGTTTGGGTTTGATCTAAAAGCTGACGCGACACACCCAGCAACAATCGATCGCAGCGACGGTTATAGTCCCGCTGGGCTTCCAGCTTGCGCTGTTGCGTCACATCCTGGCCCATCCACAGCACCCGAGATTCACCCTGGAGTTCAATGATTTCCGCCGAAAATTCCGCTAATAGTTGCGTTCCTGACTTGGTATACAGTGCCACCTGCTCCTGCCGCAGCGTTCCTTGGGCCTGGAGCCGCTCAATAACTTTTTGCCGATCGTCCCGATTCACCCACAGGCCCACATGCAAACTTGAAGCGTTCTGCAAGTCCGCGACGGTATACCCCAATGCCTGGGCAAAGCTGGTATTGACCTCAATAAAATCCCCGGTGTCCAGGGTACTAATCGCCATTGGCACCGGCGCTTTCCAAAATGCGGTGGCAAACTTCTCCTCAGACTGTTTAAGCTCCGCAGTGCGGTGATGGACCCGACTTTCGAGGGTGGCATTGGTCTCGCTCAACGCCGCATTAGTTTGCTGAAGTTCCGCATTGGCAACGGCCAAGGTCTGATTGGTTGCCTCTAGGGTACTGAACGACTGGTGTAGCTGCTGGGTCATGTGGTTAAAGGCGTGGGTCAACACCCCCAACTCACGACTCCCTCCCCCGGGCACCAGGGTATCCAGATGACCCTGGGCTAGGCGTTGGCTCGCCTCACTCAGGTCTTGCACCGGAGCAGATAACCAGCGGGCGATCATCACCCCCGCCACCACCATTCCCCCCGTGGCCAACAGGGTTAACAGCAGGGTCGATCGCACATTGCGATAGAGATGTCCCATGAAATCTGCTTCCGGCACCGCCACCACCACAATCCAATCAATTCCCGGCACCGTCGTCAGGGGGGTAACCTGCAAAAACTGCGTTTGGCCCTCAATCACAACGTCATACTGGGCAGCAGTTTGGACCTGCTGCCAGCTGCCCAGACGTTCCTGTAAATAGGTAGTGGACTGGCGAATGAGGTCCGTTGGACTATTTTGGGCCAGTAGGCGACGGGGATTCTGCCCCTCGGCATGGCTTTGAAACAGGGCATCTGGGGCAGAAGTAGCAATGAGATAGCCGTCCCGATCGAGAATATAAACTTCTCCGGTTTTACCCACCTCTAAACGTGCTAAAAAGCGACTGATATCCGCAAGGGTCAGGGAAACTCCTAGCACACCCTGGAATTCACCCTCTGGATCATAGGCCCGTTGGGCCGCATCAATGGACAATTGATTTTGGGAGCCGACCCAGGTATAAACCGGGCTCCAGGTGGGGGCAGCTGTGTTGAGGGCCGCTTGGTACCAGGGACGGGTCCGCACATCCACCTTGGGCAAAACCTGGGGGGGCATAATCAGCGCCCCGGTGCTGTCGGTGCTGTACTCATGGAGCTGTCCCTGGGTACTGTCATCAGAAAGACCGATCACAAGCTCTCCGCTGGGCTTACGCTCCACACCAACGATATCTCCCGTTGAAGTCCCAAAATAGAGATAGCTCACCTCTGGAAATTGCTGACTTTGCTGCCAAAAGTGGCGGTGTAGAGTCTCAAAGGCTTGGCTATCGAGGGTACCCAGGCGCATAGCATCGGCATTGACCTGGTTAATCACCTGGGGCAAGGTCAGGTAGCTCTCAAGGCGTTGCAGGGTATGGGCGGTGACTTCGGTACGCAGTTGGCGGGTAATGTCAGCCACAGCCCGCTGACCCGTGCGAAAGGAGAGGTAGCCCACGATCGCTTCAACAGCCAAAATCTGGACCACAAAGGGAATAATCAGGATCGTGCGCAGGGGCAACCGACCCGTCAGACGATGGAGGGACATGAGGCGGCGGATCACAGGCGTGGGGGGCGATCGGGTGAGGGAGGGCGATATGGCGGCGAATCCTAGGATGAGGCTGAATAGACTCCGCCAGAGGAGGAACATCTCAATCCCTGGACCTCATACAACCAAGAACGACCCTAGTCGGAGGTGGTGTGTTTTGGCGTTGGGGCAACCTAGGGAGGAGTATAGGGGAAGTATAACGGATCCGCCCGATCCCAAGGGATCGGTCTGGCGAGAATTGCAGGGAGCGTCGATCCACGGTGAAATTCGGGCGATAATGGCAACGCACCTGTGAAGGCTGGAACCAATGTCCGTCTCAATTATTATTCCCACGCTGAATGAGGCCACCTGTCTCAGAGCAACGTTGTGTATGCTGCGCAGTTTGGACCCGTCTCCCTTGGAAATCATCCTGAGTGATGGGGGCAGCGAAGATGGAACCGTGGCGATCGGGATTGAAGAACTTGGCAGCCAGATCATCGAACTGGAGAACAGCGCAGTAGGACCGGGCGAAACGACCGAGACTGGGGCCAAGGCGATCGAAATCAGCACGATTGCGACAGCCCCCCGCATTTCCCCAACCATCGGCCATGGCACCATTGAGGCCCCAGTTCTTCCCCCGAATCTCCCTGGGGAAACGGGATTCATCCGTATTCTCCAGACCACACCAGCCCAACGGGCGCGACAAATGAATCGGGGCGCTCAAGTGGCCCGGGGGACAATTCTCTGTTTTCTCCATGCAGATACCCAAGTCCCCCCGGATCTAGTCACCCTATTGGAAACAACTTTACAGGATCCCGAGACCGCCGCTGTGGGCTTCATTTCCTTAATGAGTGGTCCCTTAACAACCCGTTGGGGCATTTCCTTCCATAATTATCTCAAAACCTACTATGCAGCGCTTCTGTTTTATCCTTGGGCCTTCTTTTCCAAAGGGTTACGCATCCTCTTTGGGGACCAGGTGATTGCCTGTCGCACGCGAGAGTTCGATCGATGTGGCGGATTTGATTCGTCCCTGGCAATTATGGAGGATGCGGACCTCTGTTTGCGTTTAAATGACTACGGGCGCATTCGGATGTTAAACCGGGTGGTCCAGTCCTCCGATCGACGGGTGGCCCACTGGGGACCGTGGAAGGCAAATTTCCTATATTTAGCGATCGGGATTCTCTGGGGCCTAGGGGTCGATTCCCACTATTTGAAGCAATTTTATCAGGATATTCGCTGATTGAGACCCCAATCATAGGGTAGATAGCGAATACTCAGGGTCTGGAGTGAGGTCCCAGGAAGTTGTAAATAGGGCTGGAGGTAGGCAATCACAGAGCCGGCAGCAGCTTCAAAGTCCCGGCGATACCAGCGAAAAATGGGACTCAGGTGAAGTTGATGCCGCGTAGGATCGTACAGGACCTTGCTGGGATTGTGGATAAAACGATCGGCTTCCTCCGACAACTGACTTTGGACCCGTTCCGGTGTGTAGGCTTGGGAGCGCAGCCAGGGACAGCCCACGGAGGCGCACACGAGGGCAAAGTGAAGACGCGGATCGGGATAGTGAGGGCGGAGGATACCATGCTCGATCTGGTTGAGGCTATAGGTTCGATCGCCCGATCGCCAGCGAGGTTTCTGGAAAAATCGAAGAAATTGGATAAAATCAGGAATCCCCAGGACCTTAGGAAAGATCGAGGCGATCGGGTACTGGTCGAGGACCGCTTGGATTGTCAAGGCATTATAAAGATTGATCCAAAAAGCAAGTGCTTGATCTGGCGTTAACTCCCCATGATTCACCTGGGATTGGGCTAGGATCCAAGCAGCAAGCGGCTCTTGATCCCGGTTCTGCCACGTTGCATACGCTACACGCCCCGCCCTAACATAGCGCCCTAGGAGTTGATCCCAGACCCTAACGTCTAAATCACAGGTTTTTTGAGGTTCAAAGTCGGTAGTCATGCAACAGTTACTCTGGCATTCCCTAGACGTTTGGCTATCACAGTATTTCCCGGATGTGGAGCCGATAACGGTCCCAGTGCTGCATCAGTGGCTCGCTCAGGCCCCCGATCGGGATCAAGCCTTACCGCTACTCCTGGATGCCCGCACTCCCGCAGAGTACCACATCAGCCATCTGCCAGCAGCCCAACTGCTCCCCCCAGCGTGGGACCACCCAGATAGGAATCATCCAGATGGGAATCATCCAGATGGGAATCATCCAGCGGCCAGTCCGTTCCCCAAGGGGAACGATCGCGATCGACCGGTGGTGGTGTATTGCTCGATCGGCTATCGATCGGCCATCGCAGCCCAAAAGCTCAAATCTGCCGGTTTCAGCCAAGTTTTTAACCTCAGCGGCTCCCTATTTTCCTGGGCTGCCCAGGGCTACCCCCTTTACCGGGGTACGCAACCGGTGTTAGATCTACACCCCTACCACTGGACTTGGGCGATGCTATTGGGTTCGATCGTGCCCCAGGTGCAGTTGCGTTACACCCTGGAGTGATTATTGTGATGGCGCTGACTCAGTTCAAAAATACGCCCTTTTGGGGCAGACTCGTTCTCCCTCTGTGGCAGTGGGATGCCCAGGAAAAATTTAGGCGGTTACAGCCTTTTCTCAAATCTGAAGCAAAGATCCTAGAAATTGGCAGTGGTCTCGGCAGCGTTACCTCCCATTTTCGACAGCAGGGCTTGCAGATCACCCCCGTGGATATTGCCGATGCCAGTCTTCTGCCAGGGACTACACCACAGATTTACGATGGGGGGTGCTTGCCCTTCACCGATCGAAGTTTCGACACCGTACTCCTGCTCACAGTGCTACACCACATTGCAGATCCCATTCAAACCATAGGAGAAGCCCAGCGAGTTGGTAATACAGTTCTGATTATTGAAGATATTTACACAAATCCAGTCCAAAAGTATTTAACCTACGGGGTCGATAGCCTCATGAATCTAGAATTCCGGGATCATCCCCACAGCAATCACACCGATGCAGAGTGGCAGTCAATTTTCCAAAATTTAGGTTTAGAGTTAATCTATACCGAGAGTTATGCCTTTGTCGGGTTCTTTCGCCAGGTTATCTACGTCCTACGGTCTCCACAGCAGCCAAACTCTAATTAACTGACATGGGATAGGGCACCTCGTTCATTGAGTTGGGCGGCGAAGCCGCCCAACTCAATCCTGATTCTGACCTGGGTCACTGGGCAAGAACTTTGATTTTTCGAGGTACCCCTCAGCTCATTCCATCCTCGACAACTTCAGGATGGAAATAGGCATAGATTTGCTGGGCCAGCTTGGGACCAATACCGGGCACCGTCGCCAGTTGCTCCGGGGTCGCAAGACGAACATAGTCGATCGATCGAAACTGGGCCAACAGTTCCTTTTGCCGGGTGTGACCGAGGCCGGGAATTGCGTCTAAACGGGAGCGACGCTGGCGATCGCTACGCTTTTGGCGGTGAAAACTGACGGCAAAGCGATGCGCCTCATCTCGGAGACGGCGTAACAGTTGAACTCCGGGTTGATCGGGATCGGTTACCAGGGGCTGGGACTGCCCTGGAAGAAAGATCTCCTCCCGTTTTTTCGCCAAACTAACCACCTTAAGGTCTTCCAATAGGTTTAGCTCCCGTAACACCGCCACCACCGCAGAAAGCTGACCTTTTCCCCCATCGATCATCACCACATCGGGCCAGTCCGACAGATCATCCGATCGGAGCAAACTCGGTGCCCGGTTGCCCTGGGGCCGAATCACCTCCCCCGCCGCCTTCGCCGCCGCATAGCGCCGGAAGCGTCGCCCCAGCACTTCCGCCATACTGGCAAAATCATCGGAGTGGCCGATCGTCACCGTGGGATTTTTGATTTTATAGCGGCGATAATGCTGTTTTGCGGGCATCCCATCCAAAAAAACCACCTGGGAGGCCACCGCATCAGACCCTTGGATATGGGAGATGTCATAGCCCTCAATGCGGCGGGGCAGTTCCGGCAAATCTAGCACCGTAGCTAAATCCTCCATGGCCTGGAGGTTACGATCGGCAGCGGCTTGGGTTCTTGCCAACTCATACTCCGCATTCCGCTCCACCATGGCCAGGAGCTCCGCTTTCTGCTGTCGCTGGGGGACAACGATTTCCACTTTACGACCGCGCCGCTGACTGAGATACTGGGCCAAGATCTCGGGTTCCGGGAGTGCCTGCTGGACCAGAACCTCCGCAGGAATTTCCACCGGGTCGGCGGTTTGGTAATGCTGCTCCAAAACCCGCTGTAATAGGCTCCCCGCATCCCCAGCCTGGGCATCGGCCACAAACCCTAAACGCCCCACCAACCGCCCTGCCCGAATCTGAAAGACCTGGATACAGGCATGGATTTCGTCTGCGGCCAGGGCGATCGCATCCCGCGACACCGTATCATCGGGTAATGCCACCTTTTGCTGCGCCCCCAGATTCTGCAATCCCCGCATCTGGTCCCGAAGGTGGGCAGCCTGCTCAAAATTCAGAGCATTGGCGGCCTTTTCCATTTGTTTTTGAATTAAGTCCTCTAGTTCCTGGGTTCTACCTTGAAAAATCATGGCCACTTTCTGCACTGTTTTGCGGTAGTCCTCGGGGGTCACTAATTGCTGACAGACACCGGGGCAACGGCCCATATCGTAGTTGAGGCAGGGACGGTCTTTGAACAGGGGCTGGCGACGTTGACGCAGGGGAAAGAGGCGCTGCACCAAGCCGAGGGTTTGGCGGAGGAGACTGGCATCCACATAGGGACCGTAGTAGCGATCGCCCCGGTTTCCTAGCCGCCGTTTTCGGGTGATAAAAAGCCGAGGATAGTCTTCAGACCAGGTAATGCAGAGATAGGGATATTTTTTATCATCCTTTAGCAGCACATTGAAGTGGGGCTGGTGCTGCTTAATCAAGTTGGCCTCCAGAGCCAGGGCTTCCGCTTCAGTATCGGTGACAATGAAGTCGATGCTGACCACCTGTTGCACCATCAGGGCAATACGGGGACTGAGGGATTGGCTAGACCGAAAATAGGACCGAACCCGCGATCGAAGTTTTTTGGATTTACCAATATAGAGAATATTGCCCTGGCGATCGCTCATCAAATAAACCCCAGGTTCCGGAGGCAGCGCTTTGAGGAGAGCCTCCAGGCGATCGGGGGTTTTCACGAGGGGAGTTCCCAGTTCCGGTTGAGTATCGGGGGGGACTGGGGTATCCGGAGAAACTGGGGTATCCGGAGGAGTGGCATCCCAATTTTTGCTGGTGCTGGTGCGACTGGTGTTGGTGCGGCGGCGACCCATAGCGATGTGGCGGTTTTTGTGCTTGAACAACCCCGATCCGGAGCCTGTGTTTATCGAGAATCGGATCGTCTGGGACCGAATCTATGGTAGCTGCCAAGGCGCGGAGGACAAGACTAGGGCCGAGAATTCTTCGCTGCGCCGGGCATTCTCGGCCCCCCAGAGAAGGAACGCCAGATTGATCTGTCGCCAGGGCACCTCGATTCATTGGGTTGGGCGGCTTCACCGCCCAACCCAACCCTAATTCTGCCGTGGGTACTGCGGTGAAAATCTGTATTAATCGAGGTGTCCCCGTGTAAACACGGAGGAAAACGGAAAAATCAGCGCCTCGTATCCGTGCTTTTCCACACCAAACTCCTGCTTAAAATTATGTAATTTCCCGAATTTGCTGTTTAAAGAATCTTGCTAAATTATCAGTAACTTCAATGAATTCTCCGCCCTAATCCGATGACCACCCTGTTCGTAACAGTTCAGTACAGGCCGAAAGCTACCCTGCTGAAGGTGGAACCACTTCCTGGGTCAGGCGTAAGTACAGGGTGCTATGGGTCCCAAATCATTCCAAATAAGTCTCAGGGCATCCCGATTAATCCAACTTTCTGGGAGACAGCTCACGCAAGAACGAGGGGTTGGGCGGCGAAGCCGCCCAACCTAGTTAATCAAGGTGCCCCTCAGATTCCCGCAGCAATCCCAACTAAATCCTATTTTGATGGTCCATGAAAGCTAATCCTGATCAATCCCAGTTGCCCCACACGTTATATACCCACCGGTATTCCCCTAAGCACGGTGCTAAGAACACGCAGGAAGCTGTGGAGCGATCCACTGCGGTAGAACTGCCCCAACCCGCTGTGGTTCGCATGTCTCCGATTCCCTCCCGCCGCGTGCACGAATACTTCAATCACGTCCAACGACGCGAGTTTGTCTGACCCGATCGCCCCCGGGTGTTTCAATTACACAGGGGTACCTCGATTAATAAGGCACCTCGAAAAATCAAAGTTTTTGCCCAGTGACCCGCCTAAAGGTCAAGATTGGGTTGTGCGGCGGAGCCGCACAACCCAATTAATCGAGGTGCTCATTAATGACTGATCAATCGAGGCACCCCTAAAGATCACCGCAGCTTCGCCGCAGGTGGAGAGACCGACCATAGTAGACTGTAGGTCTTGTGATGGCAGCTGCCCAGTGACTGAGCACAGGCCCAGGAAATGAACCCCCACCGTGCGGAACAGTTCCCCTCTCCCCCTGTCTTAACCCAGCGGCTTGTTGCCATACCATCCCCACTCGCCGCTTAACAGAACTATCGCCATGGGTTCCGCTGTTGTTATTGATCAGAACACCGATCGCCACAACTTCGATACTGCCGTTCTCCAAGCCTCCTACGATCGCCCTGTACTAGTGGACTTCTTCGCCACCTGGTGCGGTCCCTGCCAGATGCTTAAACCGGTGCTAGAACAGGTCATTCAGGACTATGACCTGGTGCTCGCTCAGGTGGACATTGACCAACACCCGGATCTAGCAACCCAGTACCAGGTCGATGGGGTGCCCGATGTGCGCGTGGTGATCCGGGGCGAGGTGCAACCCGGATTTGTAGGGATGTTACCGGAACCCAAAATTCGAGATTTTTTAGAGACGATCGGCCTGCAATCTCAGATTAAGGTGGCCCTGGCGGAGGTAGAAACCCTGATCCAAGACCAGCGCTACCCCGAGGCCAAAGCCAGTTTCGATCGCCTCTTTCAGCAATATCCCGGCCATGGTGCGGTCACACTGGCGGCCGCCCGTTTTTTGCTCCAGCTCCAACAGCCGTCGGATGCCCTCAAGCTCCTGGAGACGATCGGTGTGAGCGATGAGCCCTACCACAGCCAAGCCCAGCCCCTCGTTGCCCAGGCCGAGTTTCACAGTTGGGCCACACCGGAACCCGGGGCCAGCGATCAAGAACAGCGCTTTGCCCGGGGCGCGGCAGCAGTGGTAGCGGCGGACTACGAAGCTGCATTGGATATCTTCCTGGACCTGGTAGGAACCGATCGAACTTTTCGCCAGGACGGTGCCCGCAAAGCGATGGTCCGGGTTTTTGACCTGTTAGGCCCCACCCACCCATTGGTTCAGGCCTACCGGAAGCGCTTGATGCAATTGCTCTATTAGATTGCTGCTAGATTGCTGCAAACATTGCGAGCCCTAGACACTCGGCTGAACAGATGTCCCAGCGCCGGCGTGCTTGTCCCCGTCGTCCGTCACCAGGGACCGTTTCCAGAGACCATCAAACATCATCAAACGGCGGTGGAGTCTAGCACCACCGCCCTACACATTGCTTTAACGAATGCGCCATACTAGACTGTGATCTCCCTCACATCTCACGGGCTTAAGCTGGAGGGGAGCCGCCCTGTGATCCAGGACTCCTCTGGGAAGTCGTTTCCCACGGCACGGGGGCTTCCCTCGCTACAATGTCCTCAGCAATGTCCTCAACACTGTCCTCACCAACGGGAGCGTCCCACTGGGAGCCAGGGGATGCGGGGTCGATCGGCCAAAGTTGAGATAGCCCCTCCAAGCAGTCCCTTGCCATAATGCATGGCAGCATTATGGCACCAGACCTAGAACACCTCGATGCACTGTGACGAGCAGCCGAAGTCGCCCGCCCCACCCTTGGCAGCCCAGCCTTGATCTGACGGGGATGACTGGACTCAAACGAGGACTTTTCGAGGTGCCTGTGGTCCCCATGTCTCCTGGGAAGCTTGCCCCCTCCATGCTGCTGGGTAATTGCTGTGAAGTGGTTATTGCAAAGTACTTTGGCGAAGTCCTATGGATTCTTCTCGCGCTCTCATCCTTGTGGTGGACGACATCGTCGCAAACCTAAAGTTACTCGGTGAAGTCCTACAACCCAAGGGCTACAATGTGACCTTCGCTAAAAGCGGGCGGCAGGCGCTCGATCGGCTAGAGGTGGCCAAACCCGACCTGATCCTGTTGGATTTGATGATGCCGGAGATGGACGGCTTGACCGTGTGTAGGCACCTCAAGGCCCAGGAGCAATACAAAAAGATTCCGATTATTGTGCTCACGGCCAGCCAGGACTCAACTGATTTGGTGGAAGCGTTTGAGCTGGGGGCTGTGGACTACATCACCAAGCCCTTTAGTGTGCCAGAACTATTGGCGCGGGTGAAAAATCACCTGGAGCTGAAGTATCTGCAAGAGTTTTATCGGCGCGAACTCCAGGCCGAGCGCAGTCAATATCAGAACCGGCTGGAAGAGGAAGTTCAACAAAAGACCAATGCCCTCCGGGAAGCCCAGGGGTTGGCCCATATTGGCAACTGGGAATTCCACGTCCCCACCCAACAAGTGCAGTGGTCAGCGGAACTCTTCCACATGTTTGGGCTGGATGCCAATCAGCCCGAGCCCAGCTATGACGAATACTGGGAGCTGATTCACCCTAACGATCGGCCCGTATTACACCTATGTGTGGAGCAAGCCCTATCCCAGGGACTACCCTATGTGCTGGACTACCGCGCAAGGCAGCCCGATGGATCCTACCGCTACCACGAGGGACGGGGACAGGCGGAGCTAAATGCGGAAGGACAGGTGGTACGTCTGTTTGGGACGGCCCTGGATGTGACCGATCGGAAGCTGGTGGAACAGGAGCTAGTGGCAGCCAAGGAGGAAGCGGAAGCAGCAGCACGGGCCAAGAGTGAGTTTTTGGCAAGCATGAGCCACGAGATCCGCACGCCCATGAACGGTACCTTGGGCATGCTCAAGCTGTTGCAAAATAGTCCCCTCAACGAGCAGCAAAAGCTCCAGGTGTCCCTAGCCCAGTCCAGTGCGGAGTCGTTGCTGGCCCTCATTGATGACATTTTGGACTTCTCCAAAATTGAAGCGGGCAAATTGGAATTGGAGGCCGTGGACTTTAATCTCTACCAGTGCATTGGCGACTCGGTGCGGGGCTTAGCCCTCCAGGCCGCAGAGCGGGGACTGGCCCTCATTCTGGACCTCCAAGCGGTTCAACGGCTTCAGGTTAAGGGGGATCCCAACCGCCTGCGCCAAATTCTGACAAATCTCCTGGGGAATGCGGTCAAGTTCACCGCCGAGGGAGAAGTGGTGGTGACGGGACGACTGGAGACCCAGGGCGATCGACTGCTGTTCACAGGGTCGGTGCGAGATACGGGCATTGGGATTCCCGAGGATCGCCTCTCTGGACTGTTTGAAGCCTTTGCCCAGGTGGATGCGAGCACAACACGCCAGTATGGCGGGACAGGCTTGGGCCTCGCGATCGTCAAGCGCCTCTGCTCCCTCATGGACGGAGATATCCAAGTAACCAGTCAGGTGGGAGAGGGCAGTTGCTTCACCTTCACGATCGCGCTAGACGTGGCGAGTCAACAACCCGCGACATCGATTTCGCCCCTGGGAACAGATGGGGCCACAGTCCTATTGGTGGAAAGCAATGCAACCCAGCGCCTCCTCCTCACTCAGCAGCTCCAGCAATGGGGCCTGGAGGTGACGAGCGTAGCGGATGGGGCCGAGGCACAAGCTTGGGGCCAAGCGCAGCATGAATCGGGAACGCGGGAAGAGTGGGAAGCCACTTTACCCTTGGTGGACGTGCTGATCGTGGATAGTACCTTGCCTGATATGACGGGCTATGACCTATTACAACGCCTCCAGCAGTCACCCTACTGGACCCCCTTGCCCCATGTGGTGATGATGAACACCGTGGGCCAACCGACCCCCGATCCCCAAAACAGTACAATTCCGATCGCCGCCTATCTCACCAAGCCCTTGCTCCCCTCGGAACTCTCGGCTCTGCTGGTCCAGGCCCTCGCCGGGATTGCGACCTCCTCCTGTGCCACGACACCCCAAACCACCCCCGCGCTGTCTCCGGCGGCAACCCTTAACCTGTCACCCACCACCCAACCGCGTGTGCTGGTGGTGGAGGATCATCCCGTGAACCAACTGGTGGCCAAAGGCTTACTCAAGCAGTTGGGACTAACGGAGGTTGATTTAGTGGATCAAGGCCAAGCCGCCCTGGAACAACTCCACCAGGCGCTGGCCACTCGTCCCTATGATTTGGTCTTCATGGACTGTCAAATGCCGGGTATGGATGGGTACGAAACGACCCGGCGGATTCGGGAAGGACAGGCTGGAGAAGAGAACCTAGATATTATCATTATTGCCATGACGGCCTATGCCATGAAGGGCGATCGGGAGAAGTGTTTGCGGGCTGGGATGGATGATTATATTACCAAGCCCATTGATATTGAGATGCTGAGCCAGGTGATGCAGCAGTGGCTCCAACCGGGACCGATGCCCATGGAAACCCCTGCGGTGTCCGCTGAGCCGCCCAGCGTCGTGTTTGACTCCGCTCTGCTGCTGAGCCGCTTGGGACAACAGCAGGAGTTAGCGGTGGAAGCCTGTCAGGCATTTTTGGAGTTTACTCCCCAAAATCTGCGCGATATGGAGCAGTGCTGGCAAGCGGGGGATATTGACAGTTTGGACTGTAAAATCCACGCCCTCAAGGGTAGTAGTGCCATGGTGGGAGGACAGACCATGACCAGTTTGGCAGCCCAGATTGAACAGGCCATTAGCCAACAGGCATGGCATCGGGTGAGTGAGGGATTGCAGGAACTGGAGTTCCAATACAAGACGCTATGTACGGAAATGCAGGAATGGCTCGCGCGTCTGTCCTTGCCCTTGGTCTCCTGAGAGGATGTTTGAAAACTGTGGCCAAGGACCGCCGTAGACCACGGCTTCAGTCCCATCTCCCTTTGGGCATGGGATCGCCCCCACAAAGTGGGGGCGATCCTCGAACAAGAGCGGTGGCGATAACGAACCCTCGGGCACCTCGAACAATACAGATTTTCACCACAGTTCCCACGGCAGCACCAGTTCCCACGGCAAAGTCAGAATTGGGTTGCGCGGCTTCGCCGCGCAACCCAAGGAATCGAGGTGCCCTCAGCACAATCCAGCCTGCAAACTCCAATAAACCCCAATAAACTCCAGTAAACCCGCTCCTAAGACCCACAACACTAGCCCTATGGCAGACTCCTTGTATCTTGTCCCGATCGCCTGTCCCCTCCTCCACAACCCCCAAGCCTGGTTTTCGACTTTGGATTTCCCAGCCGACTGGGTTGGGGTGCGACTGATTCAGGACCAGCGCCAAACCGTTCGCCTACAGGATAGTGCGCCCCGTCACCAGGGCGTGGAGATGCAGCAAGGGGCGATGGTCGAAGTGTTGGTGCAGGGCTTTTTGGGCTATGGAGCCACAACCCAGGTGACGGCAATAGGGCTCACCCAAGCGGCACAGCGGGCCTATGCTCAGGCCCTCGCCCTCGCCCACTGGGGGATTGCCTCCCAAACCGATCGAATTCGCCCCACCCTCACGGGCCAACATCGGGCACCCGCAAGCCAAGCCCTGAGTCTGGGGGAGACCGGCGACCTGTTACATCAAATTTGCCAAACCCTGAAGGTAGGGGACGCGATTGTCCAAACCGACGCAACGGCGGTTCATCTGGATCGCCAACAGTGGCTGTTCAGTAGCGCCGGTACGGACCTCTACCAAGAACATCGCAGCCTCACGACCCATTACGGGGCGATCGCGTCTACCGGGGATTGGGTGCAGTCCCGCACCGACAATGGCTACTATGCGCGTACCTATCGGGGGGGCTGGGAGCAGGTGGAGGAGGCGCAGCTACTAGCACGAGTCCAGCGGGTGGGGGAAGAGGCGATCGCCCTCCTATCCGCGCCCAATTGCCCCACGGAGACAACAACTTTGGTGCTAGCACCGGACCAAATGTTGCTCCAAATCCATGAAAGTATTGGCCATCCGCTGGAACTCGACCGCATTCTGGGGGATGAGCGCAACTATGCCGGCGGGAGCTTTGTGAAGCCCGAGGATTTTGGCCAACTGATCTATGGCTCACCCCTGATGACGGTCACCTTTGATCCCACAGTGGAGGAGGAAATCGCCAGCTATGGCGTGGATGATACGGGGACACCGGCCCACCGTGAAGTTTTGATCGATCGGGGGCGCTTAGTGCGCGGCTTGGGCGGCTTGGAAAGCCAGCAGCGCCTCCAGCAATCGGGGGTCGCCTGTGCGCGGGCCACATCTTGGAACCGGCCCCCGATCGATCGCATGGCCAATCTCAATCTGGAACCCGGAAACCGCAGCCTAGGGGCATTGATTGGAGATATCGAGTCGGGTATTTTCATGCACACGAACCGATCCTGGTCCATTGACGACCAACGCTATAAGTTTCAGTTTGGCTGTGAGCTAGCCTATGAAATTAAAGAAGGGGTCTTGGGGAAAATGCTACGAAATCCCAACTATCGATCGATTACGCCACAGTTTTGGCACAGTCTGGTGGATATTGGCGATGTCAGTACCTGTGAAACCTACGGATCACCCGTTTGCGGCAAAGGGGAGCCCAACCAGGTCATCAGTGTGGGCCATCGATCGCCGGTGTGTGTTTTTCGGGAGATCGAGGTGTTTGGGGGCGGTTAGCCGAATCCAAGTCTCGGGGCTGTGTCCCTGACTCTGAGGGCAGCCTAGGGTTACAGGATGACAGCCCCGAGTAGACCACGGCTATCGATGCGGGGGTTTGCCCGAGTTGGGCCAGTCAATTAGGTCGCGAACTGTGCTGTATGATGAAGCCTCTAAGTCTTTGCCCTGGCGATCGTTCCTCGGGTTGACTGAATATCCCCAGTTAAACGCCCCTAACGCCCCCTAACGCCCCATTATTATGTTTCAAGTTGCCTTAACGACAGTTTTGATTCTATTTAGCGCAACCCTCAACACCTCGGCCCAAGTCCTACTGAAAACGGGCTCTGGCCAAGACAGCCCCATTAACCTCTGGGTGGCTTCGGGTCTAGCACTCTACGCCTTAAGTGCCGTGGTTTATATCGGGCTGTTGGGGCGCTTGAATTTATCGATGGTGTATCCCATTATCATTGGCCTAACAACGATCGCGACGATCGTGGCCGGAATGTTGGTGTTTCAAGAAAAAGTATCTTTCACGAGTTGGATTGGCGTAGGTCTTGTGATCGCCGGTATCTCTGCGATTACCCTGGGGCGGACTGTACAGGGGTAAAACCCAGGGGCTGCGCACCCAGCCAACTCAGCATGAAACTAATCATAACCGCGCCAGACACCCACCAAAATACCCTGTAACTCCACCTGATCGGCAGGCACTTCGATGGCGCTGTACTGGTGGTTGGCGGGTTCTAGGCGCACCATGTTGCCAAAGCGGAAAAAGCGCTTGAGGGTATTCCCCGCGCCGGTGACCCGTGCCGCAACAATCTCGCCATCCCGAACTAAATCTGGCTGACGAATGGGTTTCATAATCACCACATCCCCATCCTGAATCAGTTCTTCAATCATGCTATCCCCATTCACGCGCAGGGCGTAGTAGGTAGGCTGCATGACAAGACTGTTAAAGTCTAAACGCTCCACGTCATCCGTGAAGGGTTCAATTAACGTACCCGCAGCAATTTCCCCAACGATCGGTACGCCTTGGTCCTCTAAAATCCGAATGGTTCGAGCTTTGCCTTCACTCCAGTCAATGTAGCCTTTGCGCTGGAGGTGTTTCAGGCGGCTTTGGACCGGTGCGGGAGATTTCAGCCCCATGGCATTCATCATTTGACGAATAGAGGGGGGGTGCTGGTTCTCATGGATGTATTTGACGAGCCAGTCGTACAGCTGGCCCTGGGCGAAGGTGAGGGGGGGGAGCATGGCCTTGGAAGGATGAGTTTTGTACTTTTGTACTGCTATCTGTGTACATTCGTACCATAGTACGTTTATTTTTGTCTAGCGATCCCACGCCGGTCACAGCGACGGCTGTTCGAGGTCGGGCACCTCGATGAATCTGAATTTTTGGGAGACAGCCCACGCAAAACTCAGGGTTTGTGTGGGGCGGCGAAACCACCCCACACAATTAATCGAGGTGTCCTGACCTAAATCTGGGGATACTCTCGGGAAATAATCACCAATGCATCCCCTAACTCCATCCTAGTATCTAGACTTGGATTAACCAAAATTTTACGATCGTAGTCTGTACCTCGTTCGATCGCTACTAAAATTGCCCCATGGCGGCTTTGCAGCGTCTGGGAAATCTCTTGAAACGACAGGCTCGCCCAGGATGCCGGTAGATTGATTTTATAAAATTGGTTTCCAGTCTGGACCGTGAGCAGTTCCGCCAGCACTTCCACAGCCCCCAAATTACGGGCAGAGGTGGCGATGAGGTGCCCCGCCAATTCATCGGTAATCACCACATCCTCAACCCCCGCGACCCGTAGTTGTACGTTATTTTTACGATCGAGCAATTGGGCACAGGTGTAGATCGTGGGGTTGAGCTTTTCGATCGTCAGCGCTGCTAGCACCGTCCGCGCATCCCGATCCTGATCACCACGGGGTTGGGTCGCATCCGCCAGCAAAATTGCCCGAGATGCATGGTAAATCCCCACATTCTCCAGCACATCCAGGGTCGTGTAGTCCCCTTGGAAAAAGTACAGTTGAGACTGATTAAACGATCGGAGTTCTCGCTCCGGCACTTCAATATTTTCCGCCACAATCACCAGGGGCAAGTGTCGTAGCATCTGATCCGCCTGGAGTTCTTCCACTAACAGGTGACCACTGCGATTCCAGCCGCAAATAATAATATGGTCCTGTAGCTCATCGAGTTCCAACACACGCACCTCCATCACCGTTTTCAAGCGTTGCATCATCACAGCAGAAACCACCCCCGTGAAGACCGCAAACATGGTCAGTCCCCCCGTGACCACCAGCAGAGCCATAAAGCGCCCCGCGTCCGTGGTGGGTTGGCCGCCGATCGGTTCCGCTGACACCAGGGTGAAAAAGCTCCACCAAAGGGCTTCACTCAGGGAATCAAACTGCTCATTCTCGCGCCCTTCCACCAAGTAAATCCCCAAAGCACCCACCAAAATAATCAGCCCCATTACCAGGAGGAGGCCCAGTTGGGACCCAAGGGTTGTGGCGAGGGTATAGGAAAAGCGACTGAGGCTGCGATTGAGCAGAATCCCGACTCGGAGCAGGCGCAGGAGGCGCAGGAGGCGCAGAATCCGAAAGGCCGGGGAAAAGGGGAGGATAGCGATGATATCCAGCCAGTACTGACGGAAGAATCGCTTCTTACGGCGGGCAACCGCGTAGCGACAGGTTAACTCCACCAGAAAAATGCTAGAAATCAGATGATCAATGTGCTTAAAGGAGCCGGCAGTCCAAGATCCAGCTCCCATCGCGACTTCTAGGATCACCAAGCTGACGGAGACTAAAATTAGCAGAATCAACGCTAACTCAGTGGCGGGGGCATGGATAAAGCGATCGATGCGCTCCATCCACCTACTGCGATTCTGCAACATGGTGGGGGGTGGACCCTAGGACGGCGATGTTAGGAGAGGGGGGACGGGGCAGCAGCCGGCGGCCGAGAGTATTGCCCCATCTAGGGCAGGGCCTCGTCCAGAGCGTTGCCCAGCCTGAGAGGAATCGCCCTAGGACGTGTCATCAATTCACTGGAGGAACCTTACAGTCTCGAAGTGACACACCCGACCCAGTGGTATGAGTAGAGGCTGTGTCCCCAATTCTAAGGGCATTCCAGTGCCACAGGATGACAGCCCCTAGAGCAGGACAAAGTCGGAGAAAGTGAAGATTTGGGTGACGGGGCCATCGGCAGTCTCGGTGGTGATGCGACGTTCACAGAGGAGTTGGTAGCCACCCACCTCGACGTAATTATCTTCAAACTCACTGCGTCCCCCCTTCGCCTCCCCGGTTTGGGGATCATGGTAAACAGAGTCGTAGCGGTGGGAGAGATAGCCCTGGGCCGTTTTATGACTGCTGAAGGTGTTGATGGTGACAACAATGCCATGAATATGGCGGTGGACCAGGCACACTTCGTTGTCACGAATTTTGTAGCGATCGCCCTCAGCCTTACCACCCATGAGGATTTCCTGGGCACCGGTATCATCCACAGCCCCAAAGCTGAAGGTGTTGTGGCCATGGGTTTCGGCAAAGGTGCGACGAACACGGTGGATTGCCACTTCATGGATTTGGCCGTGGATCAGCTTTTGGACCTCTTCATCCTCAATGCCTGTAACAGAGGGTTGGAATTTCGCCGTGATCTGCACTTGTCCGCTATAGTGTTTGTCCCCTTGGCGATAGGTGACGTTAGCCCGGTAACCGGGGAAGGTTTTGTCCCAGGTGTAGCGGTTTTCGTAGGCCGCCTGGAACAAATCCTGGGCACTGGCCTGGGGGGATGTGGGGGTCTGACTTTGGGGTTGCTCAGGGGCGATGGGGGATTGGGCGGTTTCGACGCTAACCATATCGTTCTCCTAACATCTAATGAGGAGTCAAGGGCTGTTTGCTTTGCCATCCTAGGGTAGCGCTTTCCGGGGGCCTTGGGCTACGGGGTTAGGGCAGGGACGTTGTTTCGGGCAGCAGAACCTCCAGCCACAGATCGGCAAAGCGATCGAGTCCTGCGGTGGAGAAGTGGGCACCATCGTAGCGATAGTCCGATCCGAGCATGTCCGTATCCGGCCCTCGGTAAACACCGGGATCCTGGGTTAGTTCCCGTTGGGCACGGCGGAGGGGTTCGTGGCGATCGAGCTCTTGGAAACGCGTGGCTAAACAGAGGTAAATGGGGGCCGTAATGCCCATCGCCCGCAGGGCTTGGACAAGCTGGCGAAAACGCTGTTGGTACAGAGCTGGGGGCGTATTCCAGGTGTAAGCATCCGCTTCACCCTGGTGCCACAACACATGGGTGGGCCCGAGATTCGCTTGGTGCAGTTGGGCGATCGTAGGGGGAATGCGATCGTAGAGGTCTCCCCCCGGAACCCATTGGGCGATGGCGGATCCACCCCTGGCCAAGGGAACCCAAATGACGCGATTGTAAAAACCCGAAGCCAACAGTCGATCGCCCAGGCGAGTCCACACACTGCCCCCGTCACCATCAGCACCGGGAAGGGGATCGGCGGCGGGGATCAGGGTGCCGTTATGGAAGCTCCAGACCCCGGGGCGCGATCGGTGGCGAGTTTCGCCATAGTTGGCCGCATTGGATTGGCCCAGAATTAAGCCGATCAAGGATTGGTCCATCCAGGATGTATCCGTGCAAGGGAATAACAACAGCGGCTCACACTTCGGTGAGACAGGATGGACTCCGCCTCCGGCGGAGTCCATCCTGTGAGATCCATCACTCAAGACAACCAATACAACGGAAACCGCTAGGGCCTAGGGCGTGTCATCAAGTCACGATGGGAACCTTGCAACCGTTAGAGTTACACATCCGCCCCAGTGGTCTGCGCGTTGGCTGAGCTAGGGGCTGGGCACCTCAATTAATGGGGTTGCGCGGCTTCGCCGCACAACCCAACCCTTATTCTTACGTGGCTCACAGGAGAAAATTTGGATTAGTCGAGGTGCCCGGGCTGAGTCCCTGATCCTGAGGCAGTCTAGGGTTAAATGATGACAGCCCCTAGACGGAATTAGGCATCGATCGCATGGGACTGAAGCTCACCCAAGGACACATATTCCAACGTGGAAGCGTGGGTAGACTCCAGGACCACTTGGGGGGCCATTCCCGCATCGAGGGCTTCTTTCCAGCGGGAGGCACAGAGACACCAGCGATCGCCCGGTTTCAAGCCGGGAAATTGGTAGGCAGGAACAGGCGTCGATAGATCATTACCTTTGGCTTTACTAAAGGCCAAAAAGTCGGCAGTCATCTTGGCACAAACCGTATGGGCACCGTAGTCCCCAGCCCCCGTGTTACAACAACCATCACGGTAAAATCCCGTCATGGGATCGGTGGAACAGGGCTGGAGGGGAGTCCCTAAAACGTTACTTGCATTCATCTCAACAACAAATCTAAAAGATACATGAGGGCATCTCGATTCGTCCCAATGCTGGGGAGACAGCCTCGGTCAGAATCAAGATTTGGGTTAGACGGCTGCGCTGTCAACCCCATTCATCGAGGTACCCATAAAGCAGTCTAGTGACGAGTGGAACTGACCGGGCACCTCGAAAAATTCAAATTTCTACCACGGTGTCCACGGCCACACTTAATCGAGGTGCCCGACCGTCACTCTGCTTGTGAAGTTTCACTAGCTTAGGGGTTTATAGACTACGTTTTAGCTGCAATTGCCGAAATCTGCAAGAGCTGACACCGGCCGTCCCCCTGCTTCATCCCACCTTTTCCAGTTGCCCACATTTCCCAACTGCCAACGGTCTCCAGGACACCTCAATTCATCCAAAGGGCACCTCGAAAAATCAACGCTCTTGCCCAGTGACCCACCTCAGGGTACCTCGATTAATTGTGGCAGGCGGCGAAGCCGCCTGCCACAATCCTGACTCTACCGTGGGCACTGCGGTCGAAATTTGAATTTTTCGAGGTGCCCCTCAGAATCAGGAAGGATTTAGGGTGAGGGCTTCCAAAACGGGATGCACCCAGTCACAGGATCAAAGCTTGGGTCTCGGCAGCGCCCCATTCATATTTATTTACATTGATCAACGCAGTGGACGGAAGGAGAGCCTTTATACTAGGGGCATCTTACTTTTCATAATCCTTTCATACTCCTATCAGGACTCCACCCATGCCTGTGCCCGACCCGTCCCCCAACCCTGTCCCCAGTTCCCTGCCCGACCTGCTATCCGGTTTCCCGTCGAGCACCCCAAGCACCAGTCCGAGCAGCACATCCAGCACCTCAGCCCGCTCCCATCTGAGTGCCGTTCCCTCCCCCGGCGGGGCGCAGGGTTCCAGGGTCCCAGGGTCTACCGCACCCTTAGATCCCATCTGGGTTACCCATCTGAGTGTGACCTACCGAGATGTGCAGGCCCTGGAGGATGTGAGCGTAACGATTCAGCCCGGACAGTTAACGGGGTTGATTGGTCCGAATGGAGCCGGAAAGAGCACATTAATTAAAGCCATGCTGGGGTTGGTGCCCAGTCAACAGGGTAGCGTTCGCGTGGGCGATCGATCGCTGGCGGAGCAACGGGAACGGATTGCCTATGTGCCCCAACGATCGCAAATTGACTGGACCTATCCGGCCACGGTGTGGGACGTGGTGATGATGGGACGGGTGCGCAAAACCGGGTGGTTACGGCCCTTTTCCGGCGTGAGTCGGCGTTTGGCCCTAGCCGCCTTGGAGCGAGTGGGCATGGCTCACCTGCGGCATCGATCGATCGGGGCCTTGTCCGGAGGACAACAGCAACGGGTTTTTCTGGCCCGGTCCCTGGCTCAAGAAGCGGATATTTTCTGCTTTGATGAGCCATTTGTGGGGGTGGATCAGAAGACAGAGACCATTTTGTTTGAGATTTTCCAAGATTTAGCGCGTCAAGGCAAGATTGTGCTGGTGGTGAACCACGACTTAGGCGAGTCCATTACCCATTTTGACAGTTTAATTTTGCTCAACCGGCAGGTGATCGCTGCAGGTCCCCGTACCCAGGTCATTCAGCAGGACAACCTCCACCGGGCCTACGGAGGGCAGGTGCAGTTTTTTGGGGCTGAAGCTGCCTAGGACACAAAAATCATGACTGTCTTAACCCATTGGCTGTTAGAGCCATTGCAGTATGGCTTTATGCAGCGATCGCTCCTGATTGCTGTGATTGTGGGCTTTATTTGTGCCCTTGTGGGTAGCTACCTCATGGTCCAACGCTTGGCCCTGCTGGGGGATGCCATTAGCCATTCGGTGCTCCCAGGTTTAGCCATCGCCTTCTTGCTGAATATCAATATTTTTGTGGGGGCATTTCTAGCGGGCATCCTCAGTACGGTCTTGATTACTTGGATCCACACCCGATCGCCCATCAAGGAAGATGCCGCCATGGGGATTGTATTTTCGGCCTTCTTTGCCCTGGGGATCACATTGATTACGGCCATCCAGAAGGAAAACAAAATCGACCTCAATCATTTTTTGTTCGGTAATATCTTGGGCGTGACCCAAGCTGATGTACGTGATACTACGGTAATCGCCGTGGTTATCTTAATCGTCGTCCTTGCGTTGTACAAAGAGCTATTGTTTTACACCTTTGATCCCCTGGGTGCCCAGGCAGCGGGCCTACCGGTGAACACCTTGAACTTTGGCTTGATGGTACTGATCGCCTTAACAGTGGTGGCCAGTTTGAAGGCTGTGGGAGTCATTTTAGTCTTATCCCTGCTTATTACACCCAGCGCAACCGCTTACCTCCTAGTGCCGCGACTTTATCAAGTTATGCTCCTGGGGGCAGCAATTGGCGTGTTCTCCAGTATTAATGGCATGTATTTGAGCTACTGGTATAACTTGCCCTCGGGTCCGGCGATCGTGTTGGTTGCTTCGGGGTGTTTTACCCTAGCCCTGCTGTTGAGTCCGCGCCATGGCCTCTTGACCCAAGCCCTGGGGTTGACCCGATCGCCCCGCTCCTAACCCAACCACTCCGTGAAAATACGAGATCGAACAACGGGTCACAGCGTAGATTGGGCCCCAAGGGTCAGCAGAAAATCCGAGTTCCCACGGATTGCAGTTTCTTAACCGTGACGTAATCTATAGGTAAGTTGCATATTCTCAAGAGTCTCAGCCACCGGTTGGGGCTTTTTTCCTTTTTAAAGCTTTGAAAGCACTTCGACCCATGGTGGTCAGCGGCTTCGCCGCCCAACGCTCCCTAACGCTCCCCATTCACCCCCGACCCTGGGCGGTCCCTGGACAACAGATCGTGATCATCGAGGTATCCTCAAGTTTTAGGCGTTAGGGCACCCCTACACCGGCGAGCAGCGAAGCGACCCACCACACTCCTGATTCAGACGTGGATCCTGGGGGCCACAAACGTAGAAATCGGACTTTTCGAGGTGCCTTGCACTGTTGGCAACAGCACCGTACAAGAAAGATAGGCGTTGCCCTGCTGCAGTCAGGACAACCCCCTACCCCCGATCTATCTACCCAGTGCCGTTATGAGAATGCCCTCGATCGTCCCCCACCTTCCCCCCTCTGGTGCCGAAATTATTTGCGTGGGTACAGAATTGCTGCTGGGGGACATCCTCAATAGCAATGCTCGCTTCATCGCCCAGCAACTCGCCCAACTGGTGATTCCCCACTACTATCAAACCATCGTGGGGGACAATCCCGATCGACTGAAACAGGCAATTGCCACGGCCTACGATCGATCCCAAATTCTCATTTTCACCGGTGGTCTCGGTCCCACCCCCGACGACCTCACCACCGAGACAATCGCGGACTTCTTTGGGGTGCCCTGGGTCGAACATCCCCAAGCCCTCGCCACCCTAACGGCCCTCTACCAGGAACGGGGGCGGGAGATGAAAGATGCCGATCGAAAACAGGCCCGCTTACCCCAAGGTGCAGACATTTTGCCCAACCCGATCGGTTCAGCGGTGGGTATCATTTGGACGCCCCAACCCGATCGTTTGATTCTAACCTTTCCAGGTGTCCCCAAGGAAATGGAAGCAATGTGGCGACAAACAGCGGTCCCCTACTTGCAACAGCGGGGCTGGAGTCAGACAACCCTCGTTAGCCGTACCCTGCGATTTTGGGGCATTTCTGAGTCCGAATTAGCCGATCGCGCCCAACCCTATTTAGCCCAAACTCAACCCACCGTCGCGCCCTATGCGGACTGGGGCGAAGTCCAGCTTCGCATCACCGCCCAGGGCCAAACTCCCACAGAAGCACGAGCCCAAATTGCGCCCACAGAAACCGCACTGCGGCAATTGGGGGGGACTCACTGTTACGGTGCCGATGACGATACCTTAGCATCGGTCCTAGGCCACTTACTCCAGAATCGAGGACAATCCTTAGCAGTGGCCGAATCCTGTACCGGAGGATGCGTAGGAGCCATGATGACGGCGATTCCCGGCAGTTCTGCCTACTTTTGGGGCGGGGTCATTGCCTATGACAATGCGGTGAAGGTGAAGCTCCTGGGGGTTGAGGCGGAGACCTTGGGGCAACTGGGAGCCGTGAGTGCCCCCGTGGCGGAACAGATGGCGCGGGGCGTGTGCGATCGACTGGGGACAGACTGGGGCTTGAGTTTAACGGGAATTGCAGGACCAGGGGGCGGCAGTGACGAAAAGCCGGTGGGGTTAGTGTATATCGGTCTGGCGCAGCGAGTTGCACCGGAGCACATCCAAACGCAAACCTTTGAATGCCGTTGGAATCCACGTCGGGGTCGGGAGTGGATCCGGCGCATCAGTGCCTGTGAAGCGATCGATCGGCTGCGCTGCGCGATTCTGGCGCAATAGTCAGCCTATCTATCCCCTGACCCAGGAAAATTCAGAATTGTGGTGTGTGGCTTCGCCGCATACCACAATTCATCGAAGTGGCCCCAAAAAAGCCCGAAGCCCTGGTCAAGCCGGTAATTCCACCTTAGGGAATGAAGGCAAATCCACATGGGTGACATTGCGATTCCGCACCGCAAGACGATAGCTCACACTTTGGAGCTCAGCGTGGAGTTGGCGATTTTCGCGCTGGAGTTGGCTGACCTTCTCCTTAATCGGCACGATGCGCTCATTAAACTTCTGACGGTAGATGGTGGGGAGCTCCTGCACCACCTGCTCCAGCATTCGCGACCGATCGGTCAGTTCCTGCACCGTTTGCCGTAATTGGTAAATTTCTGCATCCCGCTCCGACAGTTGCTCTTGGTAAAACGCCACCTGCTCCTCAACCCCTTGGAGTTGCTCCCGCAGCTTGCGCATCTCCCCCAGGTGTTGCTCTGAAAGGGCAGGACTCGGTGTGAGGTTCGTATTGCCCTTAACGAGGCGAAATAGCTCCTGGGACAGTTGCTGGACCAACTGATCTCGCATGTTCAGTTCTTCCCGCAGGCGGCTCACTTCAGCTTGCAGGGCTTGGATGTTAGGAAGTTCGACCATGGTGTGTGTTGGCTCCTTATATTTCAGATCTGATCGGGCAGGAGAGCGGTGGTGACGGACCGGTTGGTTACTGAGGGTCAGGTTGAAGCGATCGGATTTAAGCGAGTTGAGTTCAGGTGCGCCTAGGGGACTCCGATCGGGTACGCCGACCCAGTGAGACCGGGAAAAACCAGATTAATGTCCCCATGGAGGCAGGACCTAATGGGAACAAGACCCAGGGAAAGCAAGGGATTGGGCCACCCACCGAGCCTCCCCATCCTTCCGTCCGTCACCTCGCTAAAGTTGGCCCTTACCAAGGTGTCCCCCGGGTGTCTTCCCCAGGTGTCCCCCCCCAAGTGCCCCTCAGTATAGGAGGGTTTGGTTTTTTTGGCAGATTTCCCCGAGGAGGAAGACGGGAGTAGGTGCGATGCTCCCCAAATCCCCCTAGGAATGGAGGTCGATCGGGGGAGGTCGATCGGAGGGAACGCTAAAATTTTGTGCCATCTATAGCACAGGGATCTAAGGTTGGGCAAGTCAGACTGAGCAAGGCCGATCACCGGGTTAATCGTGGGGCTGCGGCTCCCAGGTTTTCAAAATTTTGCAGCCGGTCATGTTTTGAGCCACTGGATGAGCCACTCAACGACTGCCATACTGGAGTTTCAGCCAGTCCCACGTTAGCCAGTCCCACGTTAGCCATCATCTACTCTAGCCATCATTATTTCAGCCGCCATGACCCCAGCCGTTCCCCAACCTGCCGCCCAGCCTTCCCCAGACGATTACGGCCTCGTCCTGACCACCGCCGCATCCGAAGCCGAAGCCCAAACCCTAGCCCAGGCCCTCGTGACCCAGCAACTGGCGGCATGCGTTAATTTTTTCCCCATTCACTCGGTCTATACCTGGCAAGGCACCGTGGAGTCTAGCCCCGAGTGGCAGCTCTATATAAAGACACGCCGCTCTCACTTTCCCGCTATTCAAACGCTCTTTACCGCAATCCACTCCTACGAAGTTCCCGAGTTGATCCTCATCCCCCTAACGGCAGCCAGTTCACCCTATCTCCACTGGATGGCCGCCCAAACCCAAGCCGCTCCAGCCTCTACCGGCCCCGATTAACCGCAGTGAGCGGCTGTGCCGCTCAACACCCCCCTAAACCTGACCTAGGCAACCTCCCCAACACTTATATTTGGGCACCTCGATTAATTGTGGCCTGCGGCCACAATCAGGATTATGCCGTGGACATCGTGGTAGACATTTGAATTAATCGGGATGCCCTTTTGATCCCTTCAGGGCACCTCAATTAATTGTGGAGGGCGGCGAAGCCGCCCTCCACAACCCTGATTCCTACGGGCACCTCGATTAATTGTGGCCTGCGGCTTCGCCGCAGGCCACAACCCTAATTCTTACGTAGGTCACTGGACAAGAACTGTGATTTTTCGAGGTGCCCCTACGTGGATCAATGGGCGAAAATTTGGATTTTTCGAGGTGCCCTTCAATTTTACGGGAGCGATCCCCGGGACTTGAATCAGTCGAGACACCCCAAAGTTTGTGAAATATTGCCTTTGTTAAAGTTTCGTAAATTTTATTTTGAGCAAAAATTGGCCCAAAACCTTACCCTGCAAAGGCTACAGCGATTTACAGCCCGAACATCTATCGTCTCGATCGGTTGACACCTAGACGCGAAACGGTAACAATGGCTACAGAGCAAAGAAAAACGTTCATCCCCGCTGAGTCCGGAACGACTTCTCTCCCGGAATGCTGGGGACGGAAGTAGGGAGATATCCCGAAGGAACGCGCATCAGATCCCTAAACATCTGAATCGTGTGTTCAAGGAGAACATTATGCGCATGACCTATCGCGGCGTAAGTTACGAACAAAACGCTCCTGCTGTAGAAGTTAAAGAAGCACAAAAAGTCGGGCATTATCGAGGTCAGGAATTACACTTCCACTCCCTTCTCGCTCAGCCCGTATTGCAACCCACTTTTCATCTCGTTTATCGGGGCATTGGCTAATAACAGTGAGCTAGCCCGTTATTGAAGTGACTGAAATCCCTGAGCTGGATGCAGTTAGCCCTTGTGAAGCCTATAAAGCTTTAACCTTCTTCAATATCCATTTTGACTCAATCGTTCATCCTGCTTGTACCGTGACGGACAGTAGGACGGAAGTAAGGAGAAATCCTGAAGGAACGCGCCTCTCTCTCACTACACATGACTGAATGATTTGGAGGCGAAACCATGAAAATGACCTATCGCGGTATTTCTTACGACTACACTCCCCCCGCTGTTGAAACCAAGCAAGGTGACTTGGTAGGCCGTTATCGGGGTCTGGACTGGCGCTTCTGCGGTGGAGCCAAGTCCTATGTTCAACAACCCTCTTTGGATTTGGTCTATCGCGGCGTTGCGTACAACACTCAGCAGAAGGCTGTGGACGCTCCCGAGACCGATCGCACTGTAGCTCCCGTGCCCGCTCTGGCTGCCACCACCGATCGCGCTCGCCAGTTGGTTGTGAACCACCAGGTTGCGATTAAAAAGCGCCAGCAAGCGATGCTGACCCGCTTGGCCGCTGAGGTGGGTTTGACCACCCGTGATGCTGGTAGCTACTGGAACCGCATCCAAGGTAAGGTTCATCCCTCTTTCCGGAGCAGCTACGATCGCAGCCGTGTTGCCATGAGCTAAGGCTCTAATGGGATAAAGCCGATGAGGCTGTAATACATCAGCCTCTAGGGCACCTCGATTCATTGGGTTGCACGGCTTTGCCGCGCAACCCAACCCTAATTCTGCCGTGGGTACTGCGGTGAAAATCTGTATTAATCGAGGTGTCCCCTAGACAGTGAACTAATGATCTGCCCTACAACTATCAGTAAAGTTTGCCCAGAAACCCTCGCGAGCCGAGGGTTTTTTTGTGGGGTGCATCCGGTTTTGGCAGCCCTCACCCTAAATCCCTCTCCCAAAGAGGAAGAGGAACTTTAGTCCTATTCCCCTTCTCCCAGCTTAGGAGAAGCGATGTCCTGAGCGCAGTCGAACGGGCGATGTCCTGAGCTGAGAGAAGGAGGCCCGGGGATGGGGGCCAAACCCGCCAAAGTGAGAGGCACCCCTGGTTGACTGACAACAAGTTCTGCATTGGGCGCGAAAACCGCGCCCCTACCAGACGTTTGGGATCCTAGGGGTTAGATTGCCTGAACCGCACTCCATGCCTGGATTTAGCTCACTTTTGCCAGTCAGCTAGAAGGCACCCTCGGGCACCTCGATTAGTTGTGGCAGGCGGCTTCGCCGCCTGCCACAATCCTGATTCTGCCGTGGGCACTGCAATCGTGGCTACCCCGGATGTCCAGCGGGTCCTAGTGGTTTAGAGTAGGGATTGAGACTCTCCTGGCTCTCTCGCTTGGAAATTTATGATTACCCTACAGACTCTCCACCCCCAGACCCTTGCAGCTGCGTTTGACAAAGCCCAAAGTCGATCGACCTTGGGGCACGTTGCCGATCGCATCCCCTACCTGGGCCAACAGAATCCCCAAACATTCGGAGCGATCGTAATCGATAGCACCGGGGTGCAGTGGAACCGGGGACGCACCGAGGGGCCGATCGCCTTGATGAGTGTGATGAAGCCGTTTCTGCTGTTGTATTTGTTGGAGATTGAGGGCGCGGCAGTGGTGGGCCGCTGGGTCGATTATCGTGCGTCGGCCCTACCGTTTAATTCCGTGACCCAACTCCAGGCCGATGGGGGACGACCCCGGAACCCCATGATTAATAGTGGAGCCATGACCCTCGCGGATAAGGTGCCCGGGAAGACCGGAGCCGATCGGTGCGCAGCCTTCTGCCAGTGGCTCAACCAGCGGGCCGGGACACAGTACCGTTTGAATCAGGCGCTACTGGACTCGGTGCATCAGGTGGGTCGGGAGCCCAACTTGGCGTTGTTGGAGGTGCTGACGGCGGCGGGGAATCTGGACCAGCCCTCGGTGGCGATCGACACCTATGAGCAAGTGTGCTGTCTCAGCAGCAGTTTAGAAGATTTAGCCAAACTGGGACGGCTGTTAGCATTGCCCCACCCGGCCCTGAAGCCCACCAATCAGGACCAGGTCAACCAAGTGTTGCGCACCTGTGGTCTCTACGAGGCTTCATCCATGTGGACGCGGCGGATTGGCTTGCCGATGAAGTCGGGCATTAGTGGAGCCCTGGTGATGGTGATGCCGGGAGAAGGGGCGATCGCCTGCTATGGTCCAGCCCTGGACGATCGGGGAAATTCGATCGCCGCATTGACGTTTTTGGAACTGCTGGCCCAGGCCGGTCGATCGGCCTGGGGAGCGTAAGAACGAGGGTTACGGGTCAGATTTCAGATGACTCCTGAGCTCCTGGGGGGGAGGCCACAGAAGTAGATGCTAGGGGAACACCTTGGCCCCCTTGGGGAGGTTGGTAGTAACTGGCGATCAGCGCGATCGAAAGCCACCAGAGCGTATTAATTTGGGGACGGTACCAGACCGTGTCCACCAGACCATGGCCCAGCATCCCAATGCTCGTAGCGATCGCCGCTAGGAGCCAGTAGCCTTGACGATCGCCCATGTGCCGCAGCCGCTGGATTGCACCCCAGCCCTGGGTCCAGGCCGTTGCCAGCATCCACAAAAATGCCGTAAGGCCCACAAACCCAGTTTCCACCGCCAGTTCCAAAATGACCGAGTAGGCACTGAGGGCGGTGTAGCGGGGGCGTTGATACAGGGGATAGATCTGGTTGAAAGCATCGTTACCGGGACCAATGCCCAAAATCGGTCGATCGCGGATCATATCCACCACGGCGGCCCAGACATTCATCCGAAAGTTATTGCTACTGTCGGCCCGACCGGCAAAGATACTGGCAACCCGGAGTCGTAACGGTTCCACGGTCAGCACCATTACCAGTCCCAAGCCCACTAGGAGACCCAGGGCAATGGGAATGGCCCAGGTTTGCCAGAAGGCAGACCAATGGCGGCTCCACCAATAGACCAACAGGAGGGTGAGCACAAGGCCGCCCAGCACTAAACCAATCCAGGCTCCCCGACTGAGGGTGAGGGCAATGCACTGGAGGTTAATCCCGGTCATGAAGACGGCTAAAGCCTTGCAGCCCCAGCCTTCCCAGGCAAAAATAGCCACACCACTGAGGAAAACGGCAGGAATGAGGTAACCGCCGAGGAGGTTCGGGTTCCCCAGGTAGCTGTAGACGCGGGTACTGTCGGCAAGGGGAGAGGTGGGATCCACCCAGGTGGCCAGGGCCGTAGCGCCCAGGAACCATTGGCGAATACCGTAGGCGCTGATGATAAGGGCCGTGAGCAGATAGACAGCGACCAGAATTTGGCGTAGACGGGCCGATCGGAGCACCCGCGCCATAAGGCCAAAGAAGATTAAATAGAGGGTGAGTTTAATCCAGCCCTCGATCGCCGCCGATCGCACGGGGGAGAATTGGGTGGCGACGGTGGCGATACCCCAATACAGGGTGACAAGCAGGTGGATGGGGGTCAGTCCTTGGCCCGGTCGATCGGTGAGGCCCAGCAGCACCCAGAAGGCGGCGATCGCCAGCAGAAAAAGTCCCGTAAGACTATTGGGGATAAAGGGGTTCAGGACAAAAACCAGGGAAATAAAGACAAGGCCAAGGGGATCAGCCCATTGCAGCAGGATACTTCCCGATCGCCAGGGTTCAAAGCTGCTAATCACCCGATAGAGAAAACTGCGCCTTGCCCAGTCGGTCAGCATGACCTGGGAAAAGGTTACCGATTGCCAGACCTGATCCATAACGAAGAATGCTCCTGCGCTACTGTCCTGCATTAATGTTCTGCCCTAATGTTCCGGGGTGAGCCATGCCACCCCGCTCAACTCTGGATTATCGATGACGGCGATATTCCACCTCAAAAAGAAACTCCAGGATTTCCAGATGGCGACGGGCCTGAAACAAACTGGCCCCCCAGGTGTAGAGACCATGACCCGCCAGCAGAATACCGTAGGGAACCGGCGTTGCCCCCAACAGGGGTTGCACCTGATGGCTCACCTGGGCCATATCCTGATGGTTGGGCAGAATCGGGATTTTTACCGTAGTCTCGTGGGTTTTAATTCCCTCAAGGCCCTTGAGCATTTCATAACCCCCGATCGCGACGGCTCCCTGGGAGAGATCACGCTGGGAAATCAGCGTATTGAAGACAGTATGGGTGTGGAGGACGGCTTTGGCTCCGGTGGCCTGGACGATCGCGAGGTGGAGCTGGGTTTCTGCCGAGGCATTGCCGCGACCGTCGATCACCTGCCCCGTGGCATTCACGGTAATCAAATCTGCGGGTTCCACCAGGCCCTTATCCACGCCGCTGGGAGCCATCAGCAGGGTGAGGGGATCGGGCTCTAGGACCGCACTAAAGTTGCCACCGGTGCCCGTGGCCCAACCCTTGCCATGGATATCCCGAATCACCCAGGCCAAGGCTTCCCGGCGATCGACACTATATAAGGGACAGGCTGGAGCGGGTGCATGGGGAGAAGGGGGTGTCATTGGACCATCACAAGCGTAGAGATTGACCGATGGAAAATGTGAGGGGCTGCCATCACCTTAGCGAAGGAGACCCAGGCCCTGAAGGTTTTGGATCAAGAGCCCTTGGGTTTCCAAGATTACCCGATCGAATGCCTCACTTTCCCCGATCGGCGCAAATAACTCTAACCCCTCCACTCCGTAATTGATCGGCACCGTATCCGGCAGCACTACCCCCTCCGGTCCGTTGGTATTGCGGTAGAAGAGGAAGCCGATGCCCTGGGTTTGGAGGCGGGTTTCCCCCGTGAGGCTGAGCAACCAGTCAGGAAAATCGCGCCGGTCCTGGAGGGTACGGACGAGGGCATCGGGCTGGGCGGCGAGGGCCGGGGGGAGGCGATCGGCGGTGAAGAGTTGGGGCAGGAAACGCTCGGGGGCGATCCAGGCCCGGAGTAGGGCAGCGGCGGCGGAGTCATCCGCCTGGAGAATGTCGAGGGCGGCTTGGGGTTGGTTTTGGTCAATCGCCGCGATCGATCGAACCCGAGGATTAAAGGCAAGGAAGTCTTCCGGCTTCACCCCAGCCCACTCAAAAGTTTCCTGGCGCTGTTGGGCTAACCACCAGGCAAGGATCGTGCGATTTTGGAGGAGGGAGCGGTAGGGGAGGTCGGTGGGGACCAGGGTGGCGAGGACCCGATCGTACCGATCAACGGTTTGGGCTAGGGCGCCGGTCCAGAGGGGTTCCAGTTCCGGCAACTCAGCGGGATTGTTCAAAAGATAGGTGGGATGGACCAAACCTTCGAGGGCGAGGGTGAGTTGAATGAGGTCTTGGCGAGGATTGAATACGGTTGCGGGACTGGAATCTGAGGTTGCATCTGGATTGGCACCGGAAGTTAAATCGGGATTGGGGCCTGAATTAGGATCTGGATTTGAGTCTGGATTGGACCCTGGGTTGGACTCTCGGTTAGACTCCCTGCTGATTTCTTCCTGGGACTCTGCACTGGGGTTTGCACCCGCATCTACACTGGGGTTTGCACTGGAATTCGCACTGGAATCCGCACTAGCCGCTGCCGGGGACTCTGCACTGGGTTCTACCGTCGGCTCCGGGGGTAGCAAGTAGCCTTGGGCCGTAGCCAACTGTGCCGCCAAGAACGGTTGGCGCGGCGAAAGTTGCAACGCCCGCACCAGTGGCGGAGCAACCGCACGGGGATCCAAATCCACCAAGAAAAATCCCAAATAGCGGTGAAACAGAGAATCCCCCGGCACCTTCTGCACCGCATATTGCAAATGGCGGCGCGCCCTGCGCAGCAAATCTTCCCGAAACTCCCGCTCCTGGGCGATCGTCTCCGCATCAGCCGGCAACTCTTCCGGTAACCCCTGGGCATTGAGCCGCTCCACATATTGGGTTAACTGCGCCCCGAGCTGAAAATCATAGTAGGCATCCCAGGGCACCCGATCGGCAGCGGCACGCCAGCGATCGTAAAACTGCTCCACCTCCCCTTGGCGCAGAGCCACCAACCCCGATCGTGCCAGAGCCATCGACCCATCCAGGGGAAACCATAACCCCAACCAAATGGCCAATAAGACCAGGGGAACCTGCTGGAGTCGCCGCACCCAAGGCTCGACCCGGAGGACGATCGAACCGTTGTAGCTCTGATTGAGACTAATCAGCAGCGCGGTGATTAACACCAGGGTGACACTGATGGGCAAATTCTCCAGTTGGAAGTCCAGTAAACTGCCCCAGCCATAGGCCAGTAAACTAGCCCCACAGCCCCGGCACAGCCATCGATCGCCCTGCAGCCTCGTGCGCTGAAACACCAACGGAGTCGTGAAACTCGGATCCGCTTCCTGCCGTCGCCACAACTCCCAGGCCCGGTCTAAAGCCACCGTCGCCCGTAACCACAGCGCCCCCAGGATACCCAGCCAAACCAGATACAGCCCCACCCCCACCAGCCCCATTTCCGCAGCTAGCTGTAGGGGAGTACCGGCCAAAGCCACCTCTCGAAAATCTGAAACCGTCGCCACCAGAGGCCGGTAGGCATCGTAAACCAAGCTCAGGTTCCCCAATCCAATCCCCCACAGCGGATAATCCTGCCAAATCTTCCAACCCGTATCCCAGCTCCAGGGATCACGGGCCAGGACTGCCCAGTTTCCCCAACCGGGCCAGCGGGGATGGCTCACCACGGCCAGTCCCCACAGCACCAGCCCCCCAAAGCTCCAGCCCCACAGCGGCATCCGCCGTCGCGGCATCACCCCCGATCCTGCAAACCAGTCCCCCGTCAAGGCCAGGGCCGCGATCGCCAGCAACAGGGCCGCAATGCCCACCGCCCCCACGGGCGAACCGGTGGTATACAACAGTCCCGCTCCCAAGCCAACGATCGCGGCCCACCCCGATCGAACCCAGGCGTTTCCCCGTCCCCCCATCAGCACGACCCACAGGGGCAACAACAGCAGCAGATACCCGGCCCCAAAATCCGGGTCCCCCAGGGGATAGGGGTTTACAGGTTCCGCAAGGCGATCCTGGGCCGCCCCCCAAGCCCCCCAACCGACGATCGTGGCGGCGAATCCTGCCCAGCCGAGCAGTTGCAAAATCTGCCAGCGTCGATCGCTACTGTCCCGATCGGGCAGGTGATAGGAGGCTAGGTTTTGGACACCCAGGGGAAGGGATCGCGCTGTCCCAGCGGCCAGATCCCCCGCCTCGCCAGCGGTGGCCCCAGTCCCCAGCTCGGCCAGAGCCTGCAAATCGGGATCGTTCAGAGAAGCTTGAAAACCCCGGGGATCCTGGGACTCTTGGGAACCCTGAAAGTCTTGGATATCTTGGAGATCTTGATCACCCTGAAGATCCTGAGGACGATCGCCCAGCCAATGGGTCACCGTGTAGAGCAAAACCCCGTAGCCGCTAATCTGGACTAAATAGCCCAAGGTAGGGGGCACTTGGAGAGCCAGGGCACTGGTGACCAAAATCAACAACGCCGTAATCCCCAGGGCCAGATCCAGACCAAAACCCAGGGGTTGAAACGATCGATCGCGCCCCCGATCGCGCCCCCCTCCAGCGCGAGTCCGTCCCGGGGTCTGGACAAATCCCACCATCGCCAAAGCCACGAGCCCAAAGCCCCCCTGCCACAGCAGCACCCAGGGCCATTGCACCATCAAGGCATAGCTGCCATTAATCCCGGCAAAAGCAAGCAAACAAACCAGGCCCACCGCCAACAGTAGGGCAGGACCAGAGAGACGGTGTCGCAACATGGCAAAGACGATTCAAAGACGATTCAAAGACGACTCAAAGACGATTCAAAGGCGATCGTGAACGGAACGGAGTCTCGATGAATTGGGGTGGGCAGCGCAGCCGCCCACCCCCAACCCTGATATTGACGCGGGCTATCCCCCCAAGATTGAGAGGATGTTTGGAAACCTAAGAGAATCCCCCCTAACCCCGCTTTATAAGGGACGACCTCTCTTCCCCCTTATAAAGGGGGACCGAGGGGGGTTCTGCCAGGGCCTACGGCCCCTGGCAGAAGTTTCCAAACATCCGCTTGGATAAATTGAGGTGCTCAAAACCGGGGGAACCGCACGAGTGCCCACCTCAAATTGTGCCAGTTTGTCGCCCAGTCCCTAGCACTGTGGGGAGCGCTGTGGGGAGCACTGTGGGGCCAGCTTCCATCCAATCCTTGGACATCCTCGTAACAACCCTACTGCGGACGGGGCAAAACCCTCACCTTTACACCCCATGGATCCATCTCGTAAGATAAGCCAAGAGCGATCCAGATCTAAGATTCATTCAAGACTTCTCATATAGCAACGGAACCGCAAGCGATCTTTACCTTAACCCCCACCTATCGGTTCCTTTTCCCCCCGCTATTCTTCCCCCCTTTTCAGCCTCGGCTTGCCCTCGAACACCTCGATCATTCCCAATCTTGACGGGAGTGCCCAAAAAAAGTCTGGGTTGAGGGTGAGTGATATGAGTGGATGGCTCCGCTGCTCTCCTCCGTTGACCTATCGATCGGGGTGCCTGGGTGCCGTAGGCATAGATAGAACAGGAGTTCGGTTATCCCCTGGCACAAAACCGCTCATCAGGTGGTCCTGGAAGTTATGGCCTTCTAGTGGGAATACTGAAACTATGGGCTTCCTTTCCTCGTCCGCAGGAGGATGCACTCCCCAGACTTAGCGCACTGTTCGCACCAGGACAGTACAAGGCGGGACAGAATCCCTAGATCCCTGTACCCGATGTATCTGCAAGATACTGTATCGCTCACCATTGGCAGCTGTTCAATCCACTACTGCTCTACCCATGACACTGGCGCTCTAGTGAAACTGGCACTGACTGGTACTTAAAAATGACGTTGTTGGGCAACCCCGAGGCGGCTCAGCGATACCGGACATATCGGTCGCTCCCTGCCCGGCCTGAATCAATCACCCCTTCCGTGGATTTTAAGTTGGATCGTGACCCAGTTACCGTCGATCCTGACCCTCTGAAATTTGCGAGTTCTGGACCTATGAGTCTTGAACTTATGAGTGCTGGATTGACTGGCCCTCATTCGAGCTTTCCATCCACCCCAACTGTCTTTGTACCATCTTTCCGGTGTTTTTCCCCCTAGGCATTGGCTTAGGTCTGACCCGTTTTTTACCCTGATCCTGAGGTGAGGCACGATGACAACTAATCTCTCCCTTCCAACCCGCACTGAGATGAAAACCGACTTGGTCCGAACCTATCTCCACGAAATCGGTCGGGTGCCTCTGTTGACCCATGAGCAGGAAGTCATTTTTGGGAAGCAGGTCCAGCAGATGATGCGACTGTTGGAGAAGCGCACCAAGTTGAGCCAGTCCCTAAAGCGCGCCCCCTCGGATGAAGAGTGGGCAGAGGCCGTGAGTCTGTCGGTGTCGGATCTGCACCAAAAAATCCGCCAGGGTGAACGAGCCAAACAAAAAATGATTGAGGCTAACTTGCGACTAGTGGTGTCGATCGCCAAGAAATATCAAAAGCGGAATCTGGAGTTTTTGGACCTGATCCAAGAAGGCAGCCTAGGTCTGGAGCGCGGCGTAGAAAAATTCGATCCCCTCAAGGGCTACAAGTTCAGCACCTATGCCTACTGGTGGATTCGCCAAGCCATTACACGGGCGATCGCCCAGCAATCCCGCACGATTCGACTGCCAATTCACATTACGGAGAAGCTGAATAAAATTAAGCGGGTCCAGCGGGATTTATCCCAGGATCTGGGTCGTGCTGCTACGCCTACGGAGATTGCGGAAGAGTTGGAGCTAGAACCGGCCCAGGTGCGAGAGTACCTGATGATGTCACGCCAGCCCATCTCCCTGGATGTGCGGGTGGGAGACAATCACGATACGGAACTACAAGAGCTGCTGGAAGACGAGAACCCGTCACCGGAGGATTATGCCACCAGTGAGTCTCTGCGGGGGGATCTGGAGCGGTTGTTTTTGGAGCTGACTCCCCAGCAACAGCTTGTGCTGCGTTTACGGTTTGGCCTAGAAGATGGTCGCGGGCTGTCGTTGGCAAAGGTGGGCGAGCGGCTGAACTTGAGCCGGGAACGGGTCCGCCAGTTAGAACGCCAAGCCCTCGATCGGCTCCGCCGTCACCGGGCGGTGGTGCGAGAGTATCTGGCCATTTAAGGGATCGATCGGAAGGGTTAAGAGGATGTTTGAAAACGTCGGCTAGGTGCCGTAGGCCCTTGCAGAATCCCCCACGGTGTTCCACGACACCGTCAGGGTTAGCCGGCGGCGCCGCCGCCGGCCACAATTAATCGAGATGCCCCCTACCCATGCATCGCATAGAAAGTGGCCCCGCCAAAGGCGGGGCCACTTTTGTTTTGTCCGGTAGCGCCTACTTCGTATTTCGCTACAAGGTGTTACGGACTGAGAAGATCAGTTGCGGTGGAATGTTGCGATTCCTAGCATTTTGCAAAGGTCTAGGTTGATCTGGGGGTGAGTTTCCCCATAGTACTTGACAGAGCATTACCGAGAAAAAATCTATTAAATCAAGATATCATGAGATATCTTCAACAGTCTGCGCTGTGCTGAAGAGACGATCGCAGTTTGTAACACTCGGAGCTCGGAAAACCAGGATCCCTCCCCCCCCCATGCAGAATTCCAGAAGGGAATGGTACGTTGGCTCTAGAAAGACAGCACTTCTTGCTGCATTTCCTCAGACAACCGATCCTCATAATCCCCAGGGCTCGTTCCTGAGCTTTGCCTCCCCATTAGGGTGATTCAGAGGTTCCGTCAAAGGCTTGTTTTCATGACTCCTGCCCGATTCCGCCTTTACCGGCTCTATACTCCAGCTATCAAACTTTTAAGGCCGTCAACTCTCCAAAACTTTCCTTTATATCGTTATTCCCTTGCCTTCGGACTGATTTTAGGAGGAATGTTAGGACCGATCGCCGGATCGAGTGGTCCTGCCTGGGGCCACGGAGCCAAGATTGACTATCGGATTCAACCCCACGTCAGTCTGGTGGCCCGTTACGACACCGGTGAGCCCCTAGCCTCCGCCACGGTCACAATCTATAGTCCTGCGAATCCTACGGAGCCTTGGCAGACCCTCACCACTGATGACCAGGGCCAGGTCCAATTCACTCCAGATCCTACTTTAACGGGAGAATGGGCAGTTAAGGTGCGTGAAGCGGGACACGGGGGCCTGATCACCCTAAATTTAGATGGTTCTACCCTGAATTTAGCCAATGCCAACGCCAACTTGATGTCGCTGCCCACATCAGCCCAGGCTGCGGCCTTAAGTCCGGTTCAGCAGGGGATAATTGCGGCTTCGGTGATTTGGGGATTTGTGGGAACGAGTCTTTATTTTACGAGGAAATCCTAGGGATGCATGTGGCGGATGGGTTACTTCCTGCTCCAGTGTGTATTGGAGGCTATGGGGTAACAGGACTGATTACCTGGGCGGTGTTGCGACAAATCGATCGCCGCTCCAATCCCAGTGCTGAAATTCCCAAGGCTTCGTTACTAACGGCTGCATTTTTTGTCTCTTCGTCGCTCTACATTCCAATTCCACCCGTTAGCGTTCATCTTGTCCTAAATGGTCTACTGGGAGCAATCCTAGGCCTTTATGCGTTTCCAGCCGTCCTGATTGGTCTGTTGTTTCAGGCGTTGGTATTCGGCCATGGCGGGTTATCAACGCTGGGGGTCAATGCCCTCATTATGGGAGTGCCTGCCCTCGTAGCAGCGCAGATATTTCGGTGGGGTATACCCGATCGTCCCCCGAATTTACCCCCACCCAACTTACCCCAACCTAACTTTCCCCAACCCAGCTTTGCCCAAACAAACTTACCCCCACCCAATTCTCCCCAGATCAACATCTCCCCGCCAGAGAGACCCCAGCCCGGTTTACTCCAGCCAAACGGCTCCCAAGCGAATTCTAATCTAGCTTATCGCTGGAAATTGGGGTTCTGGTCCTTTATAGCGGCGGCTTGCGGTGTTGGCCTTGCGGTTTTATTTTTTTTCGGAGTCATTCTAACCACCATCCCCCTAGGGGTCGCCGGGTCACAGGAGCGACAGCTGTTGTGGGGATTGTTGTTGGCCCATGGACCCGTAATTGTCCTGGAGGGGCTGTTCACAGTGCTGGTCGTTCTCTTTCTCGATCGAGTCAAGCCCAGCTTATTGCCCTGTTCCCGCAGGCATGGGTAGGCAAAGGCCGCCCAGCATGGTGGGGGTGGGGGTGATTGGAGGGAGTGGACTTTTAGTTTAGAGTGGGATCTTTGGCCGAGTGGTTTGGGCCCCGAGTCCGTCAGGATCCCGGCCTAGACTCTGACCCAGAGGTTGCCCTAACTGGCCCGTAACTGGTGAATTCGTCCTATGTCCTTTGTCTTCGATCGCTATCTCCATCTCAACTCACCGATCCATCGCTGGGATCCGCGCCACAAGATTCTGGGCTTAATGGCCCTGATTTTTGCCTTTGCCCTGGTGGAGGATTTAGCCTTAGTTCCTCCCATGCTGGGAATCACAGCGTTATTCTACGGATTATCCCAATTACCCCTCTCTCTCTGGCGGCATCGCCTTTACTATCCGGGATTCTTCATTATGGGGGTTGTGCTACTCCTGCCTTGGGTCTCGGGAGAGACGGTATTGGTACAGTGGGGGCCGATCGCCCTGCGCTGGGAAGGGGTGGAAGCTGCGTTGTTGATTGTGAGCCGTTTTGTCTCAATTTTGACCCTAGGCTTACTCTTGCTGGCCACTAGCCCGATCCTACAGACCCTCCAAGCCCTGCGCCGCTTAGGGCTACCGCGCATTCTGGCCGACATGATGCTCCTGTCCTATCGCTATCTTCAGGAGTTGGAGGGAATGGTGGAAACAATGGGGCGGGCGATGGTGTTACGAGGCTATGGCAGGGGACAGCGATCGATCGGGAAACCGGGGCCAAGGTCAGGGTTGGAGCGTTGGTGGCGATCGGTAATGCAACTGGCGGCGTTGTTGGGGACGTTGCTGCTGCGGAGCTACGAGCAATCAGAACGGGTATACCAGGCAATGGTGTTGCGGGGATACGGCACCCCGTTGGCCTATGGCGGATCGGGGACTGGTCCTAGCACCACGGCAACCGGTTCTACCGCGCATGATTGCATCACACAGTCCACAAGGCCAGGTTCCACAAAAACAGGTGCTGCAAGGACTGGGTTCAAAGCCGATCTAAGTGCAGATATCAAAAAGGTTAAGGCTAGGGCTGATCTTAATTCGGATACCAGAGCAGAGGTCAGAGCGGAGGTTAGAACTGATGCCGAGACGAATCCCCGGACCGATGCCCGGACTGATACCTGGACTCATGCCAGAACTGCACCCAGAGCTCGATCGGCTGCGGGCGAGGGAGAAACTGCAGATATGCGATCGATCGATGATGGTTTTGGGCAAGGATTGAGACAACGGCTAGGCCAAGCGATCGGTCGATCGGGTCGAGTACTGACCCCCGACGCACTGCCGCCGGATCCGGCCCGTCTCAGTTTGTCCCTGGCCTTGGCCCGCGCCCAGCCGCGCCAACTCCCGCCGGTGGTGACGGACTTCGGGGGGTTGGTGTCCACGTTGGTGTTGGCCTTGGTGTTTGGGATTGCGGCCCAACTCTAGGGACGGCCCCACACCAGGAATGGGGATTCCCTTGCTGCCCCGCCTTTGACGCCGTTTTAATCCCCTTTTAGCTTTCCCCCCCCTTAGGGCACCTCGAAAAATTCAAGTTTTGATCTCATGACCCACGCCAGAATCAGGGTTGGGTTGGGCGGCAAAGCCGCCCAACCCAATTAATCGAAGTACCCCTTATTTCCTTCCCCTTGACTCCCTTTAAAGAACCCCCACTGCATTCCGGTGCCCTCGCTGCCCTGCACAGATGTTTCTCTCCTCCCTTTGGTCCCCACTCCCCGACTCTCCTATGCCTATCTCTGCCATTGAAATTCACACTCTGAGCTTTGCCTATGAGGGGCAATCAACGATCCTCCAGATTCCCCAGCTTCAGGTGTTGCGCGGGGAGCGTGTTGGCATTGTGGGCTGCAATGGGGTAGGAAAGACAACGCTATTCCATCTCCTGTGTGGATTGTTGCAACCAGTACAGGGATCGATCGCTGTGTTTGAGAATCCAGTGATTTCAGGGGCATTCTCGCCAGATGTGGGCTTTGTCTTCCAGAATCCAGAGGATCAGCTCTTTTCACCCTCGGTTTGGGAAGAGGTGGCCTTTGGACCGGGGAATATGGGCCTCAGTAATGAGGAAATTGGTCAGCGGGTTCACCGGGCCTTGGCCTTTACCGGCACTGAATCCCTGCTGCATCTACCGCCCCACCATCTGTCCGGGGGGCAAAAGCGAATGGTGGCGATCGCCAGTGTACTGGCCTTGGAGCCGCGACTGATGATATATGACGAACCGAGCGCGAATTTAGACCTCCGGGCGCGACGGCGGCTGATCCAGTTGCTGCTGGCCTCGGGGGAAACCATGCTGGTGTCATCCCACGATTTGGAACTCATCCGCGAGGTGTGCGATCGGGTCCTAGTGCTAGATCAGGGGCAGGTGGTGGCGGATGGGGCAACGGTGGCCATTTTGGCCGATCGGGGGCTGATGGAGCACCACGGCTTGGAGGTGCCCGCATCCTTGGAGCAAGAGGCCCAGAAACTGGACAGCCAGGGATTAGGGATACAGGGGCTAGACGTCCAGAGCTTGGGGGTTCCCGAGTTGCCCGTGCCGTTTCCCTATTTGCAATAGGGCAGGTTACGAAGCTTCGTCCTTGCGTTAAGATCAGGGTTCTAAATTGTGATTGAACTCCAGGGAGATTCGCGCCGTGGCCGTTGCCGTTGAACAGTTGCTCACCCCCGAAGTCAGCCGTCCCGCCCGCTACTTGGGGACGGAGTTGGGCGCAGTCCACAAGGCCTGGGTCACGGAACCGGAGCAAACCCAGGTGCGCTGGGCCTTGACCTATCCAGAGATTTACGAGGTGGGAGCCTCGAACCTGGGCCATATCATTCTCTACAACATCTTGAATGCCCAGCCCCGCCAACTGTGCGATCGAGCCTATCTCCCAGCACCGGACTTGGCGGCAAAACTCCGGGAAACAGATACACCACTGTTTGCAGTGGAGTGTCGTCGGAGTCTGAAAATTTTTGATATTTTGGGCTTTAGCCTCAGCTATGAGCTTGGGGCCACCAATATTCTAGAAATGCTAGATTTAGCCCAAATCCCCCTCACTTGGGCCCATCGATCCCAACCCAATCTCCCCCTCAGCCATCCCGACAGTTGGCCCCTCATCTTTGCAGGAGGCCAGACAGCCACCTCAAACCCGGAACCCTATGCGGCATTTTTTGACTTCATTGCCCTAGGGGATGGGGAAGAACTGTTACCGGAAATTGGTCTAATCGTGGAAGAAGGGAAGGCCGCAGGACTGAGCCGTTCAGAATTACTGCTAGACCTGGCCCAAGTGCCGGGAGTCTATGTGCCGCGTTTTTATGACATGGCAGCGGATGGATCGGTACATCCGAATCGGCCTGAGGTGCCAGCCCAGATTTTGCGGCGGGTAGCCACTCCGTTACCCGCCTACTCCATTGGTCTGGTGCCCTATGTGCAGACGGTTCACGATCGGCTCACCTTGGAAATTCGCCGGGGCTGTACGCGGGGCTGTCGGTTCTGTCAGCCGGGCATGCTGACCCGACCAGCGCGGGATGTGGAGCCGGATACGGTGGTGGATGCAATCGAAAAAGGGATCCGGGCAACGGGGCACAATGAGTTTTCGCTGCTGTCCCTCAGTTGCTCTGACTATCTGGCGCTTCCGGCCCTGGGGGTGGAGATTAAGAATCGTCTCAAGGATGAGAATATTTCCCTATCGTTACCCAGTCAGCGGGTCGATCGCTTCGATGAGAATATCGCCAATATCATCGGCGGAATGCGAAAAACAGGGATTACCTTCGCACCCGAGGCAGGTACCCAGCGAATGCGGGATATTATCAACAAAGGCTTAACCAACGAAGAGCTTCTGCGGGGAGTGAAGGAAGCTTATCAACAGGGCTGGACCAAGATAAAGCTCTACTTTATGATCGGCCTGCCGGGGGAAACGGATGCGGATGTGCTGGGGATTGCGGAGACGGTGCGCTGGTTGCGGCAGGAGTGTAAGGGCCGTCGTCGCTTGGATTTCAATATTACAATCTCCAATTTCACGCCCAAGCCCCACACGCCATTTCAGTGGCATTCCGTCTCCACCACAGAGTTTATGCGCAAGCAGGAGTTACTGAAGGCGGAATTTCAGGGACTGCGGGGAATTAAAGCCAACTTTACGGATGTGCGAATTTCGGCAATGGAGGATTTTGTCGGTCGGGGCGATCGGCGGCTGGCGGCGGTGGTGCGGCGGGCCTGGGAACTGGGGGCGGGAATGGATTCCTGGTGGGAAAGTCTCGATCGGGCGTTTGGAGCTTGGACCCAGGCAATCGAGGAAGCCGGACTCACCTGGAAGTATCGCCAGGTGGAAACAGGAGAATGGAATATATTTGATAATTCCTCTGATTTAGGGACTCAGAACCCTGGCTCCTCATCTAGCAGCTCGGTCACTGCTCACTTATCAACCACTGCGAATCCAAAGGTGAGTGCATCCCCCCAGCATTCAGAGGCTACGGCAACCGGCGATCAGCAGTTGGCGGTTTCTGGCCTTCTCAATCGACCTCTCCCCTGGGATCACCTGGATACGGGGATCAGTAAGCAATGGCTAATTGATGACCTAGAACGCGCCCTCGAAGCGGCGACGGTGCCGGATTGCTCTTTCGAGGGATGCTCCCATTGTGGGGTCTGTGGGGTGGACTTTGGCCATAATGTGGTGGTCCCTCCGCCGGTGATTCCGGAGTTTGTGGGCCATTTTCAGCCACCCAAGGAGCGGGTCCAGCGCCTACGAGTCCAGTTTGGCAAGCATGGCGATATGCGGCTGCTGAGTCACTTAGACTTGATGCGGCTGTGGGAGCGGGCAGTACGTCGGGCTAATTTACCGATCGCGTTCACGGGGGGCTACCACCCCAGTCCTCGGATTGTTCCGGCCAATGCGTTGTCGTTAGGGATGACAAGTGGAGCAGAGTTACTGGATCTGGAAGTGACCCGTGAGTTAGACCCAGAGCAAGTCAAGGCCCAGCTAGTCGCGCAATTTCCGGCAGAAATTCCGATTTATGGGGTTCAGGTGGTGGAAAGTAAGGCACCAGCGCTGACAGCAGTACTGGAGAAGGCGGAGTATACCATTCAGGTGATGACTGTGGTGGCGATCGAGGATGGATCGATCGAAACCGGATCGATCGAGAATGCGTCAACCACAAGTCCAGAGCCGGGAGAAACGGGGGGCGTGGCGGCGCTAACCCAGGCGGCATTGGATGCGGCTTTGCCAGAGGGACCGAGCCTGGAGCAGTGGCAAGGCTGGGTTGATACAATTTTGGCGGCGGAGTGCCTGGAAACGGACCATACAACGAAGTCGGGCAAGAAAATGCGGGTCAATTTACGCGATCGACTCACATCTTTAGCAGTGGTTCCCCCGGATGGGATTGGGGGATCTCTGGCGGAGGTGACGCTGCGGTATCGGGGCAGTTGCCGCAATGATGGGACGTTGCTACGGCCTGAAAATATGGTGCAAATGTTGGCGTTGGTAGCCGATCGGGAGTTTCAGCTCGTACAGGCGCATCGGGAGCGGTTATTCCTGAAGGAAGAGGGTAAAAGCTGAGTGCCTAGGTGAACATCTGGCTCAATCCCCCTAGCACCCCGATCGTCCCGAGGTTCCCCGATGTCTTGTCATATCCCGCCCATGGAACGGCTCCCCTCAGCCGTGATTTCGGACTTACTGGAGCCATTACAGGCCCAAGCCCAGGTTTTGGATCAGGATCCCCAAGCATTAGCGGAGGGCTGGCGACAGATTGGCCGCTGGGGAACCCCTTGGCTCGCCCCGAAACTAGCCCAAACCTTGGGTGAACCGGGGTTTGAAGATCCCCTATTAGCAGCGCGCTGGCAGGAGCGACTGACCCAAGCATCAGGTGCTTTGGCCTTCCTAGCCGTACAGCATCAAAGTGCAGCCATGCTCCTGAGCCGCAGCCAAACCCAGGGCCTAGAGGAATCCCTAGAAGCTGTAAAAACGGGAAAATTGGGGTTAGGAGTTGCCTTTGCCCATCTGCGGCGAGATCCCTGTCCCTTGGAGGCTGAACAGGTCGATGGCGGCTATCATTTGACGGGTGAAGCCCCCTGGGTCACGGGCTGGGGCATTTTCGATCGGGTGGTGGTGGCAGCAACATTACCCGATCGCCGCATTATTTACGGACTGGTGCCCTTTGCCAGTGCCGATCGTGGGGAGCAGGGTTCCCTCACCTGTGGTCCGCCCTTTGCCTTAGTCAGCTTAGCTTCGACCCAAACCGTGGCTATTCAGTTCGATCGCTGGTATTTACCCCAGAATTTAGTCCTATTTGAGCGACCGGCAGGCTTTTTAGCCAAACAGGACCGACGGAAAGTTCTGGGGGGCAGTTTATTTGCCCTGGGCAATACGGCGGCCAGTGTGGCCCTCGTTAGGTCAATGGCCGATCGGCGGGGGGGGGACGGTTTAGCCGCGGCGGCAGGAAGCTTGGAGCAGGAGTTGGTGGCGCTGCGGGTGGCAATTTATGGGGCCTTCGCGGAACTGAACCAGATGACGGAGCCAGCAAGTGAAACCTGGGTGCAACGGGCTTTACAGTTGCGGGGACAGGCGATCGGGTTGATGGGCCGATCGGCCCAGGCTGCGGTGGCAGCCTCCAGCGGTGCGGCGAATACGGCGACCCATTCGGCCCAGCGTCTCTATCGGGAATCCTTGGCATTCACGGTGACGGGACAGTCCCAGGCTGTTATGGCCGCGACACTTCGGAATTTGACAGGCAGCAGCTGCCGCTAAGGTGACAGCAAGCTGCCCCAGGGAATCCTCGGCCTCACGTTGCCCCCAGGTACCGGTCCGTTGCGATCATCCCGTCGCGATCATCCGGTTATATCCAGAACCTTGACCAAAAAGGCCCACTGATCCGTAACTTCCTCAATTTGCTTCGCGATCGGCTTGCCAGCACCATGTCCGGCTTTGGTTTCAATGCGGATCAGTACCGGTGGGTCGCCCTGATGGGCCGATTGGAGGGCCGCCGCAAACTTGAAACTATGGGCTGGAACGACCCGATCGTCGTGGTCAGCCGTGGTAATGAGAGTCGCGGGATAGCAGGTACCCGGCTTAAGGTTATGGAGCGGCGAGTAGGCGTAGAGAACCGGGAAATCTTCCGGATTCTCCGGGGATCCGTATTCAGCACACCAAGCCCAGCCGATCGTGAACTGATGAAACCGCAGCATATCCATTACCCCCACCGCTGGCAGGGCCGCCCCAAATAAATCGGGGCGCTGGGTCATACAGGCTCCCACCAACAGACCACCATTACTGCCCCCCGCGATCGCCAGCTTGGGAGTGCTAGTGTACTGTTCAGCAATGAGCCACTCAGCACAACTGATAAAGTCATCAAAGACATTTTGCTTATTGGCCTTCATGCCAGCTTGGTGCCAGGATTCACCATATTCTCCCCCCCCCCGCAGGTTTGCCACCGCATAGATCCCACCCATCTCTAGCCACACCGTCAAACTAACCCGGAAGCTGGGAGTTAGGGAAATGTTAAAGCCACCATAGGCGTAGAGGTACGTGGGGTTTTGGCCGTTGAGGGGTAAGCCTTTTTTGTGGGTAATAAAGAGGGGAATGGGAGTACCGTCCGTGCTCGAAACAAAAACCTGGCGGGTTTCGTAGAGAGTGGAGTCAAAATCGACGCTGGGCTCCCGAAAGAGGGTACTTTGACCCGTGGTGAAGTTGTAGTGATAGATGCGGGTGGGACTGGTGTAGCTGGTGTAGCTGTAGAAAGTCTCCGTGTCGGATCGATCGCCGCTAAAGCCACCCACGGATCCGAGACCAGGAAGGGCCACATCCTGGAGAAACTGACCCTGGAGATCGAATATTTTGACCTGGGAAGCCGCATCCTTAAGGTAGAGAGCTACAAATTGATTATTGATGAGGCTAACGCTCTCTAGGGTGTCATCACCCTCGGGAATCACTTCCTGCCACTGGGATCGATCGGGTTGGGCCAAGTCAATGGCAATGAGTCGGCCTTTGGGAGCATCCAGATCCGTCCAAATCCAGAACTGACTGCCCACATTGCCCACCACAGAAAAGCCTGCTTCAAATTCTGAGATCAGTTCCACGACGGGGGCTGGCTGATCGGGAGTCGCCCGGTGTAGATCTTGATAAAATAGGAGGTTACGGGAATCGGTCCCGAGCCAGACTTCGATAATTAAATAGCGACCATCATCGGTCACCTCGCCGCCAAATCCCCATTCCTGTTGGTCAGGGCGATGATAAATGAGACGATCCTCGCTTTGATGAGTCCCCAGACGATGGTAATAAAGTTTCTGGAAATAGTTAGTATCCTCAAACTGGCTATCAGCATTAGGTTCATCGTAGCGACCATAGTAGAAGCCCTGGTGATCTGGACTCCAGGCGGCACCGGAAAATTTACTCCATTGGAGCCGATCGCCGCGATCCTGTCCCGTTTCAATGTCACGCACATACCATTCACGCCAGTCAGAGCCGGAGTGGGAGAGGGAGTAGGCCAGGAGTTGACCGTTTTCGCTAATAGAGATGCTGCCGAGGGCCGTGGTCCCGTCTGCGGAGAGGAGGTTAGGATCTAGGAGGACACGGGGATCACCATCGAGGCTGTCTTGGACGTAGAGAACGCTTTGGTTTTGGAGACCGTCGTTTTTGAAGTAAAAGTAGCGATAGCTGCCGTCGGGTAGTTTCTTACGAAAGGGTGTGCCATAGCGCTCAAAGTTCCAAAGTTGGGTCAGACGATCTCGAATTTGCTCCCGTTGGGGAATATTTTCAAGAAAGGTAGTGGTAATAGCATTTTCAGCCCTAATCCAGCTTTGGGTTTCTTCGCTGTCGGGGGCCTCTAGCCAGCGATAGGGATCGGGAACGGGGGTACCGTGGTGATGGTCGATGTGGTCATCGCGACGGGCGGGGGGATAGGTCAGGCTGGAAGTCATGGCAGACGCTAGGTTAGGGAATTATGGGTGAGGTCATGAAACAACGGGCACCTCGAACAATCTAGGTTTTAGGGCAGTTGAGCACACCGGAATCGGGGTTGGGGCGATCGGCTACGCCGCCCACCAGCGGGTCACGGATCGGCCTATTCAAAGGCAATCCACTGCTCCGCAGTGGCAGTTTCCCAGACCGACCGCGAGCAAGGCGAAAACTGAGTTGTGAAGCGGGTAGTTTTGCAGGAGTCAGAATCAGGAAACCTCGAAAAATTCCCACTTTCGTCCGGTGACCCAGGCCAAAATCAGGGCCGAATCGGGCAGGAAAGCCCCCCAACCCCATTAATCGAGGACCATGGGATGATTATGATTGATCGTTGTGGCGGATAGCATGGCTGTCTGCCACAGTTAATCTAAGAGGATATTGGGAAACCGGCGAGAATCCCCCCTAACCCTCCTCGTAAAGCGGGAGGCAGCCTCTTCTTCCCCCTTCAAAAGGTGGACTGAGGGAAATTCTACCAAGACCTGCGCTACGGTCCTTGGCCGCAGCGTCCAAACAGCCCCTTAGCGATTACTGGCACATCGCATGGGTTTGTGACGATACCGGCGATTTAGATACCGGCGATTTATAGGATTGGACCCGATCGGCGAGGGGGGAAATCCAGGTTGCACTACTGTAGGCGTTGGCCTGGTAAACCATTTGCTGGTCCAAATCGAGGGCTGTGAGCCAACCACTGCGGGGATGATAGGCACCGGTATCAATATCAAGCCAACCCGGCCCCTGAGCAATCATCCCCGGAGCAATATTGGGCAAGGTGAAGGTGATGGTGTGACCCGTCACAATGGTTTTATCCGCAAAGTAAGGGCGATCGATCGTGTGGAAGTCTCCCCGAATCCAGCACAGATCATGGGCCGATTGTTCCGACACCGATCGATCGGGATCAACCCCCGCATGGACAAGCCAAAAATCTCCCAAGTCGTAATAAAACGGCTGTTCATACAGCCACCGCATATCTGCCTCTAGCTTGTCTAGATCTCGCCCGTAGCTCCCCAACGTTTCCATCCCGCCACTGTAAAACCAAGGATGGTATTCTATGCTTTCCGAAAACTCCAAATAGTCCGCCATGGCTTGGATCAAAAGCTGCTCATGGTTGCCAATTAAGGTGTGATAGCCTTCACGGCGCACCAGCTCCACCACCTGAGCACTTCCAGCCCCTCGATCGATTAAATCGCCAACAAAATACACTTCATCCTGGGCACCGGGGCCAATCAGCGCCAACAGACGCAGCAGGGTGTCATAGTGACCGTGAACATCTCCCACAACGATACGACGCGGGGCAGAAGAGTTTGCCGTTGGGATCATAGTGATAGGATGACGGGCTAAAAAGACAAAAGGCGCGATACTGTTCCGAGGGAGGGGTCCGAACAGCGAAAAGCCGGTCTAGCGACAATCAGGAAGTCCCTGACTCAATCAGACCGCCATAATGCGTAGGAATCCTCGATGCGTTAGGTTGGGCGGCAAAGCCGTTCAACCGATGGTAGCTATCCGTGGCATGAAATGCAGGGATCACACTCCCTCTAGCCCCACCGACGCATAGGCCGCGATCGCTCTGAATCCTGGGTGGACCAGCCAGCCAAAGGACTTTTCGAGGTTTTCCTTATTATGAATTTTTTTTGCAAAGGATTGAACCCACCTTGCTTGCTGCTATGCAATCTTCACCGAATCTTCACATAACGCAATCGGGCAAGGGACAGGTGCCTGCGCCTGGAGATGCAGTCAGACATGAGTCCTAGAATGCCCTCAAAATCAGGGACACAGCCCCCCGCCTATACCACGGGGGCGGGCGTATCACTCTGATCGCGCAAGGATTCTCCAGTGAATTGATGACATGCCTGGGAGCAGCCCGGGAAATATCTCCTCTGTGCTGGCGATTCTGGGGAGAGATTCTCCCCAGAGCCTGGTATACAGGGGAGGGCACCTCGATAATTGTGGCGGGCGGCGAAGCCGCCCAACCCAACCCTGATTCTGCTGTGGGTACTGCGGTAAAAATCTGTATTAATCGAGGTGCCCGGAAGTGATCTCTACCTTTTTACAGAATCGGAGAGCAAAATCAGGATGACGATCGATCGCCACAGGGGGCTATGAGGGAGTTACGACTGCCAGCAACGGGAAACGCGGGGCAGCAGACTCCCTCCGGGCTGCTACTGGCTCAGGGCCTTGATAAAACGCTGCAAACGAGTTAACACCCCTGGCCTATTTCCGCTCCCTGGGGCTGCCCCGCCTCCGGTCTCCTGATCTGCGGGACCCATCTCCGCTCCATCACCGTACAAAATCAGTTCCACATCTTCCCCAGAGGGTTTGGTGGCAAAGTCCTGAATCTTGCGATAGGTGCCGTCTTGCTCTTGCCACAGTTCCCAGGAGCCGGGATAGCAGCGGAACAGCGCAGCTTGGTCGAGGGGCTGGAGATAGTAGCAGGGTTCGATCGTACTCAAGAATCGATCGCGTAATCGACGGGCCGCATAACCAATCCCCACCGCCACCACATCTTCCAAGCAGGGATTAAGCAAAATAATCGGGCGCGGGCTCGCTGCGTCGCAGATTTTCTCCACCTCTTCCACTTCCACCGAAGAAGGCTCGATGAAAATAAAGAGCGATTCTTCATCCTTAATCTTGGTCTCATTTAACCCCCGCACCGTAAAAGCGGGGTTGTTCCAGTCTCGACGGGCAAGGGCAGCTGCCCCCGCATCCGGAAACAGCAGTCGCAGTTGGGATTCCAAAGACGTGAAGGGTTGAATAAACTGTTCGGCAATGGGCTGAATTTTCAGTTCAGGAATATTAATTTCCACTTGAATCCGAAGATATCCCGCATCCAGCGCAGCTTGGGCCGCAGCTTGGGCTTGGGTCACAGCTTCGTTCAGGTCTTTGGGCAGTGGTACCATGGGCGTGATTTTGGTTAATTTTCGGGGATTGTTGTAAATCGCAAGGTTATGCGTATGAAAAGCAGGAGGGGAGTAGGCTAAGGTAAAGGGCACCTCAATAGACCTTGAGTCTGACGGGAGTGACTGGACGAAAATTTTCATTGTTCGAGGTGCCCCACGGATTGAACTGATTTAAGGTCAGTTTCCAGTGAAGCACGTTGTTGCAACCCCGCTCCCAACCGACCCCCTTGGATTGAGAAGGAATCGAATATGACCAACCAGAATCCCACTTCCCCCTCCGAACAGCCATCCAAGGGCCAGCCCACCTCACCCAATCAACCCAATCAGCGGAAGCGTATTGGGGAATTTTTAGTGGAGGCTGGGTTTATCACACCGTCCCATGTGGAGGTGGCTCTATTGGATCAGAGCGTGACGGGGCATCGCCTGGGGGAAATTATGGTCCTGCGGGGTTGGGTGGATCAACCCACAGTGGACTCGATTGTGAAGCTACAGGCCGAGGGAGGGTCTGCTCCCCTGCCCCGTCCGGCAGAGGTGGCCAATCCCCAGGCGCCTCTATCTGGTCGCCAGGTAGTTTTAGGGTCTGTGGAGCAGCAAGATGTGGACACGGTGGCAATGAATATTGACGAGTTGAAGCGGCAGATGGCTGAGGAAGAGGCCCAGCGGGCAAAGGAGTAAAACAGGAGTCAAACAAGGGCATCTCGATTCATTGGGCATCTCGATTCATTGGGCATCTCGATTCATTGGGCATCTCGATTCATTGGGCATCTCGATTCATTGGGCATCTCGATTCATTGGGCATCTCG